>CAZKIY010000001.1:0-30668 GCA_964552875.1 uncultured Planctomycetaceae bacterium
CGACGCCGCCGACCGCGCGGGGCCGGAGCACGTGCACGTCGATCGCCGCGACTCCAAGACCCGACCGGTCGAGATCCACGGCACCCGACCCGCGCATCGCGTAGCGCGCTTGAGCCTGACGCAGCACCCCCGGCAGCGGCGCCTCGTCGCCGCGCAGCTCGACGTCCGACGCGAGGGTCCAGACGTCGAACGGGACCGTCGTCGCCAGGAAGAGGTAGCGGTCGAGCATCGGCCGGTCGAGGGTCCACGGATCCGGCGCCGGGAAACCTACGCGGATCGCGCAGGTTTCGCCCGGTTCGAGGACGCGCGCCTCGCGTCCGGCGGCCGGTTCGATGACGCGGCGCGAGCGGGAATCTTCGGGCAAATTGATCGCCGACAACCGCACCGACCGTCGCCCGGGATTGCGGACGCGGAACACGCCCATGGGCAGGTCGCCACCGGATCCGCCCACCACGCGCCGATCGCGAACGTCGGCCGGCAGCCAACGATTCCAACCGGCGGGAACGGCCGCACCGAGTTCGTTCGCGTTCGGCGTGTCGAGGCGGACCTCGAGCTGGATGTCGCCCGATTCGAGCGCGAGCCGCGACGTCGAGCGCCACAACGATTCGCGACGCCAGTACGGATCGCAGACGCCAGCCCATCGCCCTTGGTCGGACCACGTCGGCGGCAAGATCGGCAGGTAGCCCGGCAAGCACAGCCCGTCGGGCGTCCAGAGCTGATAGCCGCCCGCGCCCGAACGCACGACGAGATCGGCCGACTCGAAGCTCGACGCCTGCGTGACCCAGGGTGAACCCGCGAACCAGGGTCCGAGACCGGCGACCTCGCTCCACAGCCGCAGCGGCGGTTCACCCGACGGCCGACCGACTTCGATCGCGCGCAACGTCACCCGCGTCAGGTCGGCCTCTGGAGTGCGCTCGAATCGAGCTCGCGACTGGACCGACGTCACGCGGTCCGCGATCGCTCGGCCGTACGTGTTGCGCGCGTCCGAGGTGCGGATGTCGAACGTGGATCCCTCGCGGATCCCGTGGAGCGAACCGGCCTCGATCTGGACCGTCGCCGCATCGAGCGCAACGGCGCGCCAACCCGAGGTCGTGTCGAACGACGAGCCGAAGATCGCGCGGTCGGCCTCCCCGGTCCACACGACGTCCTGGTACGGCAAGAGGGTCGCGACGCCGAGCGCGGTCTGCTGCGCGATGTCGCCCCACGTCGTGCCCGGTTGGGCGCGCTCGAGGTTGTTCACCATCGTCCAAGTCATCGCACCGGTCGGCTCGAAAGTGCCGAACACGTTCTCGACGTCGATCTCGCCCGCGACTTGGTTCTCGCTCGCCGCGCCGATCTGGATCGTCGAGCCCATGACCACGCGGTTCGAGTCGCCGTAATAGGGCACCGCACCGGGCCAGAATCCCTGTCCGTAAGCGCGATCGAACGGTCGAAGACCTTGCTGAGCCGTGCGCGCGCGGAAGTTCGCCGGGCCGCGCAACGCGCCGCCGGCGTGACACGAATCGGCGATGACGGTGACGAAAGCTCCGCGAGCCGTGCACGCGGCGACGAGGGAGGAGAGCTCGTCGTCGATGAAGTCGTGCTCGCCCGCATGGCCGTTCGAGCGGCTGTCGTACGCGAGGAAGGACGTGTCGAATCCGTCGGGTTCGCGCTCGGGCCCGGTGTCCGCGTCGGGAACGCGCGAGCCGTGACCCGCGAAGTAGAAGACGGCCTCGGTGCCGGAGCGCGAGCGCTGGATCAGGCTCGCGTCGAACGCGCGGACGATCGATTCGTGCGTCGCTTCTTCGTCGTGGAGCACCACGACGTCCGCTTCTCGGAAGCCGAAGCGCCCGACGAGGAGCGCGCGCACGCGTTCCGTGTCGCGGACGCAGCCTGTCAGAGCGCCGAGCCCCGCATCCGCGGGATAGCGGTCGATGCCGACGAGCAGCGCGACTTTGTCGGCCGGTTGCGATGCCGGGCCGGATTTCCTCGGCGAATCCGAGGTCGCGGGCGCCCCCGAGCACGCGGCCGAGGCGAGGAAGAACAGCGGGAGTGCGAGCCGGGAGCGGGACATGGCGGGTCGTACGATAGCGAGACCTGCGAGGCGAAGAATCGAACGTGGATCGAGCCGCGGCGCCGCCTCATGAACGAGCCCGGCTCGTTCATCGGCTGGAGGCCGGCCTGCAGGGCGCGCGGCAAGGGTCAGTGTGGCGCGCTCACTCACCGGCCACCGGCTCGGACCGGCATCGCTCGCAGCCGACGGCGCCGCCGTACCATGACAGACCCTGCTTCCCGCAGGTCGAACGAGCGTTCGGGCTGCCGGCGCGCGGATCTTCCGGGAAGTCGCAACGTCATGAACCCCGGCCCGAACGAACAGCCCACCGATCGCGTCGTCGACGAGTTGCTCGACGGGTATCTCGTCGAGCTGGCGCAGAACGGCACGGCCGACCTCGACGTCTGGGCGGCGCAGATCGCGCGCGGCGAGATGCGCGAGAGGTTCCGGCGTCAAGCGCTCGCGGAGGAGTTCGTGTGGCGCGCGTCGCGCGGCGAAGCGGTCTTGCTCGAAGTGTTCGCGGCGCGCTTGCCGAACGAGGTCGATCGCAAGGCGTTCGCCGAGATCGTGCGCGCGAACCAGCTCGCGGAGAAAGCACTTCCGCCGCAGTACGCGCCGGGATCCTTGCTCGGCGGGCGCTACAGGATCCGCTCCATCCTCGGCCGCGGCGGCATGAGCGTCGTATTCGCCGCGTGGGATCAAGAGCTCGAGCGCGAGATCGCGATCAAGGTCTTCAACGCGCAGGCGCAAGCGGGCACGCCCGAGGAATGGGAGTCGATTGCACACGGTGAAGCGTCGGCGCTCGCGCGGCTCGACCACCCGAACATCGTCCGCGTGCACGACATCCGCCGTGACAAGGCGCACACGTACATCGTCATGGACAACGTGGCGGGGATCGACCTCGCACGCGTGCTCGACGAACTGAAGCGCGAGGAGGCGGAGGAGGCCGCGGATCCGACGACTCGCGCGCCGCGATTGCGCGATATCGTCGAGAAACACGTGCAGAAAGTGGTCAGCGCATCGCCGCGGCCGACCGTCGATCGCATCGACCCGAAGAGCTGGCCGCGGACCGTCGCACAGATCCTCGCGCCCGTGGCGGCCGGCATCGAGGTCGCGCACCAGCTCGGCCAAGTTCACCGCGACCTGAAACCGAACAACGTGATCCTGCGCCGCGGCGCGGATCCGGTCGTCCTCGACTTCGGTCTGTCGGCACGCGTCAGGCCGGGCACCGAGGATTCGGGCGTCCTGCGCGGAACGCCGGAGTACTTCGCGCCGGAACAGGCGCGCGACCTGCGCACCGGGTCGGACGTGCGAACGGACGTCTACCAACTCGGCCTCGTCTTGTTCGAGATGCTCAGCCTCGAGCGCGCGCAAACGCGTGAAAAGACCGAGGACATCCTGCGTTTCCTCGCGCGGGTCAGCCTCGGGCCTGAGGACCGCGTCGCGACGTTGCCGAGCTCGGTGCCGCGTGCATTGCGCGCGATCTGCATCCGCGCGCTCGCCTCGCAACCGACGAAGCGCTACGCGACGGCGGGGCAGTTGGCGCGCGACCTCGAGCGCTTCATCGCTGGGCTCCCGAACGAATTCGCGCGCACGAGCGGTGCGCACGCGGCGTGGCAGCGAACGACGTGGCTCGTGAAGAAGCCGGCGTTCGCGGCGCTCGTGCTCGGAGCGACGGCGCTCGGAACGGGTGCGTGGATGCGCGCGGAAGCCGCAGGCCGCGAGGACGGTCTGGTCTTCTCCCCGTTCCACCTCACTCCGAAGTCGAGCGCGACGGTCGCGATCTCGTCGAGTCAATCTACGCTCGAGATCCCCGCGAAGAGCAACCTCGAGTTCCTGGGCGTCGAGGTGAACTCGACGGTGCCTGTGTGGGTCTACGGCCTGGGTCTCTCACGCAAGGCGGATGGGGAGATCAGCGTCTACCCTTGCCGGCCGCGCATCGTCCCCTCGCAAGAGCTCTCGAAGGAATGGGCTTCCTTCGTCGAAGGCGGCCAGCCGACTTCGATCGAGATCTACGGCTTCGACGGCCAGGACCCCGAGGAGGGCATCCTGACCTTCGCGATGGAGGAGCGCTCCGACGCGATCGAGAACTGGCTCGCGCAGCTCGAGACCGAGCGGACCTCGGCGCACCAGTCGGTGTCGTACGAACGCGCGATGAACACGTTCGAGCGCATCGCCAACACGCGGATGCGCGGCGCGGCCGAGCCCCTGACGCCGGAACAGGCCCGCGAAGTGCACCAGAATCTGGTATTCGAACGCGCCGCGAAGCACGGCGTCTCGAAGGACGGCCGACTCAAGTGGTTCCAGCAGATCCTGCAAGTCACCAGGAAAGAGAAGGACTGACGCGCATGAACGACGGCGGCGTTTGGAAGGACATGCCCACGATCGATCTCGTGCGTGAGGCGCAGAGCGGGCAATCGGACGCTCGGGACGAGCTGTTCAAGCGTTACTCCGACCGCGTGCTCGGCATCGTCCGCGCACGGATCGGTCCGCGCCTGCGCCGCAACGTCGAGTCGGGCGACATCGCGCAAGAGGCGCTCATCGAAGCGCTCCAATCGCTCGATCGCTTCGAAACGCGCGGTGAATCCAGCCTCATCCGCTGGCTGGCCACGATCGTTCAAAACCGTATATCGGCGCGCGCGAAGTACTTCGGCGCCGAACGTCGTTCGTCCGCGCGCGAGATCGCGCTCGACGGACTCGGCAACGAGCACGAGAGCTCGATCGACCCGCCGGCGCGCGTGAACACGCCGTCGCTCGAGGTCCGCAACGCGGAGGAGCAGGGCCTGGTCGAAGAGTGCCTGCACGAGCTGCCCGAGAACTATCGCGAGCTCATCCTCATGCGCGACTACGCCGGTTCGTCGTGGGAAGAAGTCGCCGAGTCGATCGGCTCCGCGAGCCCCGACGCCGCGCGGATGATGCACACACGCGCGCGGACGCAACTCGGGAAGCTACTCCAGTCGCGTGGAGTGACCTGACTCATCCGCGCGCGGCGCCTCGGCGAACTTCGACGGGCGCAACGGATCCGGCACGAGGTTCGAACCGGTCGGTAACGTCCGCAGGTACGCGGCCATCGCGCGTGGATCGTCGAACTGAGCAGCTTCGTCGAGACGCAGCCTCCCGAGCACGGCTTCTTGCGCGATGTCCGAAGCACTGTAGGACGCGCTGACTGCGCCGCCGGCTCGTGCGCGCAATCGACGGGCGAGGATGTCGACCTCCCAGCGGAGCAGTTGCCCCAACGCGTCGACGTCCCCGGTGCGCTGCCAGCGGTCCAAGAGGGCCCGGGCGCGCTCCTTCGGGTCGATCTCTGCCCGCGGATCGGGCGCTTCCCCCATGCGCGCGATTCTGGCTCCCGGCCCGCGGTACTGGCGATTCGACGAATTCCGCGTGCCACGCAACTTGTCCGAGGTCGCTGTATAACGAGGAAGGACTTGGCACGCCTTGAGGGATCCTGGTGATCCCGCACACGAGGAGATTCCCATGCAAACGAAGTTCGCGTTGTTCGCTGGCCTCGCCGCCCTCACCGTGGGCGCGGCGTGGATGCCAGCGAGTGCACTGCCCGGCTGTTGAGGCCCGCGGCGCGGGGCGGCGAGTTCGCCGTCTGGTCCCGGTGCTGTCGGTCCCGCTGTCGGCGGGCGTGGTGGTGGTGGTGGTGGAGGGATCGGAGGAGCGCCGAGCGCAACCGGTTCGATGAAACCGGCCAAACCCCGCGGCACCGTTCCTACCGCGGCACCGCGCAGCGTCGCCTCGCGCGAGCTGCTCGACCTGCGCTGGAACTATCCGGTGCACGCGATCGAAGAGGCCACGGGATCCGAGCACGGCACGGGCGTCGAAGCACGCCGAGAAGCACTGCCGCGCGAGAAAGCCATCGAAGTCCTCGCCGGGAACGATCCGCGTCCGCTGCTCGTCCTGCGCGAGTGCAAGGTCTGCAACAAGACGGATGACGCGTTGTTGTCGAGCAACGGGTCCAACGAGCGCACGCTCGTCCTCGCGCGTTTCTTCCACTGCGTCAAGCTGCCGGTCGATGTCGTGGATCCGAAACACCCGTTCAATGCGCTCTTCCCGACGAACGAGGCCGAGCACCTCTTCGTCGCATTGCCCGACGGATCGGCGAAGAAGCCGCTCGAGTCGGATACGTCGCGCACCGAGTTGTGGTCTGCGATGGAAGCCACACTGGCCGCGACGTACGGCATCGACGCGTACAAGGTGACCAGGCTCGTGCTCGCCGGCCTCGACCGCGTCGACGAGTGCGAGCGCAAGTTCACGCAACTCGAAACCCGCAAGGGTCAGCTCATGGAGACGCCGAACGTGGACGTCGCCAAGGTGAAGAGCGTCGATGTCGACCTCGAAACGGCCAAGAAAGATGTCGCTGAAGCGCGTGCGGCCGTCACGAGGCTCTTCCAGGTCGAGGTCAAAGTCCCCGCGGCCGGTGTTGCGCGGTAATTCAGCTACGATGATGCGTATTGCGAGGGGCGGCCTCCCCCGGCACGTCCTTCGCGTCCTCCTCGGGCTCGCGCTGCTGCTCTCTCCCGCGCGAGCCCAGGAGGACTCCAAATCGCAGCCCTTCGAGGCCACCGATCCGTACACGCGCGGGCAACGCGCGGGCCTCGACGCGGCGGGATACATGTCGCTCGGGCCGTTCCCGTGGTGCGAAGGGTTCACGACGGACGAGATCGCGCGCGAGATCGCCGTGCCAGTCCTGTGGGTCGAGACCGAGCACTTTCGGATCGGGTCGACGCTGCAGTCGTACAAGATCGCGTCGGATCGCATCGAGAAGAAGCGTCTCGCCGAAGAGCTGGCCGCGCTCGAACGCATCTTTCCCACCGCGAAGTTCCCAACCGCGAAACTCGATCCCTGGCTGCGCCTCCACCTGTATGCGCGCCGCATCGAGAAGATGCACACCGAGTTCTCGACCGCTTTCAGCGTGTCCGACGCGGACTTCGACGAGTCGGGGGCGAACGGACCCCCGATCGCGCCCGGAGCGCATCTCGGCATGCCGCTGAAGTTCACCGTGTTGCTCGCCGAACGACGCTCGACCCTTGCGCGACTCGTTCGCTACGTGGCCAAGCGCGATTCGACGGACCCGATGCGGGAGCGACTCGTGGGGGGCTCACTCTTCTTCGGGATCAGCGCCGAGGCCGTCGATTCGTGGGGCCACGAATCCGATTCCGCGCTCCATTCGCAGGTCGCGGCGAACGTCGCGATGAACTTGCTCGTGGGCTTCCGCGGGATGAGTTCGCCGGTACCGATCTGGTTCGAATACGGCTGGTCCCACGTCGCGTCGCGTCGCGTCGACGAGCGCTACACGCTGTACGCGCGGGGCACGTTGCGCGACGGTGCCGACGCTTGGAAGTGGGAGGGTCGGGTCGCCGGTCTCGTGTCGAACGACTTCGCGCCCAGTTGGAAGGACCTCGCGAACGAAACGAAGTTCGAAGGCCTCTCCGGCCCCGACCACCTCGTGGCCTGGTCGAAGGCCAAGTGGATGCTCGAGGTGCTCGGGCCGCGCGGAATGCGCACGTACCTCCTCGCGATCACGGATCCGTTGCCGCGGAAGGACGAGCTCGACTCGGTGGCCCATCGCCGGGACCGCGAGCTCTCCGCGCTGGCCGAGATCGGAGGCGCGTCGATCGAGAGTTTGGACTTGGCGTGGCGCGCCTGGGCCGCGAAAGAGCCCACGAAACGCTGAGGGCCGGTGAAGAAGCGCTCCGCAAGGCTCTCGGACGATCTCTGCCCCACGTCGATCCCGCGAACATGACGAAGGCCGACGAGACTCGCGTTCAGGCCCAAGCCGACGCGGCGGCGGCGCGGGCCGCCGTCGAGAAGCACTTCGAGCGTCGGCCGCAGGTCTTCGAATCGCCCCGCGTCGCGCGTTGAGTTCGACTGGAATGCCGAGCTGATCCGCAGGCGCCCTAAGCGGGCAAGCGGCGGGTCCGAAAGCGACTTCGAAGTGTCTGAGCCCGAATAGCGCCGTTTCCAGGCCTCGCAGGGAAGCGAAGGCGGGGGCACGCGAAACGTCGTCCGAGTCCAGTAGGAAGTTTCGTCAAGCACCCGGCAGGAAGTGCCGAAACACCACCCGGTCCTTCCGGGAACGGGAGGCACCGTGCGCAACGACTTCCTCCCGTGCCGACGAACCTCCTCGATCCCGCGACCACGACGGCGCTGCCCTGCGGCGAGCGCGCGGCGCGATCCCTCGAACAACGTGTCGCGTCGCTGCGCGCGGGGCTCGACGCATTGCGCGCCGCAGTCCCGTTCGAAGATCCGCTCCAAGTGCCGGTCCACGGCGTGGCCGAGCAGTTCGAGTACCTGGCTCGCGACGTGCGCGCCCTCGTCGAGTGGTCGCTTCCCGCTCCCGTACGTGCTCTCGATTGCACGTTGGAGGAGATCGGGCTCTCGGCCGTCGACGCTCTGCGATCGGATCACCGCGCTCTGACGTTGGTCGCGGTCGAACGGCCGTCCGCGCGCGTCCGCATCGACGGATCGCTCGTGTCTCGTTGCCTTGCGCGCGTCCTCGAACATGGTTTCACGCGCGGCGCCAGGCATGCGGGACTTCAGATCGAACCGCGCGAGACGGGTTTCATCGCGACGACTTCCTTCGAGGGTTCCGGGCTCCACGAGGACTCACTGTCGGCGACGCTCTGCGAACCGCTCGCGCGCCGCGACTTCACACGCCTCGGCGCTCGTTTCGAGCACGAGTCCAGCGGTTTCGCTCTGGCCGTCGAGTTCTTCGAGGAACACTCGCGAGCAGGAGGCACGCTGTGACCGGCGGTGCACTTCACGTCGTCCCGGCGCCGGCGGCGATCGAGCCGGAAGCCGTCGTGCGCGCGCTCAGCGGCATCTCGGACGCCGTGCTCGCGAGCATGACGGCACTCGCCGAACGATGCGCGGAGTCCGAGCGCGATCTCGCGATCCTGCGCGGCGCTTCGTCGCTGCCGAACGGCGAGCGCGATGCCCTGAACGGACGGATCCGGGATCTCGAGAGCCGGCTCGAAGGCGAAGCACGCCTCTCGAACCTCGGCGCGATGGCCGGTGGGATCGCTCACGAGATCCGCAATCCCTTGCATGCGGCGCGCGGCTTCGCGGAACTCCTCGTGCGTCACGCGACTCGCGACGGACACGAGCGCCGCTGGGCCGCTCGCGTCGTCGAGGCCGTGGACGAAGTCGAAGAGATCGCGACGAGCCTCCTCTCGATCGCCTCGCGCAAGCCTTTGGCGCGCGACGCCGTCGAGCCCGAAGAACTCGCCGCCGGAGCCATCGCTTCGGCGCGACGTGTCCTCGACGGCCGCGGCAAAGCGGATCGATGGATCATTACGAACAACGTGGATTGCCCGCGATTCACGGGCGATCGGATCAAGCTGCGCACGGCGGTGCGGAATCTCGTCGCGAACGCTCTCCAAGCGATTCCGGACGGAGGCCGCGTCGACGTGTGCACCAAGCTTGCCGGCGGCGAGATCGAGATCGCCGTCCACGACTCCGGCTCCGGGGTGCCGACGCATCTGCGTCGGCGCCTCGACGAGCCGTTCTTCACGACGAAGTGCGACGGAACGGGGCTCGGCCTCGTGCTCGTCCGCGCGATCGTCGAACTCCATGGGGGCCGCTTCGAGGTCTCCGAATCACCTGGGCCCCTCGGCGGGGCCTCGACTCTCCTGCGCATCCCCTTCGAACCCCGGTAACAGAAGCCAGCCGATGTCCATTCAACGCATCCTCGTCGTCGACGACGACCAACTCAGTCGCGAGTTCCTCGTCGAGGCCATCACGGCGCTCGGCTACAAGCCGCTCGAAGCGAAGAACGGTGCGGAAGCGCTCGAGCGCGCGGCGTCGGGATCACCCGACCTCGTCCTCGCCGACCTGCGCATGCCGGGCATGGACGGCGTCGAGCTCATCAAGCGCATCCGCGAGCAAGTGCCGGGCATTCCGTCCGTGATGATCACGGCGCAAGGCACGGTGGAGACCGCGGTTCAGGCCATGAAGGCCGGCGCTTCGGACGTCCTCCTCAAGCCGTGCACGAGCGAGGCGCTCGAAGTCGTCATCGAGCGCGTCGAGCGCACCGCGCGCTTGATCCGCGAGAACGAGTACCTGCGTGGTGAGGTCAACTCTTCGACGTCCGGCATGGTCGCGAAGAGCTCGGCGATGCTCGAAACGCTGCGCACTGCGGCTCGCTACGCACGCAGCAAGGGCACTGTCCTGATCACGGGCGAGAGCGGCACCGGCAAGGAGCGCCTCGCGCACTACATCCACGAATCGAGCCCGCGCAAGAGCGGCCCGTTCATCCGCGTGAACTGCGCGGCGATGCCGGAACAACACCTGCTCCTCGAGCTGTTCGGTCACGACCGCTCGAGCGGGAACGCGCGCGGTCGCGAAGGCCGCGTGGAGCTCGCTGACGGCGGCACGCTCCTGCTCGACGAGATCGGCGAGATCCCCGCATCCGTCCAGGCGCGCTTGCTCCGTCTCGTCGAGGACGAGGAGTTCGAGCGACTCGGCGGTTCCGGTTCGCAACGCGTCGACGTACGCATCCTCGCGACGACGAACCGCGATTTGTCGGCCGAAATGCGCGCCGGTCGCTTCCGCGAGGAACTCTATTACAGACTGAACGTCCTGCCCGTGCGCGTCGCCAACTTGCGCGAACGCCGCGAGGACATCCTGCCGCTCGCACAGCACTTCGCCGCTGCCTTCGCGAAGCTCGCCGGCCTCGACACGCCGACGTTCACGCCCGACGCGACCGAGTCACTCCAGACCTGGACCTGGCCCGGCAACGTGCGCGAGCTCGAGAACGCGCTCCAACGCGCGATCGTCACGCACCGACACACGCGCATCGACGTGGCCGACCTCGCGCTCGTCCCCGCGAGCGGATCGTCGAACCCGACGATCGCCACGGGTTCCTCCAACCCGACCGAATCGCTCGGGCCCCAACTCGCGAATCGCAAGCTCGAAGAGATCGAGCGCGTGTCGATCCTCGCGACCCTGCAATCTACACGCGGCAACAAGACCGAAGCCGCCCGCCGACTCGGCGTGACCGCGCGAACTCTCTCGAACAAGATGAAGCTCTGGCGCTCGACGGGCCTCGTGGCCTGATCCCGCGAGGTTGATTTCGGTGTCAGATCGATCCATCCACGCTCCCGGGCGTTGATGGAGTCAACTGACACCTTCATCAACGCGCTAGAGGCCGAACGCGCGATGCGTGTTCGTTGCGCTCGTTCTCTCGAAGCGCTCGGGCGCGAAGAACGCGCGGTCGAATGCAGTCACGAGTTCGTCACTCAACATCTGCGCGATTCCTTCGCCGACTGAGGGTGCGAGCTTGAAGCCGTGTCCGCTGAAACCCGTGCACACGAAGAGGCCCTGGATCGTCGGCCAGGGGCCGATCGCGGCTTGCGCGTCGGGCGTCAGGGTGTAGAGGCCCACGAGCGAACCGGCGTCGGCCTCTTCGCGATAGCGCGGCAGTCGCGATTCGAGCGCTCCGCGTGCCCACGCGCGGAATGTGTCGCTCACGTGTTCGTCGATGCCGTCGGGGTCGAGGATCGTGGCGTCCTCGGAGTGATCCATGCGTCCGACGCGTGTGCGTGAGGCGTGGCCTTCGCAGCGTGTGTAGAAGCCGCGCTCGAGGTCGAGGATCACCGGGTGCGCCGGCTCGGGCAACGCGCTCGCTTCGAGGCCGAAACGCCCCATCACCGACTCTGCGATCGCATCGTCGCGATCCACCGCGCCACGCGACACGACTCGCGGCGACGCCAACATGTGTTGCTCTGGGCGCACGACGTGGAGCGGGATGTCGACGCCGATGGCGCTGAGCATCGGCGCACTCCATGGCCCGGCTGCGACGACGACGCGCTCTGCGGCGATCGATCCGTCGGCTGTGCGCACACCGCGTACGCGTCCATCGACCACATCGATGCCTTGCACGCGCTCGCCGATCCGCGTGATCGCGCCGGCCTCACGCGCGAGCGCAGCGAACGCTTCGACGGTGCGCACGGGATCGACGCCCGCGCCGTCGGGCTCGTGACAACCGACGCACGCATCGTCGACGACGAGACCGGGCACGAGCGTTCGCATCGTTCGCGCGTCGAGCAGACGCGCATCGACTCCGTTCGCGCGCAAGAGTTCGGCGTTGCGCTGCACGAGTTCGATCGTGCGCGGTGCCGCCGGCCCGCCGATCGTGAGCACTCCGAGCCGTTGAAAACCGATGTCGCACCCGGTCGTCGCTCGAAAGCGCGCGTAGACACGCAAACTGTCACGCGCGATCCGCACGAGTTCGGCATCCGAATAGAACTGCCGCAAGATCGCCCCCGATCGCCCCGATGAACCCGCGGCGAGGCGCGCCTTCTCGAACAGGACGACGGGCGCGTCGATCGGATCGGTGCGCAGTGCGACGGATCGAGCGATCGCGGCACCCATGATCCCGCCGCCCACGACGATCGTGCGACCCTTCATTCCCCTACCCTAGCGACGGCCCGCGGATCCTCGGAGGTTCCGCGGGCCGTCTGATCGGGGGGAGTCACCGCGCCCATTCGCAGAGCACGTGTTGAGGGGGGGGGCACGCGCGACCTGCGCCGTCGATCGGGATCAGTGATCTCCCGCCACGCTTCCGACCGAGCAAGGTTCGAGGTGGGTGAAAAAAACAGAGGACCGCACGGCTGCGTCGCCGTCGCCGATCCGGAGCTGCAGATCGCCTGACATCGGGGCGACTCGGCCCGCGACCTCCGCGCGGACTGCGGTTACCCTCCGACCCCCATGCTCGAAGCCCAGAAGCTCACCAAGCGTTTCCAGGACCGCGTTGCCCTCGATGCGCTCGACCTGCGCGTCGAACCGGGCGAGATCTTCGCCCTGCTCGGCCCGAACGGCGCGGGCAAGACGACGACCATCAACCTCTTCCTCGGTTTCCTCACGCCGGACTCGGGTGACGCGCGCATCGCGGGCACGAGCGTGGCGCAGGATCCCGTCGCGGCGCGCAGGAAGCTCGCGTACATCCCCGAAATGGTGTCGCTCTATCCGCGCTTCAGCGGCGTCGAGAACCTCGACTACTTCAGTCGACTCGGTGGTCACCGACGTCGACACGAGGAACTGTACGCGCTCCTCGAACGCGCGGGTCTCGCGCGCGAGGCGGCGGATCGTCGCGTCGGGACGTACTCGAAGGGCATGCGCCAGAAGATCGGCATCGCGCTCGCGCTCGCGACCGGCGCGAAGGTGTTACTCCTCGACGAACCGACATCGGGGCTGGACCCGGCGGCGAGTCACGAGTTCTCGCGCATGCTGAAGAAACTCGCCGACGAGGGCGTCGCGATCCTCATGGCGACGCACGACCTGTTCCGCGCGCGTGAGGACGCGACGCGCATCGGCATCCTCGTGAACGGTCGCCTCGTCGCGCAGCACTCGCGCGACGAAATCCGCGGGAAAGACCTCGAAAAGCTGTACCTCGAACGGTTGGCGTCATGATCATCGGCATCGCGAAGAAGGAGCTCGTCGACGCGTGGCGCGACGGGCGGTTCCGACTCGGGGCTGTGCTCGTCCTCGTCCTGCTCGTCGTCGCCGGCTTGCTCGCGCGCCAACAGGTCGCGCGCGAAACGGCCGAACGCGACGCGGCGACGGCCCTCGAGCGCAAGAACTGGGTCGAGCAGGGCAACAAGAACTCGCACTCGGCCGGTCACTACGGCGTGAACGTGTTCAAGCCGAGCTCGCCGCTGGCCGTCTTCGATCGCGGCATCGAGCCGTTCGTCGGGACCACGGTGTTCCTCGAAGCGCACCGCCAGAACCAGACTGCGTTCCTGCCGGCGCAAGACGCGACGGCGATGCGTCGGTTCGGCGAACTTTCGGCGGCGCTCGCGTTGCAGGTGCTCGTCCCGCTGCTCGTCGTGTTGCTCGCGTTCGGGTCGCTCGCGGGCGAGCGCGAGAGCGGCACGCTACGACAGACGTTGAGCCTGGGCGTCGCGCCGCGCTCGATCGTCCTGGGCAAGGCCCTCGGGATCGGAGCCGCCATCGCGCTGCTCCTCGCGCCGGCAGCCGCCGTGCTCGCGCTGCTCTTGTCGCGCTCCGCGCCCGCGGCGGAAGGCACGTGGACGCGCGCGGGCTGGCTCGCCGCCGTGTACGCGGCCTACATCGCCGTGATCGTCGCGGGCAGCGTCGCGGTGTCGGCGTCCACGCGCACTGCGCGTTCCGCACTGACGATCCTGCTCGCGATGTGGGCGCTGAACTGCATCGTGGCTCCGCGTCTCGCGAGCGACGTCGTGCACGGCCAACTGCCGATGCCGAAGCTCGCGGAGTTCGAGGTGGAGATGCAGAAGGACGTCATGGAAGGCCTCGACGGACACGACGCGCGCAGCAAGCAGATCGAGGACTTCACACAGAAGACGCTCGCCGAGCACGGGAAAACGAGCGTCGATCAGCTGCCGTTCAACTTCCAGGGTCTCGTGATGCTCGAGAGCGAGCGCATGGCCGGCGTCGTGTTCGACCACCACTTCGGGAAGCTCTGGGATCGCATCCAAGAGCAGGATCGCGCTGTCGCATGGGCCGGTTTCGCCGCGCCGATGCTCGCCCTGCGCTCGGCTTCGATGGCGTTCGCCGGCACCGATTTCGGGCACCACCGGCGCTTCGCGCGCGCGGCCGAAGAGCATCGCCGAGAGTTCGTGCGCCTGCTCAACGAGGACCTGATGAACAACGCGCGACCCGGCGATCATGGCTACGCGGCAGGACGCGCGCTGTGGGAAGCGCTGCCCGAGTTCCGACACGAAGTCGCGTCGGCCGCCGAAGCTTGGCGCGATGCTCGGCCTTCGCTCATCGTTCTCGCCGCTTGGCTCGTCGCGAGCCTGGCCTTCCTCGGATGGAGCGCGACGCGGCTTCGGGCGGTGATTCTGTGAAGTCGTTCACCCTCGAACTGCGGCTCTTCTTCGCGGAGCGTGCGACATGGGTCCTACTCGTGCTCTTCGCGGTCGTGCTCGTCTACGGGCTCGCGAACGGCGCCGCTGCGGGCCGCACAGCGCGAGATAGCGCCGAACTGGTCGAGAAAGACACGTTCCAATGGGCGACGCAAGTGCGCGACGCGCTGGAGCGCCAAGCGCTCGATCCACGCCAAGTCGCGGGTCGCCCGACGTCCGCGCTGTTACCGCCTGCGCCGATGCCGGCGCTCGCCGTCGGCCAAGCGGATCTCCTCCCCGCGCACGAACAAGTCAGTTTGTGGCGTCTCGAAAAGCCGTCCGAAGGCCGTTCCGAGCTGGAGAATCCGTCGCGACTACTCGCCGGTCGCTTCGACCTCGCGTTCGTGCTCGTGTGGCTCTTGCCGCTGTTCCTCCTCGCGGCCGCGTACGACCTGTGCGCCGGTGATCGCGAGGCGGGAACGTTGCGCATGGTGCTCGCGCAAGGTGTTTCGCCGCGCGTCTGGATCGCACGGCGCGCGTTCGCTCGCGGCGCGCCCGTCCTTCTGATCGCCGTGCTTTCCGTGCTGGTCGCGGGCCAAATCGGCGGGGCCGAGGGCGTCGGAGCACGCACCGGTTTCGCGGTGCTCATCGTGATCGCGTACGGCGCGTTCTGGCTCGCGCTCGCGGCCCTCGTGAACGGCTACGCGCGCTCCGCGGCTGCAGCGGCGACGGCACTCGGATCGATCTGGGTGCTCTTCGTCTTGGTCGTTCCGACCCTGCTCAACGTCGTCGTCGAGAGCCTGCATCCGAGTCCGTCGCGCGCCGAGCTCGTCGCGGAAGCACGCGCGGCCGCCGCCGTCGCCGAGAAACGCGGCCAGGAACTCGTCTCGTCGTTCTATCGCGATCACCCCGAGCTCGCCCCCGTCGGCATGCAGGGCGACATGATGAGCCGAATGCTGGCGGTCCAGGACGAAGTCGGCCGCGCGATGGACCCGGTGAAGCAGCGCTTCGAGAGCGCAATCCTCGCTCAACAAGAAGTCGTCGACCGTTGGCGCTTCGCTTCACCCGCGATCGCGATGCACGAGGCTCTGACGGATCTCGCCGGTACGGGCTATTGGCGCCACCGCGCGTTCCGCGTGCAGGTCGAGACCTTCAAAGATCAGTTGCACGCGTACTACAGCCCGAAGTTCCACAAGCGCGCTCCGCTCACGAAGGCCGACTTGCCGAACTTTCCGAAGTTCGAGTTCATCGAGGAATCGTCGGCCGCTTGGCGGTCGCGCGTCCTCGCCGGACTCGCGGGAATCGTGGCCTTGGCGATCGCAGCGGCCGTCGTCGCCGCCGCTCGTCTCTCGCCGCGCAAGCTCGCGGCGTGAGCACCATCGCGCACGCACTGCTGCTCGAATCGCAATCGATTCGACCTCGAAGCACGCGGTCCGATCCCTCTACTGACGTGCCGCCTTCGTGTCGTTAGTCTCGACAGCCTGCGATTCTCGACCTGAATGGCGCGCGGACTCTCGACGCGAACCTGGCGCGGACGACTACGCGGTTTGCATCGATGCCGCCTGGTCCTCGCCGCGCCCTCCTCCGAACGAATCACCATGAACAAGCTCTCGATACTCGCCCTCACGATCGCGGCTTCCTGCGCCGGCCCTTCGCGCCAATTGGCGCCGATGCCCGATCCGAAATCGGCCGTGCGCGCCGACTCGACGCGCATCTACATCGGCCGTCGCGAGGAAACCGCGGGCTCGTGGCGCAACGTGCGCGTGTTCGACAACGATCGTGAGATCGGCGTCCTCGGTCAAGACGAGTACATGTGTTGGGATCGCCCCGCGAGCCGAGGCGCAGCGCGCTTCATCTTCGAAGGTCTCGGCTTCGACCAGGAAGCGGTCGAGGGCTTCTGCGAACTGCCGCCGGAACCGGGCGCGACGGTCTATCTCGGTATCACGATCGATCGCGCGGGCCACAAGCCGGTCATCGAGCGCGTCACCGATACCGTTGGGCACGCGGCCATCACAGCCCGCAAGCCGGCCATGACGGGGCCCTGACGTCTTCGAGAGAACAATTCAGGCCACCCCGTGTCGCACGAGGTGGCCTGATCGTTTTCGCCTGCTGCCGAATCCGAATTCGGCCGAGCGGATCACGGGCTCCAGACGAAGTCGATCCCGTTGGAGAGGTTGAACGTCGAAGCCGTGCAGAACGCGGCGGAGTTGCGATACCAAGCCTGGTACACGCGCGATCCCGGCGTGGTCACACCGCCGCGCACCGACACGGAGACATCGCCGAGGACCGGATACGAACTCGCCCCGCCCACGTTCGTCTTCGTGCCGAGACGCACCACCGTTCCACCGGCGCAGCGCTTGCCGTCACCGAACACCGAGCCGGCTCCGCCACTTTGCTGCGAAGTGCCTTGGAAGTAGAGCACCGTGCTGTCCGGCATGCCTGACCCCTGGAGGATCACCGTGTCGCTCGCGATCGACGGCGTGCCCGTCGCGCCGAGCTGCGCACCATTCGGATTCAGCGAGTTCGCGCAGCCATTTCCAGCTCCGCCGTTGTTCGCGCACGGACACGGCGTCCCCGAGCCGTCCCCGAAGCAGAACGCGGTCGAGACGTTCGCAGGGCCGAGCGTCCCGTCCGCGTTCACGTTCTGCGCATAGATGTCGCCCGAATCGTTGCGGCCGTCGTCCCACACCGCGCGCACGACACCCGTCGCATCCGTTACGACCGGGATCTTGTCCTTCGTCGAGAGGATCGAGCTGACGACAACCGGCGATGCCACCCACACACTCGCGCCAGCCGAATCAACGCGGAATCCGAGGACGCGCACGCCCTGCGCCGGATAGTTCGTCTGCTCGCACGTCAGCACGATCGCGTCGTTTCCGTTCGGAACGCAGCGCTCGAACTGCTTCGGAATGCCGTTCAGCGGGATGAGCTCGATGCCATCGTTCGTCCAGAGGCGCGTTCCCGCGGTGTCGATGCGCTGAACGCACGTGGCCCATTGGCTCTGCGCGGAATTGCGCTTGTTGAAAGCCACGACGACGTCGCCGCCCGTCACGATCGCGATCTGCGGGTCGTACTTCTGACGCGAACCCTCGGTCGAAACCTGCACGCCGTTGTGCGCGTGCACTTCGACGCCGGCCGCGCTCACGCGCTGAATCCAGCAGTCGGACAACCCGACCGAGCTGTGCCACGCGAAAACGGCGCCACCCGCGCCGTCCGATTGCACGATCGGCTGATACGCGATCGGCATCACGCTCGCGTCGTAGATCGCGAGAGGCATACCGCCGTTCCACAGCGCATTTCCCGCTGAATCGAATTTCTGCGCGCGGAAGTGGCGCGAGCTCGCGAACGTCGCGGTGTCGCGCACATATCCGACGATCCAACCGCCCGCGTCCGAGGCCGTGATCGCGCTGAACGACGGCTTCTCGACGCCCGGGCCCACGATCTGCAATCCGTCGCCCGCGAACTGGGGGACGCCGTTCGCGTCGAGTTTCTGCACGTGGACCGCACCCGGACCCGGGCTCGGTGAACGCGACCACGTCACGGCGAACGATCCGTCACTGAGCCGCGCGATCTTCGGATTGGCCTCGAAGTCCGCGTTGTTCGAGAGCGCGACTCCGTTCGCGCCCCACGAGAACGTGCCCGTTCCGTCGATGCGATACGCGTAGACATCGAGGTCGCCACCCGCGCGCGTGTCGGTGAACGCGAGGACGCAACCACCCGCGCCATCGCTGTCGATGCTCCAGTCGACGAGCGACGTGCTCTGCGGATTGGCGCTGATCAGCAGACCGTTGTGCGGGAAAACCTCGGTGCCGGTCGGGTCGAGTTTCTGTGCGTAGACCGCATAGCTGCCGCCGCGGTTGTCGAACCACGCGGTCCACGTGGTTCCATCACCGCCGGCCGCGACCTTCGGCACGGCTTGGTCGCCGATCGTGTTGCAGACCGCTAGGTTCGGCGCGGGGTTCGAGGGCCACTGTGCACTGACCGTCGCTGCTAGAACGGGGAAGACGAGGAACAGTCGGCGCGGAGTGAGGAGGTTCATCTCCCCTGAGTCTGCACAGGTCGCGCGATCCGGCAAGTCGCCACACCCGACCCGCGTGAAGTCGAGCCGACTTGACCATCTTCACCCACGGCCTGGGGTGCGCACGCGAGCTCCGTACTAGACTGCCCGCCTCCATGATCCCGCCCAGGAAGACCCGCACGATCTCGATCCGAGGCCTCGAGGTCGGCGGCGCCGCGCCCATCGCCGTGCAGAGCATGGCCGCGACCCGCACGCGCGATCTCGACGCGACGCTGCGGCAGATCCGCATCCTCGAGGCTGCGGGCGCGGACCTCATCCGCATCGCGGTCGACAGTCGTGCCGACGTCGACGCGCTCGCGACATTGCGCGCGCAGACCGACGCGCGGCTCTCGGTCGACCTCCAGGAGAGCTATCGCCTCGCCGAGCACGTCGCGCCCTACGTCGACAAGATCCGCTACAACCCCGGTCACCTCCATCACCACGAGAAGGAGAAGTCGACGCGCGACAAGGTCGCGTGGATCGTCGATCAAGCGGCCAAGCACGATTGCGCCATCCGCATCGGGATCAACGCCGGCTCGATCGCGCCCGAGTACGACGCGCGCTATCCCGACGACCACGTTTCGGCGATCGTCGCATGCGCGATCGAGCACTGCGCGCTCGTCGATTCGCTCGGCTTCACGAACTACCTCGTGTCGATCAAGGACAGCGATCCGCGGCTCGTCGTCGAGGCGAACACGCGCTTCGCGGCCGAGCGCCCCGATGTCCCGATCCATCTGGGCGTCACCGAAGCCGGCATGCCGCCCGAGGGCATCATCAAGACGCGCATCGCGTTCGAGCAGTTGCTCGCACGCGGGATCGGCGACACGTTGCGCGTCTCGCTGACGCTGCCGTTCGACGACAAGGGGCGCGAGATCGAAGTCGGACGCGAACTGATCCGCGACATCGAGGCCGGCCGCTTCCGCTCGGTTCCGCCGAACTTCTTCGACGGCTTGAACATCATCGCGTGCCCGTCGTGCAGCCGCGTCGAGAACGAGAAGTTCATCGAGCTCGCGGCCGACGTGAAGCGCATGACGGAGTATGCGAAGGCCCACAAGCTGACCATCGCGGTCATGGGTTGCCGCGTGAACGGGCCGGGTGAGACGGATGACGCGGACTTGGGGCTGTGGTGCGGGCCGACGCTCGTGAACTTGAAGCGCGGCGAGGAAGAGCTCGGCGCGTTCCCGTACGACGCGATCCTGCCGCGGTTGCAGCAGGAACTGGACGAGTTGATCGCGGCGCGTGTGTCCGCGAAGAGCTGAGCGCGAACGCGTCGAAATGCAGCAGATGCTCAACTTCTGTGCCCAGTGGAACATCACGAGCGATATCGAGGTCATCTCGATCCAGAAGATCGAGGAGGCGTACCGGCGCATGCTCGCGAGCGAGTCAAGTATCGCTTCGTGATCGGCATGGCGCGGTGAGTTCACCGGAGCCCTACCGCGACGACCAATGAGCTACGATTCATCCGATGGCCACGACGATCGAGACTTTGGCTCCGCGCTTCGGCTCGACTCGCGTCGCAACGCTCAGACTCGCGGAACCGCTCTCGCCCGAGGATTGCCAAGTCCAATCCGCGCCGTTCGCGAGCCCCGTCAAGTGGCATCTCGCACACACGACGTGGTTCTTCGAGACCTTCCTTCTCGAGCGCGCGGTCGCCGGGTATCGGCCGTTCCATCCGGCGTTTCGTGAGCTGTTCAACTCGTACTACGTCGGCGTCGGGCCGATGTGGCAGCGTCCGCAGCGTGGTCTGCTGACACGGCCGTCACTCGACGAAGTCCGCGAGTATCGAGCGCACGTCGATGCCGCGATCACGGCTTTGTTGGCTCGACCTGGCGTCGATGCGGCCACACTCGCGCGGATCGAGCTCGGAATCGCGCATGAGGAGCAGCATCAGGAATTGATGCTCACCGATCTCAAGTTCCTCCTCGGTTCGAACCCGCTATCGCCGGTGTACCGCGAGGAAGCCTTCGCCCCGCGGTGCGAGTCTCCGAAGCCCGAGTGGGTGCGCTTCGACGGCGGCGTGCAGGAGATCGGTCACGGCACCGCCGACTTCGCTTTCGACAACGAATCGCCACGTCATCGCGTTTTCTTGGAGCCCTACGAGCTTGCAACGCGGCCAGTCACGAACGGCGAATGGCTCGCGTTCGTCGACGATCGTGGGTACTCGCGGCCGGAACTTTGGATGTCCGACGGATCCGAGGCATCGCGTGCAGAGAGCTGGAAGGGTCCGCTCCACTGGCGCATGCGCGATGCGTCGCGTACGGAGTTCACGCTCGCCGGCGAGGTCCCGCTCGATCTCGCGAGGCCCGTTTGCCATGTGAGCTGGTACGAGGCCGATGCCTTCGCGCGCTGGAGCGGCGCGCGCTTGCCCACGGAGTTCGAGTGGGAGCACGCGGCTTCGACGTGTCGCGTGGAGGGCCGGTTCGCCGATTCGGGTGTTCCGCATCCGCGCTCTTCGACCTCTGGTTCGGGACTACGACAGATGTTCGGCGACGTCTGGGAATGGACGTCGAGTTCGTACTCCCCGTATCCGGGCTTCCGGCCGTGGGAGGGCGAGATCGGGGAATACAACGGCAAGTTCATGTGCAATCAGTTCGTCTTGCGCGGCGGATCGTGCGCGACGCCTCGCGGTCACGTGCGCGCGACGTATCGCAACTTCTTCCATCCGGACGCGCGCTGGCAATTCAGCGGAGTGCGACTCGCCCGATCCTTGGGCTGAAACGCAGCGTCGATTCGCTTTCGCATGTGTGCTAGAAGCCCGCATGCCTCTCGCATCCGCTTCTACGGTGTCTTTCGCCCGTACACGCAGGGATGCGCGGGTCGTCACCGAGCGCGCCGTGCACGTCGGCGTCGTCACCAAGAAGGTCGAGGAACTGGCCGCGGACTTCACGCCTCCGCCCCCGAGCGTTCTGCCGCGCGGCATCGAGCCCGAGCACGTCGTCGAATTCCTGCTCGTTCGCGCCGCGCTGCGATTCGGCAGCGGATACGAACCGAAGTTGACGCTGCGCCCCGGCGATACGGCTGCGGAGGCGCTCGACATCGCCCTCGTCGACCGGTTCTCGGAACGCGGACCTTTTGCGCCGCTCGATTTGGTCCACGCAACGCCGACCGACATTGCCGCATTGCGTGGACAGGGTCTGGTCGAGCCGCCTCAGGCCGAGTTCGTCGACCTCCAGACCCGCGCGTTGCGCGACCTCGGTCGATTCCTCATGGACCGTCACGACGGTTCCGCGATCCGTCTCGTCGAGTCGGCCCTGGGTTCGGCCGCGCGATTGTGTGAGACGCTCGCGACGATGCCCTTCTTCCACGACGTCCAGCGCTACCGCGGGATGGACGTGCACTTCTTCCATCGCGCTCAGCGCTTCGTTCTCGACGTCGCTGCGGCCGCGCACGACGACGGGATCGGGCGCTTCGAGGATCTGCGTGAACTCGCGCCGAGCTCCGATGCGGAGTGCGCACTCGCGCTGCGTGTCGCCGGCGCGCTCGTTCACGATGCCCAATTGAAGGGTCGCGTCGATCATGGCGAAATCGTGCCCGCGCATTCAGAACGCGAGGTCGAGATCCGCACCGCGACTCTTCACGCCGCGGATCTGTTGTTGACGGCTATCCAAGTCACGCGACCTGCCACCAGTTCGGCGGAAGTCGATCGGTGGTTGCGAGTGCGTGCTCGCGAAGCCCGTGTCTGCGGCCGCGAACCGCACCGCACCCGCAGCGTTCACTACTGACGCGTCACGCGCGGGTTCAACGGGGCTCGGGCCCGCGCTTCGATTCCTCGCCCGTGTATCCGAGATCGTCGAGGTGCTTCTGGACGTCGGCTGGCGGCGAAGATCCCGCGGCTGGACCCGCGTGCGACGTCGCGAGTCGGTCCAGCTCCGAACCGACTTCGTCGAGCTCGCGCATCGCATCGGATAGGAGCGGCGAGCCGGGATCTCCGATCGGATGTCGCTCACCCGGGTCCGACACGAGGTCGAAAGCCGATAGCGTCGATTGCGCGCGATTTCCGATGACCTTCCAACCCTGCTCGCGGATCGCGAGCAACGATCGACCGACGCTTTCGAGCTCGGAGACCGCCTGTTTTCCCGCTCCGGAGCCAGCGGTGGCATCGGTGAAGATCTCGACCAGACTCGAGCCGGAGGTGTCGCGCAACGGCTCCAACCCACACAGTTCGACGAGCGTCGGCGCGATGTCGACCGATCGAGTCTGCGCAGCGATGCGCACCCCCGCAGGCACCGCCTTCGGATAACGCACGACGAGCGGAACGCGAATGACCTCGTCGTAGAGGGTCGTGCGGTGTCCCTTCCAACCGTGCTCGAAGAACTCCGTGCCGTGATCGGACGTCAGCACGATCACCGTGTCGTCGAGAACTCCAGCCTGCTCGAGCTGCACCCGAATCTTCTCGATGAACGTGTCCGTCCACGCGATCTCACCGTCGTAGAGCGCGATCAAGTGCTCCAGGTCGCGCGCGCTCATCTGCGGACCGATGCGTTCGTCGAAGAAGAAGTCCCGCCCCGTCACCCACCCCGTGTAGTCCGGGTCGAACTTCCGATCGAAGGGCGGCGGCGGCGTGAAGTCGTAATGCACGTCCCAGAAGTGCACGAACGCGAAGAAGGGCTTGTCGTCGCGTCCCTGGAACCAGGTCTGAAATGCGTCGAATGTGCGCGGATTCGCGATGTCTTGATGCGATGCGCGGCGCGTCGAGTCGTCCTTGGCCCAATCGACGGGCTTCGCGGCATCGAGCGTCGCGCCGTACGACGTGCAATCGACGTAGCGATCGAACCCTTGACCGAATCCGAATGCCGGGTGAAGGAATGGGCCCGCGAAAAAGCCGGCCGTCGAATAGCCGCTCTCGTGGAATCGCTCGGCAATCGTCGTGTGACGCGGCTCGAGCGCCTTGTCCACGTCGGTGCAACCGTGCCCCGAGTCGAAGAGTCCGGTGAAGATCGCGGCGTGGGCGGGCAGCGTCCACGAACTGGAACTGATGTGCCGTTCGAACAGCGTCCCTTCACGGGCAATCCGATCGATCGCGGGGCTCGTCGCGCGCTCGTAGCCGTAGCACGACAAGTGATCGTGACGCAGTGTGTCGATCGAGATCAGCAGGACGTTCGGAGGTCGGGGTGGGTCGTTGCCGCACGAGACGAGTGCGAGCGCAGCGAGCGGGATGACGAGGTTCGGGCGCACGAACCGAGACTATCAGTCGGGCGCCACGAACGCTCTCGCGTGTGGCGACAGTGATCTGATGCGGCGGCTCCCGGCACCGCTACGGCTCGCTGATGGATCTCGCGCTCGAGTCGAGAGAAGCGATCCACCTGAATGGCACCTTGCTCGCAACCTCGATTGCGATGGCCACGGCCGTCTTCTTGGCCCACGTGCACGATTCGATCGGCGCCGTCGGAGCTTGGGCCGACACGTTCACCATCTTCGCGATGCGCGAGTGGAGGCCGCGCGAACGAGCGGCCGGCGGTTAGGATCCGCGCGACGATGCAAACGCCCCGCGAAACGTTCCTTTCCGCTCTTCGGCGCGACCCGGTCGCACGTACGCCCTGGTGGGTCATGCGGCAGGCGGGGCGCTACCTCGCCGAATACCGCGCCGTACGGAGTGGCCACGGATTCCTCAAGATGGTCCGCGATCCCGCACTGGCCGCCGAAGTCACGCTGCAACCCATTCGGCGTTTCGGCATGGACGTCGCGGTGATCTTCTCGGACATCCTCGTCCCGTGCGCCGCGATGGGCGTCGACGTGCGCTTCGAAGAGGGCGAGGGGCCGAAGCTCGCGCCCGCGATCCGATCGCGCGGTGATGTCGATGCTCTGCGCGACTTCGATGCCTCGAAGGACACTGCGTTCCTCGGTGAGGCGATCGTGCGCGTTCGTCGCGAACTCGGGAACGAGCGCGCGATCCTTGGTTTCTGCGGCGCTCCGTGGACGACGGCCAGCTATTTCGTCGAAGGCGGGTCGAGCCGCAACTTCGAGCACGCGAAGGCGATGTTGCATGGCGATTCGGCGACGTTTTCGCGCCTGTGCGAGCGACTCGTCACGAACCTCGTCCCCTACCTCGCGATGCAGATCGAGGCCGGAGCGGACGCCGTGCAGATCTTCGACTCGTGGGGCGGCGCTGTCGATGCGCGGACGTGGCGCGAGCACCTCTTGCCGCACGTCGCGCGACTCGTCGCGGAGACCCGAACGCGCACGCGAGGTCGCGCGCCCATCATCTTGTACGTGAACGGCGCATCGCAGCTGCTCGAAGTCCTCGCCGAGTCGGGTGCGGATGCGATCGGTATCGATTGGCGCGTGGATCCGGTCGAGGCGCGCTCACGAATCGGCTCGCGGTGCGCGATCCAAGGCAATCTCGATCCCACGATCCTCTTCACGAGTCCGGATGTCGTCGAAAGCGAAACCCGCCGCATTCTCGCTGGTTTCGGCAGCGATCCGGGCCACGTTTTCAACCTCGGCAGCGGCATCTTGCCCGGAACTCCGGTCGCATCCATGGAAGCGATCGCGCGCGTCCTGGCCTCCGCGTGACCGCTTCGGTGCGGACATGGCGAGCGTTATGCTCCGTCGCATCATGAAACGTGCCTCGATGTGCGCCGCGCTCGTGCTCGCCTTGCTGCCGGCCTGCTCGGGACTCACGACGAGTTTCGACTACGACACCGCGCACGTGTTCGGTCCCATCGCGAGCTATGCCTGGATCGAGAAGCAGGACAAGTCGATCGCCATGCGGCGCGTGCGCGACGCCGTCGATCTGGAGCTCGCCGCGCGCGGATTCGTGGAGACCGCTTCGCGTCCCGATGTCCAGATCGCCGCGCACGTGGGCAGCCAAGAGCGACTGCGCATCGTCGATTGGGGCTACACGTATCCGCAACGCGGCTATTGGCACGGCGGCCGAGACATCGACGTGTACCAGTACGAAGAAGGTTCCCTGGTACTCGACGTCATCGATCCGGCGCAGAGCGAATTGGTCTGGCGCGGCAAGGCATCGAAGGCGATCGATCGATCGTGGACGCCGGAGGAGCGGGAGACCGAAGTTCGCGAGGCCGTGCGCGCGCTGCTCGCCGAGTTCCCGCCGAAGAAGTAGCGGGTCGAAGTACGAGTGGGGTGATTCCGAACTTCGCGGCATGACTCAAGCTGAATGCGCCCTCCTGGCAAGGCGCATTGACGACGCGTGTTCGCTGCATCCCTCGGAGGAGCAGCAACGCATTCCAGGGAGTCGCAGGCGGCTCAAGTCATGCCGCGAACTTCGGAATCACCCCACTAGCCCCGCTCGTTCATCAACCGAGCGTCGTCGCGTCGAGTTCGGCCAGCCACGTCGTCGCGTCGGAGTCACTCGGTGCGCGCCAGTCGCCGCGCGGGGAGAGCGAGCCCCCGGAGCCGACCTTGGGGCCGTTGGGCATCGCGCTGCGCTTGAACTGCGATTGCGCGAAGAAGCGTTGCAGGAAGATGCGTAACCAGCGACGCGTCGTGTCGAGGTCGTAGGCGCGACGTTCATCGCCGGGTACGTCGGGCCACGTGCCGCGCGCGGCATCGCGCCACGCGTTCCAAGCGAGGAACAGGACCTTGCTCGGCCGGTATCCGAAGCGGTTCACGTAGTAGAGATGGAAGTCGACGAGCTCGTAAGGGCCGACGATGTCCTCGGTCCGCTGTGTCGGTTGGCCGTCCTTCGTGCCGGGCACGAGCTCGGGGCTGATTTCGGTCGCGAGGACGTCGAGGAGTGCGCGCGAGGCGTCGCTCGAGAGTTCGCCACTCGCGGCTTCGAAGCGGATCAGGTGGCGAATCAAGGTCTTCGGCACGCTGGCGTTCACGTTGTAGTGCGCCATCTGGTCGCCCACGCCGTACGTGCACCAACCGAGTGCGAGTTCGGACAAGTCGCCGGTGCCGACGACCGGCGCTCCGTGCAAGTTCGCGAGGCGGAACAAGTGACTCGTGCGTTCGCCGGCCTGCACGTTCTCGAACGTCGTGTCGAACACGTTCTCGCCGCGAGCGAACGGATGCCCGATGTCGGTGAGCATCTGCCGGCAACTCGGACGGATGTCGATGGTCGATGCCGTGACGCCGAACGCGGTCATCAGTCGATGCGCTTGATCCAGCGTGCGATCGCTGGTCGCGAAGCCGGGCATCGTGACCGCGATCACGTTCTTGCGCGGCAAGGACAGCGAATCCATCGCTCGACACGCGACGATGAGCGCCTGGGTCGAGTCGAGGCCGCCCGACACGCCGATGACGGCTTTCGTCGACTTCGTGGCCTCGAGGCGGCGCGCGAGGCCTTGCACTTGGATGCGGTAGACCTCGCGACAACGCTCGGCGCGCGTGGCGGGATCGCTGGGAACGAACGGGAAGCGCTCGTAGACGCGCTCGAGCTGCAAGACGCCGTCGGTCGAGAGCGCGAGCGGAACCTCGACGTGTCGGAACCGCGCGACCTCGTCCGCGTGTCGCTGCGCCGTAGCGCCGAAGCTCGTCATGCGCTCGCGATCGGCGGCCAGTCGCCCGAGATCGACGTCCGCGGTGAGAAGCTGATCCTCGCGCCGAAAACGCTCGTTTTCCGCCAGCGGCGAACCGTTCTCGGCGATCAAAGCGTGTCCGTCCCACGCCAGATCCGTCGTCGATTCGCCGTAGCCCGCACCGGCGTAAACGTAGGCCGCGAGGCACCGCGCCGATTGTCCGAGCACGAGCGACCGTCGATAGTCCGACTTGCCCACGGTGGCGTTCGACGCCGACAGGTTCAGGATCAGCGTCGCGCCGGCCAGCGCGGCGAGCGATGACGGGGGCAGCGGAGTCCACAAGTCCTCGCACAGCTCGACGCCGATGACGAGCTTCGGCTGACCCGCGACGCGGAACAGGAGATCGGTGCCGAACGGCACGCTCGCGCCGAGCAATTCGACCGCGCGTCGTCGCGCGTGCGAGCCGGGTGCGAAGTGGCGCAGCTCGTAGAACTCGCGGTAGTTCGGCAGGTAGCTCTTCGGCACGAGCCCGAGCACGCGCCCTTTCGCGACGATCGCCGCGACGTTGAAGAGTTCGCCGTCGATCGTCAGCGGCAAACCGACCGCGAGGACGAGCTCGAGATCCTTCGTCGCTTGGACGACGCGACCGAGCGCCGCCACCGCCGCGCTCTGCAACGCGGCTTGGTGGAACAAGTCCTCGCACGAGTAGCCCGTCAGCCCGAGCTCGGGGAGGACGAGGACGCTCACCCCGCGCTTCGCCGCCGCGCGCGCCATCCGGATCGCCGCCTCGGCGTTCGCCATCGGGTCCGCGAGATGGACCCGCGGAACGCCCGCCGCGACGCGCACGAAATCGTGGGTGTGGAGGTTGTCGAAGGTCACCGAGGGGATCCGGGCGGCACGTGCCGTTCTGACATCATCGCCCAGATCGCCCCTCGGGTCGAAGTCGGACGGCCCAGAACGCCGAGGAATCCGCTGCCGCCGGCCCGGGCGGGGCTATCTTCGCGGCCGAAACGTGACCCAGCGATGAGTTTCCAAGCTGAACCGGCCCGTGCGCTCCTCGAGCGCTATGCGACGTCCGCCCCGCGCTACACGAGTTATCCGACCGCGGTCGACTGGTCGAAGGACTTCGACGCGGCGCGCTATCCCGATTTACTCGCGCGGGCCGCCACCTCGACAGAGCCCTTGTCGCTCTACGTGCACCTGCCGTTCTGCGCCGAGATGTGTCTCTTCTGCGGGTGCAACGTCGTGGTTTCGCGCAGCCGCGAGCGTGCGGACCGCTACGTCGACGCGCTCGAGCGCGAGATCGCGTTCGTCGCCGCGAGCGGCATCGGCCGCCGCGCGGTCAGCCAATACCACTGGGGCGGCGGCACGCCGACACAGCTCTCGCTCGAGCAGATGGCGCGCGTTCAAAAGGCGATCACGGGCGCGTTCCACTTCGCGCTCGACGCCGAGATCGCCATCGAAGTCGATCCGCGCGTCACGACCGCCGATCAAGTGCGCTGGCTCGCCAAGACGGGCTTCAACCGCGTGTCGCTCGGCGTGCAAGACTTCGAACCCGACGTGCAGAAGGCCGTGAACCGCGTGCAGAGCGAGGCGCAGACGCGCGCCGTCGTCGACGTGGCCCGCGCGGCCGGGATCGCGTCGGTGAACATCGACTTGATCTACGGACTTCCGCACCAAACGCTCGCGGGTTTCGAGCGCACGATCCGTCGCGTGCTCGACATCCGGCCCGAGCGCGTGGCGCTCTTCCACTACGCGCACGTGCCGTGGATGAAGAAGCACCAGACCGCACTCGAGATCGATGCTGCGCCGTCGAGCGACCTGAAGCTCACGATCTTCCTGCGCGCGCTCGAGCTGTTCCGCGATGCGGGATACGTCTACATCGGCCTCGATCACTTCGCGCTCCCGACCGACGAACTTGCGCGTGCTCAGTCAGCCGGTCGTCTGCAGCGCAACTTCATGGGCTACACGACGCGGCGCGGCGGCGACATGGTGTCCCTCGGGGTCTCCGCGATCGGCGAGGTCGGCGGCGCTTTCGTGCAGAACGCGCACGCGGAGCCGGAGTACGTGAAAGACGCCAACCAGCGCGGTTTCGCGACGTTCCGCGGCCATGCACTCTCGGCCGAGGACCGTCTGCGTCGTGACGTCATCGTCGGGCTGATGTGCAACCTCGTGCTCGATACGGCGGCGGTCGGCGCGCGCCACGGGGTGGATTTCGCGCTGCACTTCGCGCGCGAACTGAGCGAGCTGGCGCCGCTCGAGGCCGACGGCCTCGTCGAAGTCACGCCGACATCGATCCGTGTGACGCCGCTCGGCCAGTTGTTCCTGCGCAACGTCGCGCTGCCCTTCGACGCGTACTACCGCGCGCGGCAAGCGACGGGCGGCGACGGACAGCGCACGTTCTCGCGGACGGTCTGATCGAACCGGACGAGGCGATTCATTCGACCGCGAGGCGCGACCAGCGAACCTGGTCGCCGACGAGTCCGGCACGGGAGGTGCACTGCAATCCGCGCGCACACGCTCCTCGTGTCAACGCGCGCGACGGCGCGCGCTCGGGAGCGGAGGCCCGAGGCTTCACCCCGCGATGGAAGCAATGACACGAACGCGTGGAATTTTGGCGCTTTGTGCAGTAGCACTCATGGCGACTTCGTGCTCGATCTTCCAGAGCGTCGCCGAGGCTCCCGGTCGTCTGCTCGGCATCCTCGCGCCCAGCCCCGACGGCAAGTCGACGATCGATCTCGAGGTCGTGCGCAACGAGGGTCTGCGCTTCGCCGACCGCATGGTGTCGCGCATCGACATCGCCACGCGCATCTTCGCGAACCGGCTCGACACACCCGAAGCGGCGGAGCGGGCCTTGAGCTGGCGGCTCAGCACCGCCGATCGCGCGTACCAGACCGCTGCGCAATCGCGGCCGATCGCGGCGCTGTCCGACTTGCTCGCGTTGTGCATCTACGAACGTAGCGTTCACAGGTTGTACTGGAGCAAGCGCTACGGCGAGGAAGCCGACGAGCCGATGCTCGCTGTGTGGAACTCGCTGGTCGAGGAAGGGATCGAGACCGTGAACCGGCTGCTCAGCAAGGATCTGAGCCAGGCGGTCGGGCGGGTGATCGCGCGCTGGGACGAGACGGCGACGGACTCCGAGCAGCTCCAGCGCGCCGGCCCGCCGCGTTTCGAGGACCTCGTGTCGAAGGATTTGGATCCCAAGGAGACGGTCACGATCTTCGGCGCGCTAGGACTCGATCCCCTCGACTCGATCGAGCCTGCGGCACGTGAGATCGCGCGCACGCGCGAGCTGGGCGAGCGCGCGGTGTACCTCG
>CAZKIY010000001.1:30768-53104 GCA_964552875.1 uncultured Planctomycetaceae bacterium
GCGGCACGTGAGATCGCGCGCACGCGCGAGCTGGGCGAGCGCGCGGTGTACCTCGCCCAACGCGCGCCGCGGACGCTGGCCTGGCGCGCGGAACTCCTCGCGCTGCAGCTCACGCAGCAGGCCGATATACACGCAGTGGTCGAGAGCGTCGAGCGCACCTCGAAGGCGTTCGAGAGCGTGTCGGAGACCGTCGCTGCGCTGCCGGAGCAGTTACGCATCGAAGGCCAGGCTCTGGTCCAGGACATCTCGAAGGCTGCCGCGGAGCAGCGCGCAGGACTCGCCGCCGATCTGGAACGGACGGCGCCGAGCACGCAAGCGCTGCTCACGACGGCCGAGAAGACGCTGGACGCAGGAACTCGGACGGCGCAGGCGGTGGAATCGATGGCGCACGCTTTCCGCGGCTCGACCGCGGAGGGCGAGGGCCAGGGCCTGAAGGACGAGTCGTCTCCCGGCAAGCCGTTCGACCCGGTCGAGTACACGGCACTCGCGGCACAGACGACACTGGTCCTGGAGCAGCTGAACACCGCCGTCGCGCGGCTCGACACGAGCCTGCCGGTCGTGCAGCGCACCATGGACGACGCCGCGTCGCGCGTGGATCAGTCCGTCGATCGGGCGTTGAATTCCTTGCTGAAAGTCGTGCTGATGACGATCGCAGCCGTTGTCGTGGCGATCGTCGTCCTGCGGTTCGTGCCGTCGCGCCGTCGCCGCGATGTCGCCGACTGATCGCGAAACTGCGCCTTCTCTCGGCGGATTTCGCTCAAACCGCTGTCGCCGCCTCCCGCATCGCGGCCAGCGTCTGCGCCACGTGCTCGCGCTCGGTCCCGAGCGCGCCGATCGACACACGGACCATCCAGCGACCTTCGAGGATCGCCGGCGTCAGATACGCGACTCCGGAACGGTTCACGGCCTCGGCCCAACGCAGCGTGTGCGCATCGAGCGCATCGCCTGTGACCCCCGGTGGTTCGTGGCGCACGCAAACCGTCTGCAGGAGCACGGGCGCGAGCACGCGCCACTGCGGCGTGCGACGCACTTCTTCCGCGAACCACCGCGCGTTCTCGATGTCGCGACGCAGACGTGCTCGCAATCCGCTCACGCCTTGCTCGCGGATCAGGAACCACAACTTGAGCGCGCGGAATCGACGGCCGAGCGGGATCCCCCAGTCGCGGTAGTTCTTGACCTGCCCGTCAGCGGCGGTCTTCAAGTAGCTCGGACTCGTGCTCATCACGCGCACGAGGTGTTCGGCATCGCGCACGTAGTACACCGAGCAATCGAATGACGCGCCCAACCACTTGTGCGGGTTCACGACGATCGAGTCGGCGCCCTCGATGCCGCTCCACATCGAGCGACACTCGGGCAGGATCATCGCCGAGCCGGCCATCGCTCCATCGACGTGCAGCCACAGACCGTGCTCCTTCGCGAGGCGAGCACAAGCATCGATCGGATCCATGGCGGTCGTCGTCGTCGTGCCCGTCGTCGCGACGATGGCGCACGGAACACGGCCTTCCTCGCGGTCGGAACGGATCGCGATGCCGAGCGCATCCGCATCCATGGCGAACGAGTCGTCGGTGCGGATCTTGCGCAGGTTTTCGCGGCCGAAACCGGCCATCAGCGCGGCCTTGTCGATCGAGCTGTGCGCGTGTTCCGACGCGTAGACGACGAGCGGCCGCTGTTCGCCCTGCAAACCCCCGCGGACCAGCGAGAAGTTGGAGGTCCGCTCGCGCGCGCACAGGAGCGCCACCAGCGAACTGGTCGAGGCCGTGTCCTGGATCACGCCGCTCCACACGTTGGAAAGGCCGCTCATCTGGCGCAGCCAATCCGTCGCGACCTCTTCGATCTCCGTGAGCGGCGGACTCGAAGCCCACGCGAGGCCCAGGACGCCGAGCCCCGTAGAGAGTTGATCACCGAGCACCGCGGAGAGCTCGCCGTTCGAGGGGAAATACCCGAAGAAACGCGGATGCTGCCAGTTCGCGAGATTCGGGATCACGAGGCGATCGACGTCGGCGAGGACGCGTTCGAAATCCTCGGGGTCCTCGGGCGGCTCGGTCGGGATCTGCGCGCGGATGGCGCCAGGTTTCGCGCTCGACGCAACGGGTCGAGCTTCGATGCCAGCGCGGTAGTCCGCGATCGTGTCCACGATGCGGTGTCCGAAACGGCGGAATTCCTCGGGGTTCACAGGCGTCCTCGGAAGTGATCGTAACGTTGCCCTCGTCCGCGGCGCGTTCGCATTCTGCTCGCGGCTTCTTGATTCAGGGCACAGTCGATGTCGTGCACGCGCTCATTCCTTCGGAGCATGCCAGAGGACGATCCGTTGGAACTCGACCTCCTCGACTCCCAACCAACGAATCAGCGTCTCGTACTGCCCGACCATCTCGGGAAGGAGGATGGATGTCGTGGGGTTCCCCGCGATGACGCGCCCCCAACTGCGATCCTTGCGTTGAAACTCCGCGTCGCCCACAGGGCGCACGAAGACGTCGAACGACACGGGCGTCTCGACGTCGGCCGTGATCTCGAGGATGGGGACGGACTGCGCGGGCAGGGTCTGCGGGGGCAGGAGCAATCCGGCGCGTTCTACGAATCTCCTGGCCCTCAGGACTCCTTTCTCGGCGTGGACCTCGGCTTCACCGAACGCCATGGCCTTCGATGGCGAGGTTGCAAGGCTCCACATGAGGACAGCGCCTTCGAGCTGGGAGCGCGACGCGGGCGACCCGGCCAGGTCGACGCCATAGATCGGAGGAAGGACGTAGAGCGATCGATCGACGAACGTTTCGAGGACGATGTCCGGGACTTCCTGGAAGACGTCCTTGGACATGAACTGGAGAGTGCTGCGCGCGGACGTGTACGAAAACGTCGTGAAAAGCAGCGGTTGCAGATAGGGTCCGAACGAATCGTGGAACCAGACCAAGCGGGGTCGATCGTTGGGACCGTTGGTGATGACGCGCCGATCCGAGCCCTCGCCGACGTCCATCTTCACGTCGTATTGCGGCGGCAACACTCCGAGCCCATAACCAGCGCTACCCAGCAAGTCGTCGATGTAGAGCTGGCGCCCGAGGCTGTCGCCGCTTCCGGTGTCGACGAGCGGCGTCAGCTCCTCGAAAGACCGGGTCTCGAGCTCGGGGAAGTCCTCGCGCAGTCGTTCGACGATCGCTCGATAGGCCACGTAGACGCCGCGACCGTTCCAGTGCGTTCCGTACTCGTAGTAGAGCCAATCACTCGGCGAGTCCTGCGACTTGGCTGCGAAGAACGCCGGCCGCAGATCGAGGAACGGGATCGACGGTTCGCGCGCGAGGCGTTGCGCGAACTGCTCGAAACGCGACGGCCCGACCGGCTTCCAAGTCGCCGGTGCGCGCTCGGGGTAGATGACCTCTTTGCTCGGGCACAGCACGAAGAGGTACTTCGCGCCGACGCGCGCGCAGGCGTCACGACGCTGCGCCAGCACTTCGACCCAACGATCCAACTCGGCTTCGCCGACTTGATGCAGTCCGCGATACACGTCGCGTGTGCCATCGCCGGCATAGAACGCCCAGCCGGTCGGCCCTCGATCGAGGCTTTCCGCGGAGGACGCGCCGATCCACATCCACTGGACGATGTTGCGCCAGCGCAAGAGGAAGTCGCGCAAGCCCATCGTGTCGGCGTAGTGCAACTTCAGGCCGCGCGTGAACTCTGCCCCGCCGAGGAATTCATCCGGCCAAGCGGGAAACGGCGCGGGATCGCGCAATTCGGCCTGACGCGGATCGCGCTCGCTCGACGGTCGCACGAGCTGATCGACGAACGGTCCGAGAAGGAGGCCGCAGAACAGGAACGAGAACGCGATGTCGAAGACTCGCCGAGCGCCGCGTGCGTTGGCGCCGAGAGCCGTCGTGCCTGCTGTACGGAGACTCATGACGAGCGGGGCTCGAAAGAGTGGTTGTAACCGCTCGCTCGCGCGCCGTCGCGGATTCCGGTCGCATCACGGCCGCACGATCGTCACGCCCTCGCTCGCAAAGACGATCGGGATGCGCGCGACCTCACGCCCGGAGTTCAGGAGGACGCACACGTACTCGCCCTCCGCCGTGGATCCGACCTCGGCCCGACCGCCGGACAGCTTCATCGTCTGCGAGGTCCATTGCACCGAGGAGCTCTGCAAGCCGAACACCGTCGTGCGCGCGAGGTTGAACCGCACGGGCTCGCCCGCCGCATCGAGGAACCGCGCCTCATCCGCCGTGTGTTGCGTGCTCGGGCCGAGATCGACTTGCACGAACGCGTGGCGAGAGGCCGAGACCTCGAGCTGCGCGCCAACGCCTTCGCCCAACCCGCTTGGGTCAGCAGCGCGTCGAGGTCTCGGTGAGTCGTGGCCATCGAGTTCGGACGACCCCACGCCGCGGGCCCGGATCGATGTCACGGTATTCGAGAAGTCGCCGGCGAACCGCGTCAGGGCCGGATGATCGTCACGCCTTCCTTCGCGAAGACGATGGGGATGCGTGCGACCTCTTGTCCTTGGCGGAGCAGGATCAGCGTCAACTCGTCCTCGTCGACGGTCACGACATCCGAGCGGCCGTCGAGGATCGGGAGTGAGGCCGCGACCCGTTCCGATACCGTCGTCACGGTCTGTGCGGCGATCGTCCACGACGAGTCGAGCCCGACGGTTCCGCGCGAGTTGCGGACCTCGAAATCCGTGGCGAGCCCCGGCTTCGACGTGACGTCGACCTGGATGGCGCGCCGATTCGGCACGACGATGCGAATGTCGTCGAGCGGATCGCCCGGCTTCACGTCGACGCCGATCCGATACGACTCGAGGTCCGCGAAGACCTGCACGACGCGACCGCGAAGTCTCGTCAGCTCGAACGCCCCTTCGGAGTTCGTCGAGACGCTGCGCGACGTCAACGGCCCGATGTCGGAGCCGAGATCGAGTTCCGCGCTGACGCCCACGCCCGCCATCGGCTTCCCGGCGCCGTCGACCACGCGACCGGCGACGCGCAGCTCGGGGCCGCCCGTGTCGAGCGTGACCAAGAGGTCGCTCGTGCCCGCGCGGACGCGTTCGAGCACGCAGATCGCAGGCGGATCGATGGACACGACGACCAGTCGATAGTCGCGGTCTTGCAGTCCGCCGATCGAGAACACGTCGTTGTCTTCGTCGCGCTCGACACCGAGGTTCGGCTCTCCCCGCAAGATGGCCTCCACCGTTTGATACATCCGAGGCGGCTTCGTCACCGATCTGATCTCCACGGTGCCGAATCGCTCTTCCTCGAGGCGCGCGCGAGCACCCGGGAGCGGATTTCCCGCGATGTCGACGAAGCGGCCCGAAATCCGCAAGGGATCTGCGCCGAGCACGAGATCGAACTTCTCGTTCGCGGCACGGCGCCTGAGGTCACCGGGTGACGAGAACGTGATGCTGGTCGGCAACTGGTTCTCCGACACGGCGATGAGTTCGATCACCGGCTCGTCGTCACGGAGATCCGACGGCCTCACCAACAGAGAGAAGCTCCCGTCGGTCGCCGTCCGTTGTGTGGCGTTCCCGACGCGCACGTAGGCACCGGATACGCGGGCGCGGAAGTTTGTGGCATGTTCCACCGAACCGCACACGACGATGTCTTCGATGGCCGGAGCGTCGAAGGCGATCACGAGGTCATCGCGTGCTCTCGTGGGGATCGGAATGGCGCGCGCATCGCGTCCGTCGAGGCTCGCGCGAATCGTCCCGTCGACCAGCGGCACTTCGCCGAGGTCGAAGCGGCCGTCCGCGTCGCTGAACGTCGCGTAGCCGATCCGGTGCGGGTCCGCGTCGATCACGTCGGCCAGGGTTCGCTGCGCGCCGTCGTCCATGCCCACATCGATGGATGCGCCAGCGACGGGCTTACCCAGCGGGTCGAGCACGGATCCGCTCAACTTCCCCGCGGGCGCGACGAGGATCGTGACGCGGCGATCGGAGCCGGCGCGCGGGAGTCGATCGACCCACACCGTGGTCCATCCGGGTCCGGTCGCCTCGAGCGCGGCGCCCACGAGCTCGCGCTCGATCGCGAACGATCCGTCAGCCGCGCTGCGGACGGTTGCGGCGCGGGTGCGTTTCACTGTCCCGACCTGGAGCCCCGGAACGGGATGCCGCTCGAGATCGAGCACGCGGCCGCGGAACATCGATCTCGATTGATCTCTCTCCACCGAGAGCGCGTTCGTCTCCGCGATCGGCGCGCGCGCAGCGTGCTCGGGCACGGCCTCCAGACTCCGATCCGGGTCGACCGCCTGCGCGAGATCCGACGCGACTTCGGGCGACGCCGAAGCGAGCGTGCGCGACGACGTATGCTCTTCGTCGCGCACGACGATCCACGTCACAGCGGACGCCGCGAGCACGAGGGCGACGGCTGCTTTCCACTTCGCTCCCATCAGAACGACTCCGATCGTCGAGGCCGTGAGCGACTGCGAAGCCGCGAGGGGCATGAACGCGGCGATCCACGCACTGCGATCTCCGCCGTGCTCGCGATCGAAGCGCTTGCGCAACATGTCGAGCCCGCGCGCGAGTCGCGTCTTCACGGTCTGGACGGGCACGCCATCGCGCTTCGCGATCTCGCGCGGCGCGAGACCGTCGTAGTAGCGTGCCCACACCGTCGAACGCGACGGCTCGGGCAGCTCACGCACCGCCGCGATCAGGCGCACCTGCAGGTCGGCCGCGTCGTCGACGGCATCCGAACCGCCGTCGCGTTCGTGCCGAGCGACCGTGCGTTCGCGCCGTTCTCGTCGCGAGACCTCGCGCGCGTCCTCCCGGACGAAGTTGCGCAGGACGGCCGCGAGCCAGCGCCGCGGTGGCGCGCCCTCGGCCAGCGGTCGACGCATCGCGGCGATCCACGCGCGCTGCACGAGGTCGTCCGCGCGATTCGGATCCCGCACGAGACTGCGTGCCAACGCCCGGGCCCAATCGCCGTGGGCGAGCAGCGCTTCGAGGTCGTGCGGGTCGGTACTCATCGCCGTGGTCCTACCCGATGACACGGACTGCGGATCGATGCCGCCCGAAGTTGGAATTCTCGGCTGGTTCCGTGACCTCAACTCGTGTTGCCAGAATCTAGATGTCGATCTATACTCGGGTCATGAGATCCAAACGAGCCAAGCTGTTCCGGAACGGGGCAAGCCAGGCGGTCCGACTGCCGAAGGAGTTCCGCTTCCCCGACGATCAGACGGAAGTCCTTGTACGTCGAGAAGGTCGGAAGATCGTCCTCGAACCCGTCGACGCGTGGCCGGAGGAGTTCCTCGCGTGCCTGGGTGCGTGGGACGAGGAGATCGAGCGCCCGCATCAAGACGCGATCCGTGAAGTGCGGATGCGCCGCAAGTGAGCGACCGCTATCTCCTCGACGCGGACACGGTGAGCTACGCACTTCGCGGCATGGCCGGCGTTTCCAAGCGCTTGCTCGAGCATGCCCCGGAGCGAATCGCGATCAGCTCGCTCACTCTGGCCGAGTTGCACTTCGGCGCCGAGCGGCGCGCCTCGAAGAAGTTGCGCAAGCTCCTCGACTCCTTCTGCGTCGGTGTCACGGTCGTGCCTTTCGATTCCGAGGCAGCGCGCCGTTACGGAGAGATCGGCGCACTGCTCGCCGAGGCCGGCTCACCCATCGGCCAAATGGACACCCTGATCGCCGCTCACGCTTTGGCGCTCGATCGCGTGCTCGTGAGCAACAACACCAAGCACTTCTCGAAGGTCCGCGGGTTGCGTCTGGAGAACTGGGTAGCGCTTGCGACCTAGGGCGAGCGTGACGGCGCGCACACGAACGCGCCCCACGATCGCGATCCGTGCTTAGACTCGAGTGCCCCGAGTCCGTCCCCACCCCTGCGATACGTCCACCATGCGCCACCTCCTGACCGCACTGCTCGTCCTCAACCCTGTCGCGCTCGCCGGCGACTGGAACAACTCCGGCGGCAATTCCGGCCGAAACGGCCTCACGCCCGAAGTCGGACCCGAGGCTGCGGCGCAGATCTGGACGGGCTCGCGCAGCGCCATCATCGCGTACCAGCCGGTCATCGAAGGCTCGCGCGTCTTCATGGTGCGTCAGAGCGCGTTCATGCCCGAAACGATGGGTTCGCCCGTCGTGTGTCAGGACCTCGACACGGGTGCCGAGCTGTGGGCCGCGCACATCCCGGCGAACCCGAACGATTGGACGACGTGGGTCGCGGGCGTGAAGAACGGGCGCGTGTATGCGTCGCGCAGCGGCAACGGAGCGAGCGTGTCGGCGAAGCTCTACTGCCTCGACGCGGCGACGGGCGGCGTGCTGTGGTCAAGCGTCGAGAACCAGACCGGTGGCTCGTACGACGGTGTCGTCTTCGCTCCGAACGGCGACCCCGTCGTCGCTTCGTTCACGCGCATCTGGCGCTTCGATCACTTGACGGGTGCCACGGTGTGGAGCACGCCGCGCGTCGGTTCGGTCAGCGGCAGTTGCGGCGGCGCGATCCATGGCAGCGCGATCTACGTCGCCGACGCGGTGGTCGGCGGTCACGCGATCAAGCGCTTCGATCTCGCGACGGGCGCGCTCCAGTACCAAGGCCCGACGATGGCGGGGTTCACGATCCAGACGACGCCGATGGTCGCGCCGAACGGGAACATCTATCTGTCGCGCGTTCAGAACAACGCGAGCGTCGACTTCTTCTATGCGTTCCAGGACACGGGGACTGCGCTGGTGCAGCTTTGGAACCTAGCCGCCGGTTGGTCCACCAACGGCGAGTTCGGCGTCGGGCCCGACGGCAGCGTCTATCACTTCGCTCCGGGTGCTTCGATCGACCGTCTCGATCCGACGTCGGGCGCGATCTTGAACACGACGGGACCGCTCGTCTCCGATTTTTGGTCGCCGCGCATCGGCGTCGACGCGCTCGGCCGCGTGTTCCTATCGAACGGTGGTTTCACGACCGGACGCTTCTGGAGCTTCAACGCCGACCTCTCGCTGCGATGGACCATCCCTGTCACGAACGTGAACATCGGCGCGCCGGCGATCGGTCGCGACGGAACGTTGATCGTCGCGGGCGTCGGTACGAACGTGAAGGCCTATCGAACGACGCCCGCGTTCCAGAGCGCGTTCTGTTTCGGTGACGGATCCGGCGCGGCGTGTCCGTGCGGCAACAACGGAACGAGCGGAAACGGCTGCGCCAGCTCGGTGAACTCGGCCGGCGCGCGACTCGCGGCGAGCGGTGCCGCGAGCCTCGTGAACGACACGTTCGTCCTGCAGGGCTCCGGCATGCCCAACGCTTCGGCGCTGTACTTCCAGGGCACGACGCAGGTCGCCTCGTCGTTCGGGGACGGACTGCGGTGCGCGGGTGGCACGGTCGTGCGGCTCGGCACGAAGACGAACGCGCTCGGAGCCTCGAGCTATCCCCAGGCGGGCGACGCGTCGGTGTCCGTGCGCGGACTCGTGCCGAGCGCCGGATCGGTGCGCACGTATCAGGCTTGGTACCGCAACGCCGCCGCGTTCTGCACGGCGAGCACGTTCAACCTCTCGAACGGCATCGCGATCACCTGGCAGATCTGACGTGGAGGGATCGGGCGACCGGCGTCGACCGGTCGCTCAGGGATCCGTGTTCGCGATCAGGCGTCGCGCATCCGCGGATCCATGCCGCGAGCGCGCGCGGTGCGCGCGGACTCTGCGCGTAGACTCGCGACCCGGATGAAGGTCATCGTCGTCGGAGCGACCGGCATGGTCGGGCAGGCAGTCCTTCGCGAGGCTCTCGCCGATGCACGCGTCGCGCGTGTGCTCACCCTGGGTCGTCGGGCGACGGGGCAAACGCACCCCAAGCTGCGCGAGCTCGTCCACGCCGATCTGTTCGATCTCTCCGCCGTCGAATCCCAACTCTCGGGATTCGACGCGTGTCTCTACTGCCTCGGCGTGACTTCGGCCGGCATGAGCGAGGCGGACTACGCGCACATCACCTACGAACTGACGCTGGTGATTGCGCGAACACTCGCGAAGGTGAATCCGGCGCTGACTTTCTGCTTTGTTTCCGGCGCGGGCGCCGACAGCAGTGAGCGGGGCCGAGTGATGTGGGCGCGCGTGAAGGGCAAGACCGAGAACGCGCTCCGTGAGTTGCCTTTCAGAGCCGTTTTCGTGTTCCGACCCGGTCTCATCCTCCCGATGGATGGGATCACGTCGCGCACCCGGTCGTACCGAATCCTCTATGCGTTGATGACGCCCTTCTTTCCGTTGCTGCGGAGGATGCCGAAGCGCGTCACGACGACGCGCAGGCTGGGGCGCGCCATGATCCACGTGGCGATGGAAGGGGCGCCGAAGTCCGTTCTCGAGCGCGCGGACCTGAACGAGTTGGCCGGCCCGGACCTTTAGAGCACCGGCTCGAATAGTTGGGTTCCTTCGATGGAACCGCTGCGAACGCGCGTCGGCGCTACCCCAAGTTCTTGGCCGCGAACTCCCAGTTCAGGAACTTTTCGGCCACGCCCTGCACGTAGTCGGCGCGCTTGTTCTGGTGATCGAGGTAGTACGCGTGCTCCCACACGTCGATCACGAGCAGCGGCTTCCTCGCGGTGGTGAGCGGAGTCTCGGCGTTCGAAGTCGTGACCACCGCGAGCTTCCCGCCTTCCACGACGAGCCAGGCCCATCCGCTGCCGAAGTGACTCTTCGCAGCGTCCACGAGCCGTGTCTTGCACGCGTCGAGGCCGCCGAAGTCGGTCTGAATTCGCTCGAGCAGCGCACCCGTGGGCGTCACCGCTGTGGGGTTCAGACTGTTCCAGTAGAAGGTGTGGTTCCACACCTGCGCGGCATTGTTGAAGACCGCTGCGTCGGCACTCTCGCGGTAGCTCGCCTTCACGACCGCCTCGAGGTTCATGGCGGCGTACTTCTTTTTCTCCTCGACGAGCTTGTTCAGGTTGTCGACGTACGCCTTGTGATGCTTGCCATAGTGGAACGAGATCGTGTTCGCGCTGATCACCGGCGCGAGCGCATCCTCTTTCCACGGCAGTGCGGGCAACGTGAAAGCCTCGGCCGGTTCCGCCGAAGTGGTCGAACGGCCCAGGACGGGTTGCGCACTCGCGAAACCTCGAGTTGCGATCGCTGCGGCCGATCCGGCGACGAGCAGGGCGCGGCGGGAGAACGAAAAGTCTTCGGTTTGCATGGTGGTGACTCGTCCGTGGGATCTCGGCCTCCAAAAACAGTGCGGCGTGCACGGACACGATACCGATCGCGACGATGGCCGAGCGGATCGGAGTTCGAGGCCGCATGGCCGTGCAAGTCTCGCGCCGACCTCGTAGCGTCGCGCTTCCAGGCTCGACTTCGGCGATGACGCCGCACTCGCGAACGAGAAGTGCATCCGAGGACTCGGCGGCTCGTCCCTACGCGCGGTTGGACCGACGTCCTTCGCGATCTAACCTGCCGGGCTCATGATCAGGCGTTCGATCGTCGTGGGAGGCGGAATGGCTGGGCTCGCGGCCGCTCACCGGCTGGCGAGCGCGAATCGCGACGTCGTCGTCTTCGAAGCGGGCGCGAGCTTGGGCGGTGTCGTCGGATCCGTCGTCGCGGACGGCTTCCGGTTCGAGCGGTCGGCACACACGATCTTGGCGGGATCCGCGACGTTTCGGCACGTCGTGGACGAGCTCGGACTCTCGCCGCGACTCGAGCGCGCGAACCCTGCCGCGAAAACGCGCTGGCTGTGGCATCGCGGGAAGTTGCGCGCGCTGCCCTCGAAGCCATTGGAATTGCTCACGACGAATCTTTTGTCGTGGAAGGCCAAGCGCGTCTTGCTCAGCGAACCGTTCCGCGCGTTCGTTCCGCCGCACCACGACGCAGACGAGCCGACGTTCGGCGCGTTCCTCGACGAACGCATCGGCCGTGAAGCGTCGCGCCTGTTCGCGGGGGCTTTCGTACGCGGCATCCACGCCGCGGAGCTCGACGAACTCGGTGCGCGCAGTGCGTTTCCAGGACTGTGGGAACTCGCCGTCCTGCACAAGAGCATCCTGCGCGGCGTCGCGGCGAGGTCGTTCACGCGCCGCGAACCGCTCCCGGGGCCCGATCTGTCGCGCAACGCGCTCGTCTCGTTCCCGAACGGCTTGCAGGAGCTCGTCGATGCGTTCACTCGACACCTGGGCGACCGAGTTCGCACGCGCACGAGCGTGATCGGCATCGAGCGTTTCGACTTGCGCTGGCTCGTCCGCACTTCCGACGGGCTCAGCACGATCGCCGACGACGTCGTCGTGGCGACTCCGGCTCCGATCGCAGCGCTTCTGCTCGCGAGCGCGCTCGAGCGGGACCAGCTGGCGACGATCCGTTCCGTGCAACACGCCAGCGTGACGCTCGTCGGTCTCGGCTTCGCGCCGAACACGCTCGCCGCGTTGCCACGTGGGTTCGGATACCTCGTCCCGCCCACGGAAGACGGTCGCGCGAGTCCCGCGCCGCGCGCGCTGGGTACGATCTTCTTCACGAACCTCTTCCCCCATCGCGCGCCGCAGGGCGCGAGCTCTGTCGCGAGCTTCTACCGCGGCACGGACGTCGAACACCTCGAGGATTCCGCCCTCGCGCGACTCGCGGAGCAGGACCTCTCGCTGGCGATCGCCGCGCCCGTGCCGCGAGCAGCCGTCGTGCACGTCGAGCGCTGGAACGAGGTGATTCCACGCCATTCTCCGGGGTCCGCGGATCGCGTCGCGGCCATCCGCCGCACGCTGCGAGAGAGCGCGCGCGGTCTGCACGTCGCCGGCGCGTGGGTCGATGGCGTCTCGGTCGAGAACGTCCTCAGTTCGGGGCGCTCCGCGGCCGATCGCATCCTCGAGGAGAAAGGGGAGAGATCGTGAACGCGTTGCAGGTACTGGCCGTGACGCTGCCGCTCGCATACGCGACCGCAGCGGCCTCGTTCGCGCTCGGCCGAGACGGAACGGCGCGCTGGAGCTTGCGCGCGGCGCTCGTCCTCCATGCGTGCGACTTCGCGTTGCGCTCGACACGCGTGGAGCACTTCCCGATCGTCGATCTGTGGACCGTCGTGTCGGCCTGCGCGTTCGCGACCGCGGCACTGTGGGCCATCGTCGCGCGCGATGCGGCGCACACGGGATCGGGCGGACTCGTGCTCGGCCTCGTCGCTGCGCTGCAACTCGCGGCCTCGTCGAGCGTCCATCTCGATCCTGTGCCGCGACCGAGCGGCATGGGCCCGCTACAGATCACCCACGTCGCGACGAGCTGCGTCGCACTCGCGGCATTGTTCCTCTCCGGCCTGCACGGAATTTTGTGGCTCGCCCTTTTTCGATCCATCCGTGTGCGACGGTTCAGCGCGTTCTTCGAGCGTCTGCCGAACCTCGATACGTTGGCGAAGATGACCCGCCGCGCGGCACTGCTCGGGTTCCTCGGTCTCTCGGTCGGACTCAACGTCGGCATCGGTCTCGCGCACGCCGAGAACGCGCCCGGGTTCGCCTACCGACATCCCGAAGTGCTCGTTTCTCTCGTGCTGTGGCTCCATTTCGGCGTCGTCGCTTTTTCGCAGCGCATCCCTGGGCTCGGCGCGCGCCGCGCATCGTGGGCGGCGGCCGGCGGGCTGGCTGTCGCACTTCTCTCCGGCCTACTCGTCCTGTTCCCGCATCCCTTCCACGGAGCGGTGTGACGATGGATCCGCGCAACTCCATCGTCCTGGTCGGGCTCTCGCACCGCACGGCGCCTCTCGCACTACGCGAGCGCTATGTCGTCAGCACTGCGGATCTTGCTCGAACGCTCGCGTCGCTGCGCTCGCTCGAGGGGGTCGAGGAGTGTTTCGTTCTCTCCACGTGCAATCGCACCGAGGCGATCGTCGTCGGATCGCGCGGCCGGGATCTGGTCGGAGCCACGCGCGCACAGCTCTTCCGCAACGCGGATGCGGCGGCGACGTACGCGTTCGAGGACGTGGCCGCCGTGATCCACGCGTTCCGCGTCGCGAGCGGGCTCGACAGCCTCGTCCTCGGCGAGAGTGAAGTGCTCGCGCAGTGGAAGCGCGGCGTCGAAGCGGCGGCGTGCGCGAACACGCTGGGTCCTGTCCTGCGGCCCCTGCTCCAGCAAGCGCTCCACGCAGGTAAACGCGTGCGAACCGAGACGAGCCTTGGCCAAGGTTCGCTGTCCGTCGCGCGGATCGGCGTCGACCTCGCAGCGCGCGTTTTCGGCACGTTCGAGGATGAATCCGCCCTCGTCATCGGCGCCGGAGAAACCGGTTTGCTCGTCGCTCAGCACTTGAAGGAGCGCGGGATCGGCTCGCTGACGCTCGCGAATCGCACTGTCGAGCGCGCGGTCGAGGCGGCGCGCGAGTTCGGCGCGCGCGCGTGCGGGCTCGATGCTCTCGTTCCCGAGCTCGCACGCGCCGACCTCGTCGTCGCTTGCGTCGAAGCGGGAACTCCGCCCGTCGAGACACGGCACTTCGACCGTCGCGCCGTGAGTCGTCGCGACAAACCGCTGCTCGTCCTCGATCTGTCCGTGCCGCGAGCCGTGGCGTCGGATGTCGCGAAGCTCAGTCCGAACCTGCTCGTGTACGACCTCGACGATCTGCAGAAGGTCGTGCGCGAGAACGAGCACGGTCGCGTCGTCGCGGCCGAGGACTCGACGGTGATCCTCGTCGCCGAGATCCACAAGTACATGACGTCGCGGACGTACTCGGCGTTCACGCCGGCGATCGCCGACATGCGTCGACGCTTCGAGGAGATCCGCGAGAAGACGCTCGATGCGCATTCCGGCGCGCGCAGCGATGCACGTGAGGTGCAGTTGGCTCACGAGCTCACGAAGCGCTTGCTGGACGCGGCGCTCGAACAGATGAAAGCCGGCGCGCGCAGCGTCAGCTCCGAAGCGGCGCTCGAGATGGAGTACCGCCGCTTCTTGGAGAACCTGTGAGCGTCGCACCGATCGTGCTGGCGACGCGCGGAAGTGCGCTGGCTCTGTGGCAAGCCGAAGCGACGTCGAGAGCGTTGCGCGCCGGCAATTCCGACCTCGTCGTCCACATCCTCACCGTGAAGTCCGGCGGAGATCGCGATCAGACGACCGAGCTCGCGCGCTTCGGCCGCACGGGCATCTTCACGGCCGAAGTCGACGCGGCGCTGCTCGAGCGGCGCGCGCATGCCGGCGTGCACAGCTTGAAGGACGTACCGACGTCGTTCCCCGACGGACTGGTGCTCGCCAGCGTGCTCGCACGCGGTTCGCCCGAGGACGTCCTGGTGTCGCGCAACGACACGAAGCTCGCGAATTTGCGCAGAGGCGCCCGCGTCGCGACGGGTTCGGTGCGACGCGCCGCGATGTTGCGCCGGCTGCGATCCGACCTCGCGATCGTCGAGATCCGCGGCAACGTCGACACGCGGCTCGCAAAGCTCGATGCGGGCGATGCGGACGCGATCGTGCTCGCGCGAGCGGGCCTCGAACGCCTCGGACTCGCCGCACGGATCACGCAGATCCTCACGCGCGAGGAATCGGTCCCCGCGCCGGGTCAAGGCATCGTGGGGATCGTGTGCCGGGCCGACGACGTCGCGACGCGCGCTCACTTGGACCGCATCTGCGATCGCGAAGCCGCAGCCGAAGCCTTGGCCGAGCGCGCTCTCCTCCACGCACTGCACGGTGGTTGCAACGCCCCGCTCGGCGCGCACGCTCGCGCGCGCGACGACGTCATCACGCTCGTCGCCCGCGTGCTGTCGGAGGACGGGCGCGAATGCATCGACGATTCCATCCATGGCTCCATCGACGATGCCGAGGCACTCGGTCGCGCTCTCGCGGAACGCATGGCCGCCGCTGGAGCGAAGCGCCTGATCGACGCTGCGCGCGAGGGATGAAGCGCATCCTTCTCACCGGTCCCGTCGAGCGGCTCGAGCCCTGGGCCGACGCCGCGCGATCCGCTGGATGGGAACCGATCGAGTTCCCGCTGATCGGCATCGAGGAACTCGGACTGCGCCCCGAGGCCATGTTCACGCACGAGATGCGCTTCGATTGGCTGTGCGTCACCAGTCGCAGCGCGCTGCCTTTCGTCGAGCGACTCGCCGCGTTCTCGCCCGGGATCGCGCGCCGAGCGGCCTGCGTCGGCGAGACGATGACGGAGCTCGCACGCGACCTCGGCTTCACGACGCCGCTGCGCCCGGCGCGCGACGCGGCGGATCTGGCGCAACTCGTCGCCGCTCGCGCGACACCCGGCGCTTCGGTCCTCTGGCCGCGCGGAGATCGCGCGGTCGACCTCGCAGAGTCCCTGCGGGCGCACGGCTTCGTCGTCACCGACAGAATCGTCTACGTGAGTCGCGCGGTCGCGATCGCTTCGGCGCCCCAGGCCGACGCCGTGTTCTTCGCCAGCCCATCGGCGTGCAGCGCGTGGTTTTCGTCGCCCACACGAAACGACTCGCCGACTCTCGCGATCGCCATCGGCGACACGACGTTCGAAGCGCTGACGCGCGGCGACGCGACGACTTTCGTGCGCATCACGAGGCTCGCGGAACCTACGCCCGCTGCGTTCGCCTTCGCTCTCGCGCACGCGCACGAATGACCGCGATCATGGGCGCGCGTCCGGCCGAGCTTCGAGTTCGGCCAGAGCGACATCGGGCGCGCGCTGGCCGACTTTCCAGTCGCGCTTGCGCCGCTCGTCGTAACGCAGCAAGCCGACGATGTTCTGCGCGGCACGATCTGCGCCACGTCGTAGCCACCCGCGACTACGACGAGCGCTCGGAGTCCCAGTCCGATCTTCTTCCAGGCCTTCAAGTGTTCGCTCTCGTCCACCAGCGTTGATCGAGTTAGCGGCTCGCTGGGGCGGCTCGACCTCGTATCCTCTACGCCCCATGAGCTTCTCCGCCGCAAAAGGAATGGGCCCCGCGCCCGACGAGGGTCCCCCGCTGCTCCCGCCCGAATTCTTGATCGAACGTCCGCGTCGTTTGCGTCGCACACCGGCCCTCCGAAGGCTCGTGCGCGAGACGCAGCTCTCACGCGACGACTTCATCCTCCCGCTCTTCGTCGTGGAGGGCAGCAGCGTGCGGCAAGAGGTTTCGTCGATGCCCGGCGTGTTTCGCGAATCCGTGGACAAGCTCGCCGAGACCTGTCGTGAAGCGGAACAGCTCGGGATTCCCGGCGTGATCCTCTTCGGCGTCCCTGAGACGAAGGACTCCGAGGGCCGCGCCGCGTGGTCGACGGACGGCATCGTCCAGCGCGCGCTCGAACGCATCGAACGCGCCTCGCCCGGCCTCGTGCGCATCGCGGACCTGTGCTTCTGCGAGTACACCGATCACGGCCATTGCGGCGTGCTCGACGACCAACACGACGTCGACAACGACGCGACGCTCGAGAACCTCGAGCTGCAAGCGATCTCGCTCTCCGACGCCGGCGCGCAGATCGTCGCGCCGAGCGGGATGATGGACGGCATGGTCGCGTCGATCCGCGCCGCGCTCGACGAAGCGCGCCACGACCAAGTATCGATCCTCTCGTACGCCGTGAAGTACGCGAGCGCTTTCTACGGACCGTTCCGCGACGCCGCGGGCTCGACGCCCGCGTTCGGAGATCGCGCGACGTACCAGATGGATCCGGCGAACGTGCGCGAAGCGCTGAAGGAAGCCGCGCTCGACGTCGATCAGGGCGCGGACATGTTGATGGTGAAGCCTGCGATGCCCTACCTCGACGTTTTGCGCCGAGTGAAGGACAAGGTCGACGTGCCCGTGTGCGCATACCAGGTGTCGGGCGAGTACGCGATGATCCTCGCGGCCGCGCAGAACGGCTGGATCGACCGCGAGCGCGCGATGCGCGAGTCGTTGACGTGCATCAAGCGCGCGGGAGCGGATTTCATCCTGACGTACTTCGCGCGGGACATGGCGCGCTTGCTCAAGGCCTGATCGAGTGATGGGGCGGCGCATCCTTTGCGTCGTCGTGCTGTCGGGAGCGGCGTTGTTCGCGCGCGGTGGATCGCGTCGAGCGAGAACGCCGCGTCGGTCGTGGACATCCCCCTGATGGCGAAGCGCGGGGCTCTGGACGTGAGCGTGGACACGCGTGTGGACTTCGCTCTAGGGACGCAGCACGAGGTTGCGGTGACCGGACGCGGCGCGCGCGCTATCGACGCGGTGTGCGCCGCCCTCCCATGACGAACAAGACGCGGGCTCGAGCAGCAGTTATCAGTGCGGTTGCGGTGCTGATCGCCCTCGTTCTGGTCGTGTCGTGATGGTCCTTCTGGGACGCATCGACTACGACCGAGTTCGGCGGTCCCGGAGCCGGTCCGGTCGCAGCGCAGGACGCGCAACGCGGTCTGGCAGTTGACACGTCCGGTATCGGCCCGCTCGCCTTGGCCACCGGCAACGCGGCGGCCGGATCGACGTTCCGGTTGTGGGGACAGGTGCGCCTGTCGGAAGCCGTGAGCGAGCGCTACGCGATGTCGGTCGCGTGCTGCGACGAACTCGGGGCGGTGCGCGAACAGCGCGTCGACGAGCGCTCGGAGTACTCGTTCGACGATCTGCCCGCGGGGCGCTACTGGCTGCGCGCCACGATGAACGGCACGGATCCGAGCCACGCGCTCGTCCATCTCGCGACCGATGCGCGGCAGGACTTCACGCTCGCGCGCCAACGGAAGTTGTCCGTGCGCGTGATCGACGAGAACGATTGGGAGTGGAAGCCCGAGGGCGCGCTCTTCCACGCGACGCGGTCCACGCCCGGTCACGAGATCGACTTCGCGCTCGATGGCATCAGGGTCGTGAACGCGGCCGGGGCCGGCTTCCAGCATTCGGACGAAGAGGTGCCTTCGTGGCTCTGGTTGGATTGGCCGCCGCCGCTCTACGCGAGCCTCGTCGTCGAGCGATTGGTGCTCGAGACTCAGCTCGTCACGGCCGAGACCGAGCGGATCGAGTTCCGACTCGCGCGCGACGATCCACGGCTGCGGCCCGGACGACTGCGATTCCGTCTCGTCGATGCCAAGACGAGACAGGTCCACGAGAGCGCGAGTGGCTTCCTGATGGGTCGCGGGTTTCGCGCATCCCTTGGCTTCGGCGTCTGCGATCAACCGATCCCGCCAGGCCCTTGGGTGCTCCGGACGTTCTCGTTTGAGCACGGGCAACGATTGCTCCCCTGCCGCATGGCGCCGGGCGGCGAACTCGATCTGGGCGACATCCCGCTGTACCCCGCCGCGACGATCCGCGGCCGAGTCGTCGACGAACGGGGACGGCCGTCGTCGCTCGGGGTCCGCTGCGCCGCCTGCGACGCGCGCGGCAACACCATGCCGTCGGGCGGAGTTTTGACTTCCGCGAAGATGGCCGACGCCGGGTCGTTCGAGCTGAAGTCGCTCGAGCGCGGATTCTGCAGGCTGTCGGTCCACGGCACGCGCGAGCTCGCGCTCGGCGACTGCGTTCGCGTCGTCGACGTGCGCGAGCGCGATGCGAAAGACGTCATGCTCACGGTGCGGCCTGGCGTCGCGCTCGTCGTGCGGCCGAGCGGTCGCGAGACACCCGAGTCGGGAGGTCGCGTGTACGACAGCGAGCGCGTGCTCGTCACTTCGTTCACGATGTCGCCCGACTGGCCCGAGCGCATCGAGCTCGCCCCGGGCGTCTACGAGGTCGAGAGGTGGCTCGAGCAAGGCGGCCCCGTGACGCGCACGCCTATCCGGCTCGAACGCGACCCGGTCGCGGTTGACATGCCGTGAGCCAACCAGCACCCGCCCGCGATGCCCAAAAGGCTGGTGCCGACCGGAGATCGGCGTTCTGGACAGCTGAACAGACCGGACGCATGCAGAGGTCGGCCATAACCGACCCCACGCAATGCGTTTAAGGCCGTTCTTGGTTTTGTGCATTCCAACTGCACAATAACACGCACGTGGTCCAGCCCGCCATTCCGCGACATCTCGCGAGCCAGATCGAACTCGCGGCACGATCGTTCCCGGTCGTCGTCCTGACCGGACCGCGTCAGTCCGGGAAGACGACGCTGTTGCGCTCCGCGTTCGGGGAACGGGCCGGCTACGTCGACCTCGATCTGCCCGACTTGCTGGGGCTCGCGCAGAACGACCCGCGCACGTTCCTCGACACGCATCCGCCGCCGGTCATCCTCGACGAAGTCCAGGGCGCGCCCGAGTTGCTCGCGTACATCAAGGCGCGCGTCGACGAGCGGCGCGACGTGCCGGGACAGTACTACCTGACCGGCTCGCAGAACCTGCTCTTGAACGAGCGCGTGGGGCAGACGCTCGCGGGACGCGCGGCGCTGTTCCAGCTCCTCCCTTTGTCGTGGCGCGAGATCGACGGGGCGTCACCGAACGCGCTGCCGCGGGAGGTCGCGAACGTGCGACCGCGCGACATCGCCACGACGTGGCAAGCGCTCGTACGCGGACAGTTCCCCGAACTCGCGCTGGACCCGGGACGCGAACCTTGGCTGTGGCATCAGAGCTACATCCGCACGTACCTCGAGCGCGACGTCCGTTCGCTGCGCCAAGTCGGTGACCTGGCGAGCTTCCAGAACTTCCTGCGGTCGTTGGCAGCGCGCAGCGCGAGCCTGCTGAACCTGCACGACCTCTCGCGGGATCTCGGGATCGCCGTGAACACCGCGAAGGCGTGGCTCTCGGTGCTCGAGGCGACGTACCAAGTGGTCGTCGTGCGTCCTTGGTTCGAGAACGTCGGCAAGCGCCTCGTGAAAACGCCGAAGGTCTACTTCACCGACACGGGGACGCTGTGCTCGCTCGCCGGTTTGCGTGATCCGGTCCACGCGATGCAAGGTCCGATGGCGGGCGCGGTCTTCGAGACCGCTGTGTTGTCCGAACTCGTGAAACAGGCCTGGAATCGCGGTGAAGAGGCGCGGATCTGGTTCTGGCGCACGACATCGGGCGTGGAGGTGGATTTCCTGGTCGAGCGGGAGCAACGCCTGACGCCGATCGAGTGCAAGACCTCCGCGACACCGCGGCGCGAGTTCGCGAGCGGCATCGAAGCCCTGCGCGCCGAACTACCGGAGAAGGTCGATGCCGGCTATGTGGTGCATCCGGGCGACGTGACGATGCCGCTCGGCCCACACGTCACGGCTCTTCCGTTCTCCGCACTCTGATGTCGATGCATCGACAGAACCGAGTCGATCGCGCGTGATCCGAACTCCCCGCACGAGTTCCATCGAAGGAACGTCCATGAATCTCGAACGATCCGAACAGATCTTCGCCGAAGCGCAGACCCTCATCCCCGGCGGCGTCAACAGCCCCGTCCGCGCGTACAAGTCCGTGGGCGGCACGCCCGTGCACATCGCGCGCGGAGCCGGCGCGCGCTGTTGGGACGTCGACGGCAACGAGTACGTCGACCTCGTGCTGTCGTACGGCCCGCTCATCCTGGGCCACTGCGATCCGCGCGTCATAGCTGCGATCGAGCGCACGGCGCGCACCGGTACGTGCTTCGGCGCGCCGACCGAGGGCGAGCTCGTCATGGCGCGCACGATCTGCGAGCGCATGCCGTGGATCGAGATGGTGCGTCTCGTGAACTCGGGCACCGAAGCGACGATGAGCGCGCTGCGTCTGGCTCGCGCGTTCACCGGGCGCGAGCTCGTGCTCAAGTTCGACGGCAATTACCACGGTCACGGTGATTCGTTCCTCGTGAAGGCCGGTTCGGGCGCGTTGACGCACGGCGCGCCGGATTCGCCGGGCGTCACGAAAGCGCTCGCGGCGTTGACGCTCGTCGCGGATTGGAACGACGTCGAAAGCGTCGAACGCTTGCTGCGCGAGCACGGCGCGAACGTCGCGTGCGTCATCGTCGAGCCTGTCGCGGGCAATGTCGGTCTCATCCAACCGAAGGACGGTTTTCTCGCTGGATTGAGGCGCCTGTGCGACGCGCACGGAGCCTTGTTGATCTTCGACGAAGTCATGACCGGCTTCCGCGTCGCGCGCGGCGGATACGCGGAGATCTGCGGCGTTCGGCCCGATCTCGTCGCGCTCGGCAAGGTGATCGGCGGCGGCTTGCCGATCGGCGCGTACGGCGGTCGACGCGACGTGATGAGCCGCGTCTCACCGTCGGGCGACGTCTACCAAGCGGGAACGTTGAGCGGGAATCCCCTCGCGGTCGCGGCGGGGCTCGCGACGCTCGCGGCGACGGACGAGCCGGGCTTCTACACACGCCTCGACGCGACTGCAGCCCGCATCGGCGACGGAATCGCCCGAGCTGCGGCGAAGCACGGCGTTCCGTGTCACGTCGGTCGTCAAGGATCGATGTTGTGCCCGTATTTCTCGCGCGTTCCGGTGCACACGCTCAGCGTCGCGATGGCGACGAATCGCGAGCTCTGGACACGCTGGTTCCACGCCATGAAAGAGCGCGGCGTGCTGCTGCCGCCCTCGCCGTTCGAGGCGTGGTTCGTCTCGAGCGCACACGACGACCGCGCGATCGAACACGTCGCGGCCGCAGCGGACGCCTCGTTCGCGGCCGTCGTCTGATCGAGCGTCGCGCTCCGCCTCGTCGCGCTCCGCCTCGTCGCGCACCGCCTCGTCGCGCACCGCCTCGTCGCGC
>CAZKIY010000002.1:0-2731 GCA_964552875.1 uncultured Planctomycetaceae bacterium
CGTGCGCGTCGTGCGAGACATGCGTCGCACGATCGGTGACGCGCTGCCCCTCCTGGCGACGGCGATCGCTGACGAACACCCGCGCGTGCGTCTCGAAGCGCTCGTCGCGCTGAGCTTCGTCGAGAGCGCGGCGGCGGCCGAGAACGCGCTTTACGTGCTGCGTTTCCCGATGGATTCGAACCTCGAGTACGCGCTGACGGAGACGATGCGCGCTCTCGAGCCCCAGTGGCGCTCCGCCGTTGCGACGGGCGCGCCGTTCGCGGCCGACGATGCACGGGCGCAGGCTTGGATCCTCTCGCGCACGGACACGGACGTGCTGCTTGCGCAGAAGGCGCCGAGTGAAGCGCTCTACGCCGAGTTGCTCGGCCGCTACGGACTCGAGCCCGAGCAGTACGAGGTGGCGGCGCGCGGACTCGCGGCGTTGCACTCGACGAAGGCCGGCGACGAACTCGCCGATGCGATCGTGCGCGCCGACGGAAAAGAAGGCGGACACACGGATCACCTCTTGTCCGGACTGTTCCAGACGCTGCCGAAGTTCGCGGATCACGAGCTGCCCCGCGCCATTTCGGACCTGCGCGAATCTGCGCGACGTGCATCGACTCGTCGGCTCGCGACCGCAGCGGCGCTCGACGCGGGGCTTCCTTTCGGTGAGGCTTGGACAGCGGCCGGAGACGATGCGCGCGCGCTCGGCGCGCTGATGGGATCGCTGCAACACGTGCGTGCGCCGCGTGTGATCGACGAAGCGACCCCGCACTTGCAGTCCTGGATTGCGTTCACGTCACGCGAGGTCGAGAACCCCGCGCGAGCCCGCTTCGTTCGCATCGATCTTCCCGGACCGGAGCGCACCCTGACCTTGGCCGAAGTCGAGATCTTCCAGGGCGACACGAACATCGCTCGGCGCGGGCAAGCGACCCAATCGACGACGAACTGGGGTGGCGTGGCAGCGCGCGCGATCGACGGTAATACGAGCGGCGCGTACGGGGACGCCGGGCAGACTCACACGATCGAGAACCGAGTCGATCCGTACTGGGAAGTCGACCTCGGCACCGAGTTCGACATCGACAGTGTCGTGGTCTGGAATCGAACGGACGAGCAGTTCGGCCGCCGACTCGACGGCGCCGTCGTCAGCCTGCTCGATTCGAAGCGCGGGCAGGTCGGCACGGCATCGATCGGGATCGCGAGCTCACGCTGGAGCGCGGAATTCGCCTCCAGTTCCAGCGCCATTCGAAGATCCGCCGCGCGCGCGCTGGGTTCGATCTCGACATCGTCCGCGCAATTCGGAACCGCTGTGGTGACCTTGGCGGAGCACTGGAAGGATCCCGCGATCGGTGATGCCGTGACCAGCGCTCTGGCGGCGATGCCGGCCGATTCATGGCCGAGCGAGACGGCGGATTCGATCGCGACGCAACTCACCACCGCATTGACCGAAGCGGCCGGCGCACCGGTCGATCGGTCGCGTCTCGCGCTCGCGGATGCGCTGGCTTCGCGGTCCGGGATCGATGCCGCGCTCGCGAAGCCGCTACGCGCCGCGCGTCGCAATGCCGGCCCGAAGGTTGTCCTCCTCCGGCCCGTGCCCGATTCGCTGACGTACGACCGCGCGCTCGTCACCGTCGCCGCGGGTCGCCCCGTCGAGTTCGTCTTCGAGAACGTCGACATCATGCCGCACAACCTCGTCGTGACGGCGCGCGGCGCGCTGGCGAAGGTCGGCATGGCGGCCGAGGCGATGAGCGCATCGCCCGACGCGTGGTCGAAGGCCTTCGTGCCCGACATGCCCGAAGTGCTCCACGCTTCGAAGCTCTTGCAGCCCGGCTCGAAGGAAACGCTTGCGTTCGCGGCGCCGACCGAGCTCGGTGATTATCCGTACGTGTGCACGTTCCCCGGCCACTGGCTGCGCATGAACGGGATCCTGCGCGTCGTCGCGAGCGAGGACGGCGCGGAGGACGCGGTCATCGCGAAGGCCGCGCCGACGCGCAAGTTCGTGCGCAACTGGAAGTACGACGAACTCGCTGCGGACGCCGCGAGCCAGGCGACGCGCGATACCACGCGCGGACGCACCGTGTTCGAAGCTGCCTCGTGTCTCTCCTGTCACAAGGTCGGCGACGTCGGGGGAACGACCGGACCGGAGCTACGCGCAGTCGTCGCGCGCTACACGCCTGCCGAACTCCTGCAGCACGTGCTCGAACCGTCGCAGGCGATCGCGCCCGAATTCCTCGCTCAGATCTTCCAGACGACCGACGGCCGCGTCGTCGCCGGGCGCGTCCTGTCGCAGGACGAGAAGACGGTGCGCGTGCAAGTCGATCCGTACGGCGGCGCACCCGTCGAACTCTCCATCGAGGAGATCGAGGAGCGTGCGACCTCGAACGTTTCCGTCATGCCGAGCGGGCTGCTCTCGACGTTCGAGCGCGCGGAGATCCTCGAATTGCTCGCGTACCTCAGCTCGCTGAAGTGAACTGCTTCGTGTGGCGGCTGTCTCACTTCGCGGGGCTTCGGAACTCACGTGAAGTGAGCCCGGCACCGTACGAAGCAGTTCATTCCCTCATTTCGCAGGGGCGGGCACGGGCAGTACGAAATCCGAAGGCTTCACGCCGCGCGTGAACGCGCCGAAGCCGAACGGCGTCGGAGCGAACGTGCCCACGATGTCGGCCTTCGGTTCGGTCGTGATCTGCGCTTCGATGCCGACGCACCAGTAGGCGAGGTTCACGTAGAAGCGCCGCAGGTCGCGCGAGCGCAG
>CAZKIY010000002.1:2831-34664 GCA_964552875.1 uncultured Planctomycetaceae bacterium
CGACGCACCAGTAGGCGAGGTTCACGTAGAAGCGCCGCAGGTCGCGCGAGCGCAGATCCTGCGACGAGCCGATCGTCGCGCACGCGATGCGTTGCGGCGCGCCCTTTTCACGAGCACGCTCGCGAATCCAAGCGATCGGCATGCGCGGCGAATTGCGCGAGTCGTCCACGGCGCTCGACGTCGCCTCCATGTTCGTGAGGATCGAGCCTTCGAGGAGCACGGTCGCGTCCGCGGGCAAGCCGCGGATCCCGTACACGTCTGTCGGCCCCCACACGTCGGTCACGCCGCGCAGAACGGGATGCGACTTCACCGCTTCGGGGAACACGCCGCGCGTGCTCTCCGTCCCGTGCTTGCCGTGGTGGCTGACCCACGTTTCGCCCAGGATTTGTCGGCCGAAACCGCCGGCCCACTCCTTGGAGTCGAAGGACCAACGCGCGTACGGGCTCTTCGATTCCGCTTCGTAAGCGAACGCGTGCGTCGCGGTGCGGATGCCGATGATCGGCTTGCCGCGCTCGACGTAATCGACGACGTGGCGCATGTCCGTGTCCGGCAAACGACGGAAGCGCGTGAAGAGCACGAGCAAGTCCGCCGTGCCGAGCGCCGCGAGCCCCGGGATGTGCTCTCGCTTCTCCGGATCGATGACGCCCGTCGCCGGATCCATGGAGAAGAGAACGGTGCAACGAAAGCCGTGGTGCACGCTGAGGATCCGCGCGAGCTGCGGCAGCGCTTCCTCCGAGCGGTACTCCTCGTCACCCGCGACGAACACGATGTGCTTACCGGCTCCCGCGCCGGTGCCGCCGGCGTACGTGAGCGGCGCGAAAGGCGCGGGCTCGACCGGCGAGGCGGGTTCTTGCGCACGTGCGGCGCCGAAGAGGATCGAGCAGGACGCGAGGGTCAGTACTGCGTGGCGGATGCGCATGACGCGCAAACTACCAGTCGGAGCTGGGACGCGCGCGTTCAGCGCGAGTCGTGCCCCGACTTCGCTTCCGGGAAGGCGTCCAACTCGGCCTCGATCTCTGCACCGTGCTCCCGCAGCCGCGTGCGCAAGTCGTCCGACACGGTCGAGAGCGCTGCGCCGCTCGCGCCCCCGTCACCGCCGGGGCTTCCGCCGGCTCCACCGCGGCCACCGACGATCTGCCAGAAAGAGTGTGCATCGAAACGCCTCTGCAACGTGCCGTCGACGAGCACCGCGCCCCCGGTCCCGCCCGCGCCGGATGGTCCGCCGTCCCCCGCGCCTCCGCCGCGGAGTTCGCCTCCGATGCGCACGAGCGGCGCCTCGAGATCGAGCGTCGAACCGTCGCCGCCCCGCGGAGCGCGCAAATCGCCGTTGCGACCGCGACCGCCGCGGATCGCGCCACGTATTTCGATCACCAGTGCGCTCGCGATACGGACGTCGGGCGCGTCCGAGAGGCTTATTTCCTCTGCGTCGCTCACTGCGAGCACGCCGTCGATCCGAACGATGCCGCGCGCGACGAGGTCGAGGTCGCTTCCGACCCGCACGGTCGCGCCGGCCGGGATCCACATGCGCTCGACTGCGATGGAGCCGCTCAGTTCGGCGCCGTCCTCCAGGACGAGAATGCCCGCGTCCAGACGCGTCGCAACGCAGCCCCCAGCGAACAGAAGGGCGAGCGCGGCGAAGGCCGGCGCAGTGCGCAGCGGACCCGGGACACGCGCGTCGATCATGGTCAGTACCCTACGCGGCCCCTACCGGCCGCGAAAGGCAACACACCCGTGATCGTCCGTCGAACGTCCCGCACAGAGATCCTCGCGAAGCTCCAGAAGAAAGTGGCTTCGCGCACCCCCGTCATGATCGCGAGCGCGGGGAACGGTCTCGTCGCGAAGCTGCTCGAGGAAGCCGGCGTCGACTGCATCAACACGTTCTCGGGCGCGCGGCTGCGCGCGAACGGCATGGGCACGATGGCGATGCTCTGGCCGATCCTCGACTCGAACAAGCAGACGCTCGACTACACCGAGCAGGACATCTTGCCCGCGATCCGGGGCACCGCGTTCGTGTGCGCGTGCCTGAACGCGAACGATCCGTTGCGCGACATGCGCACCGTCCTGCAGCACTTGCTCTCGATCGGCGTCAACTCGGTCTCGAACATCGGGCCGTCGCTCAGCTACGTCGACAAGGACAGCACGATCTATCAGGTGCTGACGAAGAGCGGGATCACGTTCCAGAACGAGATCGACATGCTGGTCCTCGCCAAGGAGATGGGGCACGTGACGATCGGGCTCGCGTTCGACGAGGAGGACTCGCTCGCGCTGGCGCGTGGCGCGAAGCCGGACATCTTCTGTTTCCACGCGGGCACCACGAAAGGTGGACGCACGGGCTACGACTCGGGCGAGACGATCGCGGACACGGCGAAGCGCACGGAGGACGTGTACCGCCAAGTCCGTGAGCTGCATCCCGCAGTGATCCTCGTCGCGCACGGTGCCGCGATGGAGACGCCGAAGGACGCGCAGTACATGCTCGACCACACATCGGGACACGGATTCTGGACGGGCTCGTCGACCGAGCGACTGCCGATCGAGCGCGCTGTGCTTGCAGCGGCTCGCGAGTTCTCCGCGCTGCGTTTCGGCGGGAAAAGCTGAGGAATTCCGTCATGCAGCACACGATCGCGGTCCTGGTCACGCTCGATACGAAAGGCACCGAGGCCCAGTTCTTGCGCGAACGCATCGAGGCGCTCGGCAGCCAGGCTCTCCTCTTCGACATCGGTGTCGTGGGCACGCCGGGCACGCGCGCCGACGTGACGCGCGAAGCGATTTCGCTGGCAGGTGGTACCGCTCTGAAGGACTTGTTGCGCGATGCGACGCGCGCGACCGCTTCGCCCGTGATGGTGGCTGGCGCCACGAAGCTCTTGCTCGAACTCGTGCGCACGCATCGCGTTCACGGCGTCATCGGACTCGGCGGCACGCAAGGCACGCCGAACTGCACGCGCGTGATGCAGGCTCTGCCCTACGGATTCCCGAAGGTCATGGTCTCGACGATGGCGTCCGGCGACGTGTCGGCGTTCGTCGGCATCAAGGACATCACGATGATGTTCTCCGTCGGAGACATCCTCGGATTGAATCCCGTCACGCGACGAATCCTCGCGAACGCGGCGGGAGCGACGCACGGAATGGCGCTCGTCGGCGGCGGGTTCGAGATGGCGCGCGGTGGGAAACCCACGATCGGCGTGACGAACCTCGGCGTCTTGACCGATGGAACGATGCAGGCACTCGAGCTGCTGAAGGAGCGCGGCTACGAGGCCATCGTCTTCCACGCCGTCGGCTCCGGCGGCCGCGCGATGGAACAGATGATGAAGGAAGGCCTGATCGGCGCCGTGCTCGACTACGCGATGGGCGAGATCGCCGACGATGTCTTCCACGGCCTTCGTGCGGGCGGTCCCGAGCGCATGACCGTCGCGGGCGACCTCGGGCTGCCGCAAGTCATCGTGCCCGGCGGAGCGGAGCACATCGGCCTGCTCGTCGAAGCGAACACGGTTCCCGAGCGCTGGAAGTCGCACGAATCCGTCTTCCACAACCCGATCATCTTTGCGCCGCGATTGTCGGCGACGGAACTCGAGCAAGTCGGCCGCGAAGCCGTGAGCCGCTTGTCGCACACCAAGGGTGACGCGACTTTGATGCTCCCCTTGCGCGGCGTCAGCCGTTATTCCGTGCCCGGCGGACCTCTGCACGATCCCGCGGGAGATCGCGCGTTCTTCGCGGCGCTGAAGAGCGGGTTGCCGAAGGGCATCGACGTCGTCGAGGTGGATGCGGGCGCCGAGGATCCGGTGTTCGTGCTCGCGATGGTCGATCGACTGATCGCATGCATCGAGCGCAAGTCCGCGTCAGAGGCACGTTGACTGCGGCTCGGCGCGGCGTCCGCGCCCCGGTGCAACCGATGGCACTCACGGGGAGCCTCGTCGGGACGCGGTGAATCGCGAATTCGCGGTAAGGCGGTCGCGACGCGCGCCTCGAACGGTTCGGACGGGCGCATCGGCCCTCCCACCCCTTCGGAGACGCCATGTCGACCCAGCACGCTTTCACGACCTCCTTCCTCATCGCGCTCGCCGCCTCGGCCGGGGCGCAGAACGATCCGAAGCCGGCCCCGAACCTGCCGCCCTTCCTGCCCGACGTGAAGACCCCGGCCGTCTTCGGTCCGGTCACGCCCGGATCGACGCGCGCCGAATTCGCGCCGCGCGAGACGAAGCGCACCGCGAAGGTTCCGAGCGCCGCGGCGGCGACGGCCGTGTCCGTCATCGACTTCACGCGCGTCCATTTCGACGAGCCGGGCGACGGCAACACGTGGGTCCGCGGTCGCACGTACAAGGCCAGCTTCGACGGCGAGAGCGCGACGTACATCCCCTTCCTCGGTTCGCGAGCGCCGCACAATTTTCCTGTGCGCGTCCATCTCGTCGAGGCCACTGCGGGCGGCTCGCCGATCACGATCGAACCGGGCGGCATTTCACGCGACGGCAATTCGATCACGATCGATCACGGTGCGATCCGCGAAGTCTGGCACATGGGCCTCGACTCCGCCGAGCAGACGTTCGAGATCGAGGCGCGTCCCGCGGTGAAGGGTCCGCTCGCGCTGCGGATCGCGATCGACACGGAGCTCACGATTCGGCACGACGGCGACGGTTTCGCGCTCGACGGCTCGCACGGAGGCGTACGCATCGGACGAGCCACCGCGATCGACGCCGACGGACGTCGTCTCGATCTCGCCATGCGACTCGAAGGCACGGAGTTGGCCATCGACGTGCCCGCCGACTTCGCCGAGGGTGCGCGCTATCCGCTGGTCGTCGATCCCGTGTACTCGAGCTACGCGCTCGAGAACGAGGCCAACGCCTGTGTGATCGGCGACATCTCGAACTCAGGAGCCGCTTTCTACTGGGGCGCCGTTTACGATTTCGAATACAGCGTGACCGACAGAGACATCTACACCGTCGACGTCTACGACGGCATACCGCTGGCCGGCTCGGGAGGCTGGGTCGACTCCACGTCGGTCTACTGGGCCGCCCCGACCATCGCCTACAACGCGCTGCACGACACCTACCTGACGGTGGCCGTAGTCAGCCCCCCGGGTGCGGTGCCGCCCTCGATCTGGTGCCGCGCGCGACAGGCCGGAACGGCGGTTCAATACGCGCAGCGTCAGGTATCGGTCCTGCTCGGGGAGGGTTGCGTCGACGCGCATGTCGGAGGTGATCCGGCGCTCGCGGGCCCGACCTATTTCCTGGTGGCATGGTCGCGCCGCTATTCGAACCTGGACAGCGACATCCACGCGCGTCTCGTGGAGTGGAACGGAACTCCGAACAACTCGGGCACCATTTTCCTCGAGAATTCCGGCGCTTTCGACGACCGTCCCAGCGTTTCGAGGACCAACGGCTTGCCTCCCTACGCCACCCAAGAGTGGAACGTCGTGTGGCAGCGCTACACCGCTTCGGGCACGGGCGACATTCACGGCGCGCAGATCCACTGGGACGGCTCGATCACGACGCCGCCGTTCACGATCGATGGCTCGACCGACTTGGATCTCTACCCGTGCGCGTCGAGCCCGCTCGACGGAGCATCGGGCCCGCGGCCTTGGCTCGTCACGTTTCATCGTGACTACGGGGACGACGACATCTACGCCAAGCTCTACGCGGGATCGTCGCTCCTGTCCCAGGTGAACGTGTCTCTCCTAGAAGGAGCGGACCTTTACCAGGAACAGATTTTCGCGCACGTCGACTCGAACGGGAAGCGGTTCGTGATCATCTACGGCGAGTCCCATCTGTTCAACCAGAACGACTACGATCAGTACATCGCCTCGATCCGGTATGCGGACGGCTATCTCCAGCTCGACGAGGGCCACGCGCTCGTCGATTCGTCGCCGAGGTCGAGCTACGGCGGCCGGGTCGCCTGCGGCAACTCGATCGCAAACCCCGGCTTCGACTTCTACGGGATCGTGTGGCCGCATTTCTCCGGCGGCCCGCCCACCGATTGGTTCGTCGGCACGTACCGCGAGCTGCCGACGACCGAGGGGATCTGCTCGGGAGACGGCTCGGCGGGCACGTGTCCCTGCGGCAACACGGGCGCGCCCTACCGCGGATGCGCCAACTCCGCCACGAACGGTGCGGGCATCGCGGTCGGCGGCTCGTTCACGACCGGTGACGACACGGGCTTGATCCGAGGCATCGAAATGCCGACCACCACGACCGCGCTGCTCTTCCAGGGATCTTCGTCGAGCACGAACGGCACGGTGTTCGGCGACGGACTGCGCTGCGTGGGCGGCACGGTGATCCGCATCGGCAGCAAGGTCGCTTCGGGCGGGATCGTCGATTACCCCGAAGCCGGCGACGTGCCCATCTCGGTCAAGGGCCTCGTGCCTCAGGACGGCGGATGGCGCACCTACCAATACTGGTATCGGAACGGCGCGGACTTCTGCACTCCTGCGACATTCAATATGTCGAGCGCGATCCGCGTGCTGTGGCTGAGATAGCGCGTCCGCGGAACGACAGGTTGGCTCCCGATCGACCCGGCCGATGCCGGGTCGATCGCATTCTCGAGAGGTCGCGAGCTGGAGTCGGAACCAACTCGCCCTCAGCCCGACGAGGAGTTCGGCGGAATCGCGTAAGGCGCGCGGCGCTGCAGCCTCGTGAGGAGCGGACGGGGCGCAGGGCCCCTCCCACACCCCGGAGACGACATGTCGCGCCAGCACGCCCTCACGACCACCTTCCTCCTCGCGTTCGCGGCTTCGGCCGCGGCGCAGGTCACCCCGAAGCCCGCCCCGAACCTGCCGCCGTTCCTGCCCGACGTGAAGACGCAGGCTGGGTTCAGCCCGACGACGGAGACCGTGACGCGCGACGAGTTCGCCCCTCGTCCGACTGCCCGTCCCGCGAAGGATCCGAACGCTGTCGGTCCGGCTCCCGCGTCCGTGCTCGACTTCACGCGCGTGCACTTCGACGAGCCGGGCGACGGCAATACGTGGGTCCGCGGTCGCACGTACAAGGCCAGCTTCGACGGAGCGGGCGCGACGTACATCCCCTTCCTCGGTTCGCAGGCTCCGCGCAACTTCCCGGTGCGCGTCGAGCTCGCCGAAGCGAAGGTCGGCGGCGCACCGATCGCACTGGAAACGCGCGGAGTTTCGCGGGACGGTGACGATGTCGTCATCGACCGCGGTGCGATTCGCGAGGTCTGGCACATGGGCCTCGACTCGGCCGAGCAGACCTTCGTGATCGCGTCGCGCCCGGCGACGTATGGAGCGCTCGAATTCCGACTCGACCTCGAGACCGAGCTCGCGGTCCGCGCCGAATCCGGCGGGTTCGCCCTCGATGGCGCGCATGGCGGCGTGAGCATCGGGCGCGCCACCGCAATCGACGCGAACGGCTGGCGACTCGACCTCGACACGCGCCTCGAGGGCACGCGCATCGCCATCGACGTGCCGGCCGAGTTCGCCGCGAGCGCGCGGTTCCCGCTCGTCGTCGACCCGGTCTACACGACGAACGCGCTGGACGGGTTCACGAACGAATGCTCCGTGCCGGACGTCGCGAACTCCGCGATCTCGGGCAACTACGCGGCCGTGTACGAGTACGCCTACAGCGCGACGGACGCCGACATCTGGACCGTCGACCTGTACTTCGGATTTCCCGTCGCGGGTTCGGGCACTTGGGTCGATTCGACCACGACGCTGTGGCAGTTGCCGCGGCTCGCGCACAACGCGTTGAGCGACACTTACCTCACCGTCGTGCAGCGTCGCACGGCACCGAGCGTGGCGGCGGAGATCTGGTGCCGCGCGCGCACGGCCGGCTCGAGCACGCAGTTCGCTCAGACCCTGGTGCAGAGCAACATCCTCGGATCGTGCTTCTACCCGGACGTCGGCGGCGACCCGGCGCTCGCGCCGCCCACGTACTTCCTCACGGCCTGGACGCGCAACTTCGCCGCGAACGACTGGGACGTGCACGCGCGCCTGATCGGCGGAGATGGAACTCCCATCGGCGGGCCGATCTTCCTCGCGAGCACGACCGCATTCGAGTGGGGCCCGAGCGTGTCGAAGACCGACGGCCGTCCGCCCTACGCGACGCAGAACTGGAACGTCGTATGGATGCGCAACACGACCTCGTCGAACTTGGACATCCTCGGCGCTCAAGTTCGCTGGGATGGAACGTTGACTTCACCGGCATTCCCCATCGACACGAATGGCGTCTCGGACTCGTACCCGTCGGCCTCCAGCCCGCTCGACGCCGCGTTCGGGCCGCGACCGTGGATGGCTGCGTGGCAACGCAACTTCGTCGGTGACTCCGACATCCAGGCCGCGGTGCTGTCGGGGAGCACGGTCGTCTCGAACACCAACTTGTCCGCGCTGGAGAACGCCGACATCGCCGAAGCACAGATTCGGCCGGACGTCGACTCGAACGGGCAGCGGTTCGTCGTGGCCTACACCGAGAGCTATCAGGGCAGCACCACGGACCACGATGCGTACGTGATGACGGTGGCCCACACCGACAACGGCTTGCGCCTCGACGAGGGTCACGTGGAAGTCGACTACTCGTTCCGTGACACCTACGGCATCCAAGTCGCGTGCGGCGTGACGGAATCGAACCAGGGCTTCGCGTACTACGGCCTCGCTTGGCCGCAATACGGCAGCGGGCCGGGCGACGTGTTCTGCGGCGCGTACTACGAGCCGGCCTCGTACGAGACTTTCTGCTCGGGCGACGGCACAGCGGGCGCGTGCCCGTGCGGCAACACGGGCGCGATCGGCCGCGGATGCGCGAACTCGGTCTCGACCGGAGCGGGCCTCGGCCCGGACGGCGCAAACTTCGTGTCAGCCGACACGTTCCGAATCGTGGCCTACAACATGCCGAGTTCGGCGACGTGCCTCTTCTTCCAAGGAACGCTCGGGCCGGCGACGGGCGTCGCGTTCGGCGACGGTCTGCGCTGCGCGAGTGGAACGATCATCCGCATCGCCACGAAGACGGCTGTGAGCGGTCTCGCGAGCTATCCCGAGGTGGGCGACATGCCGATCTCGGTCCGTGGACTCGTGCCGGAAGCCGGTGCGGAGCGCTCGTACCAAGCTTGGTATCGCAACGCAGCGACGTTCTGCACGGCCTCCACGTTCAACACGTCGAGCGGCGTGCGCGTGCGCTGGTTGCGCTGAGAAGGCAACCGAGGATCGTGCGCGCCGCCGTCGGCTTTCGCTGACGGCGGCGCGCTCGTTGGCCCCGCCTGCATCGCCCAAGCGTTGCCGACTACGAGGAGCCGCGCGGCAAGGATCCGATTCGTGCGATAGGTCGAGGCGCCATGGCTCGAAACTGGACGGGCCTGTGCCCGCACTCGGCCTCGGCGCGTGGAGTATTCACGGGCAACGCGCCGCGGGAGCAGCGCCGTCGCGTCTGTGACCGTGAAGGCTCGATTCCTTCACACGCTCTCAGCGCGGTACGAGTCGCGTTTCGATCGAGCGGATCAACATGCGCTCCGAGCCGAATGGGAGCACGAGTACGAGCGACCCGCGAATCCTCTCGCCCACGACCTCGGCGTAGATCGTGTTCGGCCCGACCGCGAGTGTGAACTTGAACGAGTTCTGACGCGTCAGCGTGCGTTCGCGATCCGTCGTGTACGAGACGAGGAGGCTCCCGATGCGATCGGATTCGATGTCGATCCGCACCATCGGCACGGAGTCCTTCGGTATTGGAAATGCCGGCAACATGACGCGCGCGTTCGATTCGGGAGCGCGTACGAGCAACGCTCCATCGACGAGTTGGGTCTCCGACGCGCTCTCGACGGCTGGAGGCATGTCGCCGTGCGCGGCATCGAACGAGTACATGATGCGCGTGGACTCCGCGAAGCGCGCAGCGAGATGCTCCGTGCTCCACGCGCGCGGTCGCGTCGTCAACACGCGCTCGACGAAGAGCTCGACGACGGCGTCCGCCGGATCCGATTCGAGCATCTCAGGACGCAGCTCGGTGTCCCAAAAGCACACGCTGCGCGAGAAGCTCCCGACCAAGAACTTGCGCACGTACATGCCGAACGAATCGTGGACGAGCAGCAATCGCGGCGCTGCGCGCGCCTCGGACTCGAACGCAACCGAGAACTGACTCGGTTCCGCCGTTGCGACCACTTTCGCTTCGCTGCGCGGCGCGTGCCTCGCGACGAGCTCGATCTGCTCACCGAGTGAATCGAGGTACAGCCGCGGCGCCCAGTCGTCGCCCGAGGAACCGGTCTCGTTCCACACTTCAGGGATCGGCTCGGGTCGATGCAGGCTCGGCAAGCGAGCCTCGAGATGATCGAGTAGGACTCGTGACGCGGCCTGCGCACCCCGCTCGGTCCAGTGCGGGCCGTACGGGAAATAGGTCCGGTCGAGGCCGGCATCCCGCTCGCGTTCCGCGCGCAAAACAGGGCGAAAGTCGATGATGTCGACGTTGGAGCGCGAGCGCATGTGCTCGACGAGTTGGTCCATTCGCGTCGGACCGAGGGACGCATACTCGTTGGGCAGTTTCTCGGGGTAGAGCTCGTCCTTCTCGGGTGCGATCGCGAATACATACGCGGCACCGGACCGTGCGCACGCGTCGCGGCGATCCTCGAGCGAACGTTGCCAAGCCTCGAGCTCGGAGGTCGAGAGCGGATCCGCGCCGCGCCCGACTTCGAGCATGCGACGCTCCGTCACGAATAGCCAACCGTCTTCACCGATCACGGCAGCGTCCGTCGGTGAGATCCCGAGCCCGCTGACCAGGAGCCGTGAACGTGCCGAGAGCAACTCCTCACGCCAGCCCAATGCGTCCTTGAACCAGGCTTCGAACTCGGTCGCCAGCGCGTTCCAACTCGATCCCTCCGGCCACGGCGCCGAGCGACGTTCCTCCGGCAGTCGACGAACACCGGGGATCCCGTTCGCGAGCCATCCGAAGCTCGGTGCGAGAAGCGCCGCCGCGAACGCGAGGCCTGCGACCCCGTGCACGACTCGCCGCGCGCTCCGATTCCGTGGAGAACTCACGGGCAGAACGCCGCCGCTCGGCGCGTCAGGATTCCGAGGGCGAAGGCGCTCGACTTCTTCATGCGCTCTTTGAGTCCGTGAAGCACTCACGGGCGAAGCGCCGCCGAGCGGCGCAGCAGAACTCCGAGAGCGCGTTCGCTCGGTTTCCTCACGTTTTTCCGAACGTGTGAGGAATTCACACGCAGAGCGCCGCGGAGCGGAGCAGACGGAGTCTCAGAGCGTGTGGGCGCGATTTTCTCACACGCACTCGGACCGCGCGACGTCACTTGCCGGGCGTCGGACGGACTGGCGGTTGCTTCAACGGCTCGAGCGCCTTGTCGAGCATCTCCCATTGCTTCTTCTGACTCGCCTCGACCTTCACGTTGAGTGTGCGCGACCCATGGTCACCGATGACGCCGTGGTCCTCGGGCCAGAACGTGATCAAGCGTTTCCGATTCTGGATCGCTTGCGCGACCGGCTTCGCTTGGTTCGAGTCGGCCGGCGTGTTGCCGCACGTGATGTAGGTCGGCACCACGAGCTTTCGAACTTTGTCGGCGATGACGAAGTCGGGGAGCATGTACTCGCCGGGCGACATCGAGACGACGGCATCGACCTTGGTCGGATGTTCCGCGGCGTAAACCAGCACGAAAGAGGCTGAATACGAACTGCCGACGATCCCGATGCGCGAGTTCGGGAAGAGCTCGTGCGCCCAATCGACGGCGGCCCCGATGTCCGGATACGCCTCGGTGTAGATCGGGTCGTGCCCGAGCACGGTTTTCGCGCTCTTCCAAGTCTCGTTCATCGTCCCCGAGCGTTCACCCGTCCGACGATCGCCCTTTTCGCCCGCTCCGCCGCAGCGCAGATCGACGGCGAGCACGTTGAACCCGCGTTCGACGAACTGCGGCGCGAGCGTGCGGTACTCGCCACGCGAAGAGCGGGTCATGTGGAAGCACACGAGGACCGGTTTCGGCGGCGCTTTCTCGTCGGTCGTCGGCACGCGGAAGAGGTCGGCCGTCATCACGACCTTGTCGGCCAGCGTGCGCGTGATCGTCTCGAAGGCGGGCGCGGGCGCAGGCGGCACGACGGCCGGTTCACCGGGTCGCGGCGCGGGAGTTTCGCCCTGTGCACCGACGCTGCACGCGACGGCGAGGATGGCAAGCGCAATGTGCAGCGCGGTGCGGATGGATCGCATGAAAGTTCGTCTTCGGCGGGAGCGAACGATGGGGAGGCCGAGGCTCCAGTATAGGTCTTCCGAGCTCTACGCCGCCCTCGAACGCACGCGAACTCGGGCCGTTTCCGGAAGGCAGAGGGGTGGAATCGAGAATCACGGAGCTGCAATGCGCGCTGGCGAGCGACTCGCTGCTCCATTCGCGAAACGAAGTACGGAACCGAGCGTCCGCGCACGTGTTCTTGACATGAGGACCCCCTCTCATGCGCACCACACTCTTCGTCCTCGCCCTGCTCTCCCCGGCCCTCTTCGCCCAAGGTTCCCCGACCTTCGACAACGTGAACATCGGGAACGCGCCGCTCGACGCGGGCGGAACGGTGCCCGTTCTGATGGACATCCGGACCCCGGCCGGTGCGACGAGTCCGGTGCCGGTCGTCCTGTGGATCCATGGCGGCGGTTGGCAGAGCGGCGATCACAACGTGATCCCCGCTTCCGCGCAGCCGCTCCTCACGAGCGGGATCGCGGTCGCGACGATCGATTACCGCTCGAGTCACGAGGCGATCTTCCCGGCGCAGATCGAGGACGTGAAAGGTGCCGTGCGCTACTTGCGCGCGAACGCGGCGACGCTCGGGATCGATCCCTCGCGCATCGGTTGTTGGGGTTCGTCGGCGGGCGGCCACCTCTCCGCATTGCTCGCGACCTCGGACGGCGTCGCTGCGTGCGAGGGCACGACGGGCGGGAACTTGGCCGAGTCCAGCGCGGTCCTCGTCGCGGCCGACTACTTCGGTCCTACGGACATCCTCCGAATGAGCTTGGACGTCACGACTCCGCCCGGCAGCAGCTTCGACCACGACTCCCCGGATTCGCCCGAGTCGAAGCTCCTCGGCTTCGACGGAGTCGGCGAGGGTCTCGGGGTCCTGCGCGCGAATCTCTCGAATCCGAACCCGCCCTTCCCCGCACTCGCCGCGCTGGCCGAGCTCGTGAGTCCGATCACGCACGTCGACGCGAACGATCCGCCGATGTTCGTCTCGCACGGAATGGTCGACACGACGGTGCCGTTCCACCAGAGCGAGCGCATCGTCACGGCGCTGCAAGCCGCGAGCGTCGAGGTCGAGTGGATCCCGTCGGTCGGCGCTGGACACGGGAACCTCGGCACCCTGGTCGATGCCGCGGCTCGTGCGTTCCTCGTGCTTCATCTTTCGGACTGCAATGCGAACGGCCTGCTCGACGACGTCGATGTCGCGAACGGCGCCCTCGACTCGGACGGAGACGGTGTACTCGATCCGTGCGAAACGGTCGGTGGGCCGACAGGAACTCCGGTCTGCTTCGGCGACGGCACCGGCCTCGCGTGTCCGTGCGGCAACACGAGCGCGATCGGTGCCCAATCGGGCTGTCGCAATTCGCTCGGCAACGGCGCGCGTCTCGTGGCGAGCGGCACGGCGAGCTTGGCCGCGGACTCGCTCGTCCTGCACGGATCCGAGATGCCGAACGCCAGCGCGCTCTACTTCCAAGGCACCACCGCGCTGGGCGCGGGCGGCATCGGCGTCCCGTTCGGCGACGGCCAGCGTTGCGCCGGTGGCCAAGTCATGCGCCTACGCATCCTCTCGAACGTGGCCGGCGCATCGTCGTATCCGGGCGCCGGCAACTTGCCGATCTCCGTGCGCGGTGCGGTCGCGACGCCGGGCTCGCGCTGGTACCAAGTCTGGTACCGCAACGCGGCGGCGTTCTGCACGCCCGCGACCTTCAACCTCTCGAACGCGGTGCGGATCGACTGGAGCGCGTGACGAGCACCGTACACGTCGAGATCCGCCTCGACTCCAGCGCATGACGAGCGTCGTGCGGATCGCGATCCTGCTCGACTCGAGCCGCGCTCCCGGACTGCTCCGCCCGGGGCGCTGTGTGTCTGCGCGACGTCGAGCCCGTCGCGCGGCCGGGTGAGCGCGGCCGCGAGGCGTGATTTCGGGACGCGTCGAAAGACTGCACGTCGAAGTTCTCCGATCCGACGCACACGATCGCGATCGTCCCGACGATCCGACGTGAACCCGCGGTCCAGTCCGCGCGTCCGGACGCTGAGGTCACGACACAGATCGCGAGATCGGGCGCTAAGCTCATCCCCCCGATGCCCAGATCCCACGACGCGCCCGAGATGCAGGTCACTCCGCTCGAGTCCTTCCCGCCTTTCGAGAAGTGGGACGACTGGGTCGAGTACGACGCGAAGGCTTGGCCGCGAAAGGTCGAGAAGCACTACACGCTCGTCCCGACGACCTGCTTCAACTGCGAGGCGGCTTGCGGCCTCGTCGCGTACATCGACAAGGAGACGAGCGAGATCCAGAAGCTGGAGGGGAACCCCTACCACCCCGGTTCGCGCGGGAAGAACTGCGCGAAGGGGCCGGCGACTCTCAACCAGATCCAGGATCCGCAGCGCATCCTCTATCCGTTGAAGCGCGTCGGTCCGCGCGGATCGGGCCAGTTCGAGCGCACGACTTGGGATCACGTTCTCGACGTGTTCGCGGCGCAGATTCGCAAGGCGCTCGTCGCGGGCAACAAGACCGACGTCATGTACCACGTGGGTCGGCCGGGTCACGACGGCTACATGGATCGCGTGCTGCAGAGTTGGGGCGTCGACGGCCACAACAGCCACACGAACGTGTGCTCGGCGGCGGCGCGCCTCGGGTACGCGCTGTGGAGCGGCGCCGATCGGCCTTCGCCGGATCACGAGAACTCGAAGTTCATGCTGTTGCTCTCCTCGCACCTCGAGACGGGGCACTACTTCAACCCGCACGCGCAACGGATCATCGAAGGCAAGATGCGCGGCGCGAAGATCGCCGTCATCGACGTGCGCCTCTCGAACACGGCGTCGATGGCCGATTGGTGGCTCGCGACTTGGCCGGGCACCGAGGCGATGCTGCTGCTCGCGTTCGCGAACGTCATCCTGTCGGAGAAGCTGTACGACCGCGCGTTCCTCGAAACGTGGGTGAATTGGCGCGATTGGCTCGAGCACGTCGACCCGGCGGCGCCGAAGACGTTCGACGGTTTCTTGGCGTCACTGACGGCTCGCTACGCGCGCTACACGACCGCGGCTGCATCCAAAGAATGCGGCATCGAGGAGAGCGTGATCGAGGACATCGCGCGCGAGATCGGCAAAGCGCAGAGTCGCTTCGCCACGCATGTGTGGCGCAACGCCGCGTCGGGCAACGAAGGCGGTTGGCAAGTCGCGCGCTGCCTCCAATTCCTGTGCGTCCTCGTCGGAGCGGTCGGTGCGGAAGGCGGGACTCTCCTCAATACACAGTCGAAGTTCGTGCCGCCGCCGTTCCTGAAACCACCGGCGCAGAACGCTTGGAACGAGCTGCTTTATCCGCGTGAATGGCCGCTCAGCCACCACGAGCTCTCGTACTTGTTGCCCCACCTCCTGCTCGACGGACGCGGGAAGATCGGCACGTATTTCACGCGCGTCTACAACCCCGTGTGGACGAATCCCGACGGCATGCTGTGGGAGCAAGTTCTGCGCAACGAGGACTTGATCGGCCTGCATGCGGCGTTGACGCCGACGTGGAACGAGACGGCGCAGTACGCCGACTACGTGCTGCCGATGGGTCACGGTGCGGAACGCCACGACCTCATGTCGACCGAGACGCACGGCGCGAAATGGATCGGCTTCCGTCAACCCGTGCAGCGCGTCATGGCGGAACGCGCGGGCAAGAAAGTCGAAGCGACGTACGAGACGAACCCCGGCGAAGTCTGGGAAGAGGACGAGTTCTGGATCTCGCTGTCGTGGCGCATCGATCCCGACGGATCGCTCGGCATTCGCAAGTACTACGAGTCACCGTATCGGCCCGGCCAGAAGATCACGGTCGACGAGTACTACGGCTGGATCTTCGAGAACTCGGTGCCCGGACTGCCTGCGGAAGCGAAGAAGCTCGGGATGACGCCGCTCGAGTACATGCGGCGACATGGAGCCTTCCTCGTCGACAAGGACGTCTACGACAGCCACATGCGCGCGCTGTCGCCGAAGGAGCTCGAGGGCACCACGACGGACGCTGCGACTTCGACCGTGCTCGCCGCCGGCAAACCCGCGGGCGTCGTCGCCGACGGAGCACCGCGTGTCGGTTTCGCGACACCGACGAAACGGCTCGAGCTGTGGAGCCGCACGATGCACGAGTGGGGCTGGCCCGAGTACGCGACGCCTGAGTACATCTCGAGCCACATCGACCGCCGACCGATGGATCGCGCAAAGGGCGAGATGTGCCTCGTGCCGACGTTCCGATTGCCGACGCTGATCCACACGCGCTCGGGCAATTCGAAGTGGCTCTACGAACTCTCGAACACGAACCCGGTGTGGATCCATCCCGAGGACGCCGAGCGAATGGGCCTCGTCACGGGCGATTTGATGCGGATTTCGACGCGCATCGGGCACTTCGTGAACAAGGCCTGGGTCACGGAGGGCTTGAGGCCGGGCATCGTCGCGTGCAGTCACCACCTCGGCCGTTGGCGACTCTTCGACGACATCGGCACGGACAAGTGGGCCAGCGCGCTCGTGCGCCGCGACGAACTCGGTGACGGACGCTTCCGCTTCCGCCGATTGGAAGACATCAAGCCGTTCGCATCGAGCGACAGCGATTCGAAGCGCATCTGGTGGACCGACGGCGGCGTGCACCAAAACCTCACGTTCCCGGTGCAACCCGATCCGATCAGCGGCATGCACTGCTGGCACCAAGCCGTGACGGTCGAGCCCGCCCGCGTGGACGATCAATACGGCGACGTCGAGGTCGACACGAAGAAGTCGATGGACATCTATCGCGAGTGGATGAAGAAGGCGCGTCCGGGTCCGGGACCGGGCGGATTGCGGCGACCGATGCACTTCGCGCGGGCGGTGAAGCCGAGCGCGGAGGCGTATCGGATGACGTGAGCGCTCGGCGTTGGGCGTGAAGCCGCACGGTCATCGCCACGCCACGGACTTCGAAGCTCAGCCGATCAGGTCCTGGGCGCGGAACTCCAGGCGCATGGCCTCGCTCGGAATCGGTTCGTAGCGCTCGCTCGAAAACGGACGGTAGCCTTCGATGTGTGAAGCCTCCAACCGGCAGAGGAGCCTCAATTGCACGGGCGCTTCGCCGTTGTTGACGCGCTCGACGCGGACATCGATCCGACTGTGGACCGATTGGAGACGGTGCACGTCCTCGAGGAGCGTGCTCGGCACCCAACCGAGCGCTTGCCCGTCCCCTTCGGCAACGACGATCGCCAGTCGATCCGCAGGATTCTCAGTGTCCAGACGAAGGTCGAGCCGGTCGCCTGGTTGAAGTCCAATCGCTCGCTGCTCCGCACTCGGCACGTATCGCAGCCCGCGCGAGAAGAAGAGAAATCTGTAGCACCGTCGGATCTCGTCGAAGGTCGGCAAGCCGAAGAGCTCGACGGTGTCCGTGGCCTTGCGACCTTCACTGCGCGCGAGAATCGGGATCTCGTCCGCCTCCGGTGCCAAGCCGAGGCGCGCGAGAAACGTCGGTCCATCTGCGCGAGAACGAGGCATGAGCCGATTCGCGAAGAGCGGCGGGAGTTCACGGCTCTTCACGAGTTGATCCAACGTCCCGAGGCCAGGAAACGGGACGAATCCGGATGCCGCCGCTTCCCGAGCGCCGCGCAAGTACGCGAACTCCCACGCCACCTCCGCGTCGTGACGCACGAGGCGAGCGACGGGATGGATCTCGCGCGTCGCGGGATTCTGCCAAGCGACGAAGAGCACTCGGTGGATCAAGTTCATGTGCGATCGAGAAGATGCGTCCGATTCGTATCGAGCATCCGCGAGGTGAAGGTTCTGGTCACGAGCGATGTGCAGCCCTCGGGGAGGCGGTCCTGAACCTCAATCCAAGCTGAGACTTCCACCCTCGAAAGTCGGTCGAGCCAGTACTCACCGGCTCGAGGATAGCGTTTCGACGCACGCGCGAACGCGTCGAAGGTCGTCAGAGGGCGCCGATCCAGCGGGTCCCCGTAGAGCGCGCCGCGTGCTTTTGCCGCCCAGCTCTCGATCGAGTAGCCCCGGTCCTTCGTCCCGAGGCGTCCCGCGCGCTCCTGATCGGAGAGGATCTGGCCGAGCCCGGCGGCGTGGTCGTAGTTGGGAGCGATTTCACGCCGTGAATCGATGGAGGCATCGAGTGGAAAGAGCACACCACGTTCTCGTGATGGCGATCCTGGTTGCCGATCCACGCGTCGAACAGGAGGTAGCCGACGGCGATCTCGGGAGCTGACATCACGCTTCCGTCCTGGAGGACCGACGGCCCGACGCAGTACTCGATCAGGAGGTCCTGGACGCGATCCACCGTGTATCGCTGCACTCCACGAAACTGCTCGCGCGGATAGGTTGGGTCGAGTTCGAATAGCAGTTCGTTGAGTGGCGCGAGCCGCCAACGCGGGATCAGGTCTGACCTCGTGAAGTCGAGCGAGAGGCTACCGGGTCGACCATTCAGCGACCCGAGTTCAACCGGCGCATGAGGGATCCCGAGAAGCTCCGCGAGTTCGGCGGTGAGCTTCTCCGACCAGTCGTCACCCGTACGCGCGCGTGGCTCCTTGAACAGCCACCGACGACCGTCGGGATCGGCGAGCCAGACTTTCGTCTTCGTGCCGAGGGTCTCGTCCTTGTCGGCGAGCCAACGGCTCACATCGAACACCTCGAAGTGGGACAGCACGCCGACGAGGTTAGGAACTCGGCGCCTCACCGTGCGAGGTCCGCGACTGGATCGGGCTCGGAAGTGGCGTGCCCTACCTGATTTCGATTCGGACTCGCGGCGGCGTTCCCCCACTCTCCGGCACGAGCACGCGCGTTTCACCCGACCGACCATCCGCTGCGCTCGCAGTGATCACGTACTGGCCCGGCGACAGCGCGACGACGATCGACGCACGGTCCTCTCCTCGCCAATGGCCATTCCAGGAGTTGCTCCCCTGGAGCCCGCCGTCGGTATCGTGCACCGCGAACGTCAGCCGACGGAGCGGCAACTCGCCCGGTGCGGCGACCGCTTCGATCTCGACGGGTGTGCCGAAACGAAGGTCGACCTCGAGCTCTGTCCGCAGATCGTCCCGGATCGAGAACGGTCGTATCTGCAACGCAGCACCGCGCAGGATCGCGAGCTCGTACTCGCCCGTCGGGAGTTCCTCGACGTCCCACATGCCACTCGGGCCCCAACCGTGTTGCACGAGGTAGCCGGCGCGCGCGCCGATTCGACGCACCAAAGGGGTCACCCAACCGACGGGTACACCGTCGCTCGAGGTGACGCGCACGGTGAGCGAGCCACGCCCGGGGACGACGAGATCGCCCACATCGCGCAGTTCACCGGAAGCGAGCTCGAGCACTGCGAGCGCGAGCCCCTGGAACCGCGGCCTACGGACTTCGAGCACGGCGGGCCCGCGTCGGAGCCCGCTGAACTCGAACGCACCGTCGCTCACGGAACGCACTCGTTGGTGCCCGCAATCGATTTCGAGATCCGGCAACGCGTTCCCGCGCACGTCCACCATTCGGCCGATCACGCGCGCGCTGACTCGCTCCGCAACGAGGACGACGTCGTGCTCGCCCGGAACAGCCACGGCGCGCGCCGAGAGTCCGCCTTCGTCGAAGGAGAGCCCGTACTGCTGCTCGTTCAGACCCTCGAATGCGAAGCGTCCTCCATCATCGGTCGACGCGCTGCTGTACTTCTTGACCGAGGTTGCGACCCGTCGGCCCACGAGGGGACGCCCTCCGACATCCACGAGCCGGCCGCGAATCGCACCCGGCCGTGACACGACCGGTGACCATTCGAAGTCGGCACCCGGGGCGAGCTCGACCTCGAGCTGCGCACCGAGTCCGTCCTTGTGACTCGCCACGAGCCGCACGGGTCCGGCTGGCGCGCGCCCGGTGTCGTAGCGACCTTCGGCGTCGCTGGAGATCAACGCGGAGTCGTCATCCGTCAGGGAAGTCACGAGGATCTGGAAGCCCTCGACCGATGCACCTTCCATGTTCGAAAGTCGGCCGCGAATGCGCGCGGTCGGCGGCAGTTCGATGTGGATGTCCGTCCGCATCGACGGCCGCACATCGACGACTCGCGAGACCCAAGGAGATCCGCGGGACACGACGATCAGCTTGCACGGGCCGGGCCAGACATCGGTGGCAACGAATCGTCCCTCGGTGTCGACGCGCACCGTTCGGCTCGCTTGCGAGCTCATGCGCTCGCCCGCCGGGTCGATCCCCTCGGCGGCTTGGGGCGATATCTCCACGCGTACGTCGACGGCCGGAGTTCCAAGGGCGTCGACCACGCGACCGACGAGGCTTCCACTCACGCCGCCCAAGTAGAGGTCGATCGTTCGCTCGATGAGCGGGCCCGAGGCTTGCTTCATCCCGCTAGGGGCGCAACTGACTGCTGTCGCGTAGAAATTCGTCCATACGTCGACGCTCTCGACGCGATACGTACCGTCGGCTGCGCTGCGCGTTGCGACACGACTCCACTCCGAGTTCGACTCGCGGAGGTGGACCTCGGCGCCTGCGACGGGAATCCCGTGCACGTCGAGCACGCGACCGATCACGTCGGGAACACGCGGCACGGGGACGTCCGATACGACTGTCGCACCGGCTTCCACTCGCACGAGCACACTCGTTCCGGATCGATCCACGCGAATGCGGTGCGCGCCCGGAGCGACCGTGTCGAATGCGAATCGGCCCTCGCGATCGGTCGCCATGCTCACCGGCACGTCACTCATCGAGTCGTAAGGCTCGGGCACGAGGCGTAGCCCCACATCGATCGCCGGCGCACCGCCGGGTGTCCAGATCACGCGGCCCCGGACTCGACCGGTCGTTGGCACGGTCGGCGCGGCAAGCACGGTTCGACTCGCAGCGTCGCCGAGTGGTGCTGTGTCCGCCACGTCGACGGCGACGTCGCGAGTCACGACAAGCTCGTCGGGGGCGGCGAGAACGAGCACATCTCTCGCTCGAGCCCCATCCGTCGAGTCTGCGCCTGCGCTCGGCCACCACCAGGCGACTCCGATCGCGGTGGCGACGAGCAGCGCGGCAGCAGCGGTTGAGTTGGACACGAAGCCTGCGCCCACCGCCGGCTCGACGAGCCCGAGCAGGCACGCGCTCCACGCACTGCGATCTCCACCGAACCGTCGATCGAGCCGCGCGCGCAACGTGTCGAGCCCGCGCTTCGTCCACGAGCGCACCGTGGCAGCAGGCACGCCGCGACTGCGCGCGTACTCCTCGGCGCTCGTGCCTTCGAAATGCACAGCGAGGATCGCCGAGCGATAAGGCTCCGCCAGCGCAAGCACCTCCTCGGCGACGACACGCTGCACTTCCATGCGCTCGACGAGATCGCTTGCGGACGGCAAGCGCTCCGGTCGCGCAGCATCGCGATCCCGCGCAGTGCGTCGCGCGCTCGAACGATGCGTCCCCGCCGCGAGATTGCGTACGACGCGCACGAGCCAGGGTCGGATCGAGCCGTCGCTCGCGGGCGCACGCTGCACTCCGGCGATGAGCGCTTCTTGAACGACGTCGTCCGCGGCGCTCTCGCCGACCAAGTCGACGGCGAGCCGCCGCAGCCCGCCGGCTTCACGGATCAGTGTGTCGAGATCCACGGGTCCTCGGTTCTCCATCGTGGCGAAGGTCGTCACGCGCGGCGGAACGTTGCGACGATTTTCAGGGAACCTGGAGCGGTCGCCGTGAATCCAACCCAGGTTGGCCGCCGCAGAATCCTTCCGGCAGCGTCTCCGCGCGGTCGGACAGCCGCGTCGGCCTCTCCCGATCTCCACGACGACCTCTCCGGACATGATGCAGCCGAACCTCTCCTCAGCTGCTCGCGCCCTCGCGGCGCTGGCACTCCTCGCGCCGTTCGCGGCGTCCCAGACCTCCCTCGGCGGACAACCCGAGGGACTTCTCCGTCCGCTCGGCACGAACGCACCTCTCGTCGCAAGTTCGACGCCGGACGTCGCGAAGTATCTCGCCGAGGATGCGGCGCGCAACCATCGGCCGCTGCGTTACGGCGCGCTCGTCGATCTCGCCGTCGGTATCGAGGCCGGATCGTGGATCACGCTGCGCGATGGATCGCGCGTGTGGCGACTCGAAGTCGCGTCGCCGGGCGCGAAGTCGCTGGCGCTCGAGTTCGACCAGTTCGAGTTGCCCGCGGGCGCGCGCCTCTTCGTCTACGACGCGGATCAGGAGCTCGTCCTCGGCGCGTACACCTCGGCGAATCGTCACGATGACGGGGGCTTCGTCTTCGAGCCGTTCCCGGGCGAGCGGCTCACGCTGGAGATCGATCTGCCCACGGGCGCGAGCGATCCCGTGCTGCACACGAAGGCTCTCATCCACGACTACCGCGACGTGTTCGGGCTCATGAACGGGAGCGTCACGGTGGCGGGCAGCGGACAACAATCGCTCGGCGCGTGCGTGGTCGACGTCAACTGTCCCGAAGGCGCGAACTGGGGCGACCAGAAGCGCGCGACGATGCGCACGCTGTCGAACGGTTCGCTGTGCTCGGGCGCGTTGATCAACAACACGGCGCTCGACGGGACGCGTTACGTCCTCACGGCCGATCACTGCGGCCAAGGCACGAGCACCGTGTTCACGTTCCTCTACCAACGCCCGAGTTGCAGCTCGGGTTCGGCACCGACCAACTTCACCGTGAGCGGTTGCACGATCCTCACGTCGAGCCCGACCTACGATTGCCGGCTCCTGCGCATCAACCCGGCGATTCCGCTCAATTACCAGGCGTTTTGGGCCGGTTGGACGCGCACGACCCAAAACTCGACGTTCGGGTTCGCGATGGGACATCCGAGCGGCGGCCCGAAGATGATCTCGCTCGACAACAACGGCGCCATCGGTGAACAGACGTTGTGGCGCGTCGCGTGGAACGTCGGAACGCTCGAAGGCGGCAGCTCCGGCGGACCGCTGTTCGACCAGAATGGTCGCGTCAAAGGCCCCGCGTGCTGCGTCAACGACTTCGTCTGCTCGGGTCAGACGGCGTGGTTCGGTCGCTTCGACCGGTTCTATACTTCCAACTCGCTCGCGCAGTGGCTCGACCCGTTGGGACTGAACCCGACGACCGTCGATGGTTTCGACCCCGCGGCCTGTGCGCAGCCGTTCTCGACGTGCTTCACCTCGCCCAACTCCGTGGGTCCAGGTGCGCTGGTCACGATGTACGGGTCCCGCTCGGAGAGCGCGAACGACTTCCACCTGCTCTGCACCGGCCTCCCGCCCAATGGATCGGGGATCTTCTTCTACGGTCAGAGCGAGATCTTCCAGGCGTTCGGCAACGGCTTCCGCTGCGTCGGCAACCCGGTCATTCGCTTGCCCCTGCTGAACGCGGGGCCCTTCGGCGAAGTGACCTTCGACCTCGATTTGCCGTCCACGCAGATCAACGCGGGTGAGACGTGGCTCTTCCAGTACTGGTATCGCAATCCGGCCGCTGGCGGAGCGGGCTTCAATCTGAGTGACGCCGTGGGCGTGCCGTTCTGCCTCTGAACGACGGTCCCACTGCATTTCCCGAATGAAATGCGCGGGCCGGAGCTTCACCGCTCCGGCCCGCGTCCGTTCTGGCGCTGCTCGAGCGCCGGACCGGGAGATCAGACTCGCGCGAGCGCGCGCGCCACTTCCGCGACCCGCGCTCCGACGTGGCGTACGGAATCGGCCTGTTTCGCGTCCTTCATGCGACCGTCGGTCTCGAACGCCTCGTGCGCCTTGCCGACGGCGACTTGCTCGGGCACCACGATCACGCGGATGTTCCCGAGGATCGAGCGCACGGTGACGAGTCCGCGCAATCCTCCCAGCGGGCCGGGCGACGCGGACACGAGGCCGGCGACCTTGCCCTCGAAGCAGGCACGACCGGCGTGGTTCAGGGTCACCTTGCCGCCGTGCCGCACCCAGTGAGTGAGAGGTGCGCGACGGCCAAGCGGGCAGCAGGAACTCACACGAATTGCCGGTGCGCCCGTTTATTGCACCGTGATCTTCAGTGCGTTGCTCGCGGCCCAGCGTGTTGGTGCCGCGCAATTGACGTCCGTCGGGAAAGCAAACTGCGCCGCAATCGCAAGCCCGGCCGAACCGGCCGGAATCGGAATTCGATTCTCGCAGTATCCGAAGGCGTCGGTCGTGGCGCGGACGCGACGGAACGGCCGGTGAAGGTCGACGCTGATACCGGTGCCGCCCACCGACAGTGGCGTGGCGGCCGCTGATCCGACCAGGAGCCATCCGGACGTGCTCGGCGGTGCGGCGCTGGCGTACAGCGCAAAAGACTGTGCGCCTGCAAGCGGCATCTCAGTCGCATTGCATTGGATGGCTCCCAGGCATCCGGGCGTGGAGCGCCCGAGCGGTTCGACGCCCTGCAGGAAGAGGTCGAGAACTGTGACGAAGCCATCGGACTGACCCCCGCCCCAGTTAGGTTGCGCGGCACCTGGTGTGATGGGATACGTGCCGTTCGCCATCGTGAAACCGCAGAAGGCGACTCGATCGTTATGAGTGATCGCGTGAGCCTTGACACTTTCACCGCTTGAGCCGCCGAAGTAGGTTCCGTAGAACAGCCGATCTCCTTGTGGACTCAGCTTCAGCACCAGTGGATTGCCAAGATTCGTCCCCAATGAAGTCTCATACGATCCCGGCACGACCGGAAAGGGTCCAACGGTAGCGCCAAGCAGAGTCACGACTCCGGACGGGTCAGCAATTCCGTTACCCCCGCCACCGAATTCGCCATGGAGGAAGGTTGAATAGATCAGGCTCTGTCCACCGGGAGCGAACCTAGTAGAAAAACTCGCGCCCGAAGCACCTGGCGCAAACTGATTCTGGAAGGCGCCGGGAGTGGTCGGAAAGGTGGTGTCGCCCGTGCCACCCGAGAGATAGACCCCCCCCAATGAGTCCAGGCTGATCGCAGTGGGAGTATCATAGATGTTGGTCGCCGCGCCCACACCGCTGAAGTAGGTGCCCCACACGAGGGATCTACCGTCCGATGATAAGCAGCCAACGGCCATCACGGCGATGGCGGTGGGGTTCTTGGTGGGCTGCAGGGCACCTGGGCTGACGGGAAAATTCGATGAAACGGTCTGCGCTGCATAGAAGACCCGACCATTCCCATCTATGGCGGTCAGCGCTACGTACTCATTGCCATTCCCACCGACATAGGTGGACCACAACAAGGAACTTCCGGCCGAGTTCAAACAAGTGACCACGCCATCGCCGTTCCCTCCTTGAAGCACTGTTTGAAAGGCCCCTGGTGTCACAGGATATCCAGCGTCGCCTCTTCCGCAGACGACGATATCATTCGTCGGTGTGATGCTGACATCCGTGATTACCGTCGTTGACTCGCCGAAGCTTTCCAGCAGGGTCGAGAAAGCGAGAGCCGACCCGGATGGGGTCAAGGCCGTCACGAAGCCCACGTTTGAGCCGGGCATCACGTCGCGGACCGAGTCGTATGCGCCCGTCGTGGTTGGATAGTTTCCTGCGCGTGTCTCGCCCACGACGATGGCGCGATGATCTCGGTCCACGGCAATTGCCCAGGGACGCTGGTTGGAGCCGGTTCCACCGAACACGCTCGAATAAATAAGCTCGCCATTGCCACCTCGGTACTTGGTGACGGAGATCGATTGAAAGTTACCGATCGATTGCTGGTAGGTACCAGCCGTCATCGGAAAGTCCGGGCTATACGTATCCGATGTAACGTACAAGTCTCCGTCCGTGTCAAACGCCGCATCGGTGGGATGGTCACCCGCGGATCCACCCAGGAACGTGGACCACACGAGTCCCGGATCGACAATCAACGTACGAGCCGGATCACGGCCGTCGACGTGCAACCCCAGTGCCCCGTCGTCGCGCACGAACCAAATGGTGCTGACTTCGTCGACGACATTAGTGCTGCCCGCATGCCACGAAGCCCCCGCGACGTGCAGCAGCGCCCCAAAAGGCCCCATGCTCTTGAAGATGTCTGGACCGTGCGCAACCCCGGCATTCAACCCTTCGATTCGTACGCGGACACAACTCGGATCCACGTTCGGTGCGAAGACGAGGTCATACTCGGGCACACCGTTGTTGGAGCGAAGCACGAGATCGACGCCGGGGTACAGCGATCGGTACGTGACGTGTCGAAAGGCGCGGGCACCGCCGCGCCAACGCGCGGGGTCGTTGCCGATGAAATAGTTGTGCGCACCCGGCTCGGACTCGGAGCCTTCGACCACCGTCGATTGAGCACCCTCGAAGCGCAAGCGCACGAATTGGCTACCTGATGGCGTTCGAATGTCGAGACCGATGCCTTCGCAGTCCGCCCTCACGAACATCGTTGGACCTTCGGCCAAGAAGCGCACGTTCTCGGGCCACTGGCCCAAATTCTCGATGAATCGAAGAGTGCCGGCCGAGGATGCGGGCCGTTGCTCGGCAACCCCTCCTGCTTGATTCGCGTCGAGGCGCGTTGGGCCGACCCCGGCCATCGACACCAGCATCATTCCGGTGAGGAGCATGGACACACCTCGAGCGTCGTTTCAGCACAGTCGGTCCCACAGTGAGAGTTTCTGCCACCTAGGATCTTGACACGTCCCCCCCCCTTCCCGCTAGACGGGCGACCCGTTCGCGAGCGTGGCCACCTCGCGGCCGCGCAGGAGTTCACTGGGCGGGCTCGCTCCCCCCTCTTGATCGAGCGAACGGGCCCTTCCCGTCGAGCGATGCCGAGGCTTCGTGATGAACGCTTCTCGAGATCTGATTCAGCTCCTGAGATCGTGTGTTGTCTGTTCAATGCCGCTGGCTTGTTGGTAGTCCTTGCGGTTCTGGTGCCGCCTGGCGTGGCGACTCCGACGCCTACTTCGATTCAAGTTCAGGGCGGAACTCCACAGTGTTTGCCGGATTCCGACGGCTGCTGGGTGGGGCCCTGGAACTGGGCTTGCCAGATCAACCCTGGGCCCGATTGCCCCTATGGTGAAATTGCGCATGCTGCGCTCATTCCCAAGGGACCTTACCGCGGCATGGTGCTGATTTGGCGGCGGGAATGCGACAATGGATCTCCGATCTTCAACACGCAGGCTTGGATCCTCGACCCCGTCCACCCCGAACTCCTACTGCGCGTGAACGCGCCGCTCCTCAGCAGCATCTTTTGTGCTTCCGCGTCTTGGGACAGCAATGGCGCACTGGTCGTGGCGGGTGGTGCGCGCACGTCCGGCTCCCCACCCGGGGAGCCCAAGGAAACGTATCGATTCCTGCCCGGTGCACTGGGATATCCGCCGACGAGTTTCACGGCCCCGGGGTGCCCGACGTACCCCCTTGTGCCGGGCACTGCTTGGACGTACGTGGACGACACCTCGATCGGGAGGTGGTACCCGTCGGTCATCACGTTGATGAAAGGCGTCATTGCGCAGGGGACACAGTTCGAAAGGCCCAGTTCTTCGACGCTCTTAATCGGTGGCTCGGACTGCGAGGCCAGTTGTCTCCCAGGCCCCACCCCACCCATCGAGTTCTGGCAGACCTTGCCTCCGCGCGGCTACGTTCCGCCGGGGTGGTCGCACACGCTCTACCCGGATGGAGGAGGCAGCCACACGCCGCCTTCGAGTCCGACGCCAGAGCAGTATGTGCGCAGGGCCGTGGCGGGTCAGAGCCTGCCCAATCCCCGGCTGGACACGTATCCCAGAGCCTTGCAGCTCAGCGACATGGGACCGTTCCTCGAGCGAAAGATTCGCAATGTCTTCGTCCCGGGCGACACGAATACGGTGTACCCAGATGACCATCGCAAGCCGGAAGCGGGGGCCACATGGGTGATGAGACTTCGGTATCCGGGAGCGAATCTCCCGGCCGCAGAACTCTGGCGCGGCCCGGAGAGCACGCAAGGGGTGGCCAGAAACCGCCGGCATTACGGCAATGCGGTCTTGCTGCACACCCTGGAAGCAAATTTTCCGGATTCAGACGGCTACAACCGCGTCATCGCGCTGAATGGTGCGCACAACACGAACCTGGCCGTTGGCCCCGCTTTCAACTGGCTCATCACGGAAACTGTCGAAGAGTTCGATCCAAACAATAACCCTGCCGAGGCCGGAGCGTGGGTCACCAAATCGGTGGACCTTCAGACGCCGCGGCTTTACGGCAACTCGGTCGTACTGCCGACTCGAGACATCTTGGTGATTGGTGGTGCGGCAAGAATCAACAGCGCGCTACACGCAGTGACGGGGCCACCGGGGCAGCCAGGTGAGTTCGAGCATCGTCCCGAACTCTACAGCCCCGGGCTTGCTGGCGCATCCGGCGGCGCGAGTTCCACCATGATGGAGCGCAGCCCGAATGCGCCGGGGAACATCCATCCTTATTCACGCCTCTACCACAACGTCGCGGTCCTGCTTCCGGACGGACGGATCGTTCACATCGGTGGAGCCGATGAAGATGATCCTGGCGATTATTCGTTTGGCGGCTACACGGGCGAGATCTTCTCGCCGCCTTACCTGGGCTACGGTTTCAGGCCGACGATCGCGGACATCTCCGCGACGGAGATCGTCTTCGGAGCCAGCTTCGACGTCTTCGTGCAGCACACACAGACAATGGATCGCTTCGTCCTCCTCCGTCCGGCTGCGGTCACCCATCAAGTCGATGCAGATCAGCGGTACATCGAACTCGTGTTCCAGTACATCGGGGTGCAAGAGGGCGTCAAGCAGTATCGCTTGTCGGCACCGGCCGAGGATCTCGGGCCTGCGGGCTACTACATGCTGTTCGCCGTGGAACGGGATGCCGAGCCCGTTCCGCGTCGAGCACCCTCCGTCGCCCAATTCATTTTATTGAAGTGAACAAGTGCGATTGTCGCGGCGCGTCACACGATCCGCGGTAGCCATAGTGAAGGAGTGAATTGTGACCTTCCGGTCATCGGCTCGCTCTCCGGAGTAACACTTCCATTCCGTGCGAGCGTCTGCTGGTTCGGCGGAACTCTCGCGCGAACTCACCCCTCAGAGCTGGGGGCACGTCCACGAGTTCGAGCACGAACCGGGCTCGCCAGGTCGGTGATCGACTTGAAAAGGCTTCAGACTCGCGCGAGCGCGCGCGCCACTTCCGCGACCCGCGCTCCGACGTGGCGTACGGAATCGGCCTGTTTCGCGTCCTTCATGCGACCGTCGGTCTCGAACGCCTCGTGCGCCTTGCCGACGGCGACTTGCTCGGGCACCACGATCACGCGGATGTTCCCGAGGATCGAGCGCACGGTGACGAGTCCGCGCAATCCTCCCAGCGGGCCGGGCGACGCGGACACGAGGCCGGCGACCTTGCCTTCGAAGCACGCCAACGCTTTCTCGCCCGGGACGGCGCGCGACGCCCAATCGATCGCGTTCTTCAGCACGGCCGAGATCGAGCTGTTGTACTCGGGGCTCGCGACGAGGATCGCTTGGTGCGAGAGCATCAACTCCTTGAAGCGCTTCGCACCGTCGGGAAGTCCGCTGGCCTTCTCCAAGTCCTCGTCGTAGAGAGGCAGCGCGAGGTCGCGCAAGTCGAGCTCCGTCGTCTCGGCGCCGGCGGATCGCGCACCTTCCGCGGCGACGCGCACGAGCTTCTTGTTCCAGGAATCACGGCGCAGACTGCCAGCGAACGCGAGCACGCGAATCGGAGTCGTCATGGCTCGGAACGATACACGTTCGCGATTCGCACGCCAGAGGCCAGCGCAGTCACCCGATGGTGAGTATCGCGCGACTCGAACGCGAAACTCTCGCACACCGGTTCACGTCCAGATCTCGGCGTCGCCGTTTTTCTCGCGCACTCTGTACGCGGTCGCCTTGGGACACGAACCGCGCTCGACGCGTCCGTCCTTCGGATCGAACGTGTAGTTGTGCAGCGGACAAATCGCGAAGCGACCGTCGACGAGCGGGCCGTCCACGATCCGCCCGCCGTCGTGCGGACAGCGCGTGTCGAGGGCGAAGAGCTTCCCGTCGACGCGACAGAGGAGGACCGACTTGCCACCCGCGAGGATGTCGCCGAGCTCGACCTTCTTGGCGTGGCCTTCGGGGAGCTTCTGCGTGCCGTGCACGATCGAAGGCCTGCCACGGAAGAGGTTCGCGATCCGATCCAGCATCAAGTCGATGCTAGCATCCGCGCCCTTCATGAAACCGGTCGTCCTGATCGACGTCGTGGGCCTCACGTCTCGCCACATCGGCGCCGCGACGCCCAACTTGGCCGGGCTCGCCGCGCGCGCGCCCATGACGACCGTCTTGCCGGCCGTCACGTGTTCGGCGCAGGCGACGATGCTGACCGGGCTCCTTCCCGCGGAGCACGGTGCCGTGGGCAACGGTTGGTTCGCGCGCGACACGGCCGAGATCGCGCTGTGGCGCCAATCCAACGCGCTGGTTCGCGGCGAAAAGCTGTACGAGGCGGTGAAACGCGTCGATCCGAGCGCCAAGACCGCCAAGATCTTCTGGTGGTGGAACCTCGGCGCGCGCGTCGATTTCTCCATCACGCCACGTCCGTTCTATCCCGCCGACGGACGCAAAATCCCGGCGACGTACGCGTGGCCGACGGCTTATGGCGAGAAGCTCGAGGCGGAACTGGGCACGTTCCCGTTCTTCGACTTCTGGGGCCCGAGATCGGGATTGCCGTCGAGCCGTTGGATCGCCGACGCCGCGATCTGGACTCTGAAGAACGAGCGTCCCGCGTTGACGCTCGTCTACCTCCCCCACCTCGACTACGACTTCCAACGCTTCGGTCCCGACGACCCGCGTTCGCAGCGCGCCGTCCGCGAGATCGACGTCGTCGTCGGCGACTTGTTGCGCGCTGCAGCCGAGATCGGAGCGCGCACGGTGGTCGTCAGCGAGTACGGGATCACTGCGGTTTCGAAGCCGGTGCACGTGAACAGAGCGCTGCGGGACGCGGGGTTGCTCGCGGCGCGCAAGACTCCGGCCGGCGACGTCCTCGACGTGTTCGGCAGCCGCGCGTTCGCGGTCGCGGACCACCAAGTCGCGCACGTGTACTGTCGCGACGGCGCGTCGCGCGATGCGGCACGCGAGATGCTCACGCGCCTCGACGGCGTCGAGCGCGTGCTCCTTGGATCGGAACTCGCTCGCGCCGGACTCGCGCACGAACGCAGCGGCGATCTCGTGCTCGTCGCGCGCCGCGATGCGTGGTTCACGTACTACTACTGGTCCGATCCAGCGGACGAGCCCGATTTCGCGCGCACCGTCGACATCCATCGCAAGCCGGGGTACGACCCGTGCGAACTGTTCGTCGATCCGGCGCTGACGTTTCCGAAGCTGCGCGTGGCCCGGCGACTCGCGCAGAAAAAGCTCGGGATGCGCTACCTCATGGACGTGATCCCGCTCGACGCGACGCTCGTGCGCGGCAGCCATGGACGTCTGCCCGACCATGCGCAGGACGGACCCGTATTCCTCGCATCGGAGCCCTTCGCACGCTGCGGTGGCGAGCCGCGCGACGGAGTCGTCGAGATGACGTCGGTCAGCTCGCGCGTTCTCGCGCTCATGCACGCGACCTGAACCCGTCGCCGATTCGGCGAGCGGCGGTGCGAGCGCCGGCTCGGCGGCGAAGGTGTCGCAGCGAAGGCGGCGTCGCGATGGTGGCGTCGCGAAGGCATCGCGGCGAAGACGGCGTCGCGAAGACGGCGCCGCGAAGGCATCGCGGCGAAGGCATCGCGGCGAAGACGGCGTCGCGCAGACGGCGCGGCGAAGACGGCGTCGCGAAGGTGTCGCGGCGAAGACGGCGCGGCGAAGGCGGCGTCGCGCAGACGGCGTCGCGCAGACGGCGTCGCGAAGACGGCGCGGCGAAGGCGGCGCGGCGACCGGCTCGACGCGGGCTCGCCGC
>CAZKIY010000002.1:34764-45091 GCA_964552875.1 uncultured Planctomycetaceae bacterium
CTCCACGCGCCCTCGAGCAGGTTCGCCTGCGTCGAGTTCGACCACACGATGTTGCCGTTGACGCGAATGCGCGCCTGATCCGCGGCTCCGCTCTGGATCGTGAGCCAGCGTCGGAACGTGAGTCGCGTGCCGCGAGCCGTCGAGCAATCGATCGGCGGCGATCGCAACCAAGTGTGAGCGTTCGCCGGATAAGCGCCGTTCGTGGTGATGCCGAGATCGGTGCCGAAGCACTTCGTGCCGCTCGGCGCATTCGACGGGTCGTACCAAGTGAGGAGTTGGCCTCCGCTGGTCACGAGACTGCTCTCGCCGGTGGGATCGCCGTGTTCCCAGTCGTCCGACGAGTTCGAAGTGTCCCCGTACGAGCCGTGCGTCCAACCCTCGGGCCCGGATTCGAAGTCGTACGCGAGCAGCGGCACCGCCGTGCCGACGCGGAATCCCTGCGCGCCCGTCGGGCTGGGCCAACGCACCGAATTGCCGAGCGAGTCGGACGCGACGATGTAGTAGTCGACCTGAGCCGGAGCGACGACGGGTGGGATGGATTGCCCGTAACGACCGTTGCCCTGGTCGAGGAACGGCAAGGCCGTGAAACTCGCGCCGTTCGAACGCCAGAACATCGTGGCGGAGGTGATCGACGCCCCATCGAAATGTTCGAGGATCGAAGCCTCGATCCCATAGGGACCCACTTCCGCCTCCGTGTCCGCGACGATCGTGACGAACTCGATCGTCACCGGATGGAGCTCGAGACCCGGGAAGCCCTGATCGCGGAAACCACCGTCGATCTGCGCGAAGTGCGGCGATCCGTCGTTGATGTCGCCGTCGTCGTCGTCGAGGACGACCCACTGGGTCTCGATGATCGAGCGGATCTGGGACTGGTCGTAGGCGCCCATCCACGAGAGGAAGAGCGTGTTCGCCGTCAGGTCGCCCATCGAGTTGCCGAGCGCAGTGTTCAAGCGCGCGCGGATCTTCCACGCGGCTCCCATCCACGGTTCACCGTCGGCGTGGACTTCGCCGTGGCAGGCCGGCGACGCATCGCCGCAGAAGAGTCGCGTGTTCTGCCCTGAACGAATGGCGCAACCGGCGCCGCAGAAATCCTGCCCGACGATCGGCGTGTCGTAGAGGTACATCGCCCAGACGTCGGCGTTGCCCTCGCCCATCCCGTCCGAGCCGTTGCCCGTGTTGTAGCGCACGTTGAGCCAGTGGCCGTTCTCGTGGCTGACGACCGTCGAGTACGCGGTGTTCACGCACGATCCACCGGGGAGGAAGTAGTTCGTCGAGCCGCCGTCGAAGTACGCGTTGCAGGAGTCGTTGATGTTGACGTTCGCCGACATGAGGAAGTCGGCGGTCGCATCCGTCGGCACGATCGAGCGCACGAAGTCGCGCAGCAAGTTCACATGGTGGAACACATTCCCTTGCGCCGTGACCTGGGCACTCGAGGACGGGTTCATCGTCAACGTGTTGTCCTGGTTCGGCGGAATCGTCTGGGTCAGCGAATACTCGGTTCCCGCGGAATTCTGGACGTTGTTGTGGGTTCCGGTGAAACGTGCGGTCACTTGGAGAGATGTGTTCACGCTCGGGAACACGAAGTTCCCGCTCGCGTCCGTGCGCACGGTGCCGACCGAACTCGTGACGTCGATGTAGCGCATCGTCGTCGCGACCTCGGGATTCGAGGCCGAGTCGGGCGCGAACCCCGGGGTCACGAACGCGCGCACCGTGCCGCGCACTTCGAAGTCGTGCACGGTGCGCTCGGTGCCGAGGATCACGCCGTCCTGAGCGCCGATCCAATAGACGCGTCCGGCCGGAACCGCGCCTTCCGTTCGATGGCCGACTTCGACGCGCCAAGCCAGCGCTCCGCCGCCGGAACGCGTGATCTCGAGCAGGGCGTCGGACACTTCGGTCGCGACCTCGTGCTCGTCGGCTTCGAAGGCAGCGACCGCGATCGAGCGCGCGCGCTCCGACGGAACGGTGGGCGCGAGCTCCAACCGCGAAGTCTCGACCACGCCCTGCGCGTGCAGCGAGAGCAGCCGGCCCCGCGTGTCGAACAAGCAGTTCAGCGATCCGGCGTGTACGGCTATCCCGCGAACGCGTTGAGCGAAGTTCACGGCGATCTTGTCCGTGCTCCCGATCTGCGCGAGCGGCAGGAAGTGCACGCCTTGGAGCACGAGTTCGTCCGACGCGATGCCGTGCATGGAGACGGTCGCCGCGACCGATTCGAGCGCGAGTGCAACGAAATCGCCGTCCTCGACCGGGATGCGTGAAGGCGCGGACGCACCTCCGTACAGGAACTCCAATCGACCCGTATTCGCGTCGAGCACTGCCGCCCACGACGGTCCGTGTCGCTGACGCCAGACTTCGAGCCCTCGCGCGACCGTTTCGCGTTCCGATTCGGAACGGGTCGCCTGCGCCGACACCTGGGACGCCAACGCGAGGGTGAGGAGTGCGATCGGGATTCGTGTCATGGGGGCGCGTCGTGTCCGGGGTGAGCCCGAAACGGGCTCGAATCTCCAGTATGCGCGAGGGTTCTCTCCACGGGCACCGGGAACCTGGAGGTTCGGCGGATAGAGTTCGGCAGAGCCCGCACCAGCACAGAAAGTGACCTCCACGTGACCCGCTTCGCCTACGTCGTTTTCGGTGCCGGCCGCCAAGGCACCGCCGCAGTCCACGATCTCGTCCGACATTGCGACGCCCGCGACGTCCTCGTCGTCGAGCCCGACGTCGCGCGCCTCGAGGCGGCCAAGAAGCGTCTCGCGAAACTCCTGCGAGCGCGATCGAAGACCGTGCGATACGCCGTTTCCGCACCGAACTCCGAGCTCGAAGCAGCGGACGTCGTGCTCTCGTGCGCGCCCTATTCGGCGAACGTCGAACTCACGCGCCGTTCCATTGCGGCGGGAACGGCGTTCTGCGATCTCGGCGGCAACCCGGAAACCGTGGCGGCGCAGGAGAAGCTGGCCGCGCGCTCGAAAGTTCCGGTGGTGCCGGACTGCGGCGTTTCCCCAGGGATTTCGAACGTGCTGGCCGTCCACTGCGCGAAGGTCCACGGCTGCGACGAAGTGCGCGTGCGCTGCGGCGGCCTTCCGCTCGTACGTCCCGACCCGACCCTCAATCCACTCGGATATCGACTCGTTTTCAGCCCCTGGGGTTTGATCAGCGAGTACTCGGGCGACGTCCCGGCACTGCGCGAGGGAAAGCTCGTGCTCGAGCCCGCTCTCCAATCGATCGAGCGCTTCGACGAGGGCCTCGAGTGCTCGCCGACGTCGAACAACTCGCCGCAGGTCGTGCGCTACCTCGCCGCATGCGGCGTGCGCGACTACGACTACCGCACGATTCGTTACGACGGACACTGGGCGCTCGTTCGCGGTTGGCGGTCTCTCGGTTACCTCGTAGGCGACGAAATTCGCGACCGTGAGCTCGCGGCACGCTTGGCCGCCGATCCGGTGCTCGCCTACGACCCGTCGAAACATCGTGACGTCCTGATCCTGTCCGTGCGCGGCACCGCGCGCTCCGGGCACCAGCGCCGCGCCTTCGAATACCGCTTCGACGTTCCCGCCGATCGCACGACGAAGTTCGCCGCGATGGAGCTCACGACGTGCTGGGGCATCACGATCGTCGCGCATCACATGGCCAGCGGTCGCGGCGCGCCGCAGGGTTTCGCGACGCCGGAAAGGTTCGTGGACACGAACTGGTTCCTGGCCGAGATCGAGAAACGGCTCGCTACCGTGCGCGCTTGATCGGCGATTCGCGCTCAGGCCCCAGCGATCGGCGGGAACGCAGAACGGGTCGACCAACTCGAGTTCGCGACGCGGTTGGAGTCGGCCCCGTCCAAATGCGGGCCGAACCCCGGTCGGCGCATTGGAGTACGGTCTATCCGCCGGAGCCGAGCAGCGACGGCAACCAAGTCGACAACCACGGCATATACGTGATCGCCAGCACCCCCACGATCATCACGATGAGGACCGGGATTACCGCGCGGTAGACCTCGGCCATGGGTTTCCCGAGGCGATAGCTCGCCAGGAACAAGTTCATCCCGACCGGCGGTGTCAAGAAACCGAGCTCGAGGTTCGCCAAGAAAATGATGCCGAGGTGGATCGGGTCGATCCCGTAGTGCTCGCCGAGCGGCACGATCAGCGGCACGACGACGACGATCGCCGAGAACACGTCCATCAGACAGCCGACGACGAGAAGGAACAGCGTGAGAAGGAGGAGGAACGTCCACTTCGACTCGACGCGCGCGGTCACGAGGTCGAGCAACTGCGTCGGGATGTCCGCCGAGATGAGCCAGGTCGTGAAGGCCAACGCGACGCCCAGGATGAGCAGCACGCCGCCGATCACGAGTCCACACTCCACGAGCACCTTCGTGACGCCGCGCACCAAAGAGAGATCGCGGTGCACGACGACCTGCGTGAAAGCGGCGTAGAGCGCGGTGATGCACGCCGCCTCGACCGGCGTCGCGAAGCCGCCGAACAGCGCGCCGATGGCGACGAACGGCAACGCGAGCTCCCACTTGGCATCCCAAGCGGCGCGCCGCGCGACGGCGAAGTCGAACGGCCGTCGTTCACCGCGCGGCGGACCGGCGCGAATCCCCCACGCCACAGTGGCGATGACGAGCACGACACCGGGGACGATTCCCGCGAGGAACATGTCGCGCATCGGCACTTGCGCGACGATCGCGTAGAGGACGATCGGTAGACACGGCGGGAAGAGCATGCCCAGCGAACTCGCGCCGGTGACGAGTCCGAGCGCAGTTCGCTCGCGATATCCCGCGGCGAGGAGGATCGGCATCAGCAAGCCGCCGAGCGCCAGGATCGTGACGCCCGAAGCGCCGGTGAAGCTCGTGAAGAACGCGCACACGAGCGCCGTGATGAGCGCCGGACCACCGCGAAAACCGGTGAACCAAGCCTGGAACACGGCGAGAAGTCGCTTCGACGCGCCGCCTTCCGCGAGGAAATAGCCGGCCAACGTGAAGAGCGGGATCGACGCCAGGCTCGGGTTCGTGACGAGCCGGTAGTGATCGATCGGGATCGACGCGATCGGTTCGCCGTCGCCCCAGAAGAGGATCAGTGCCGCGCCGCCCAGCGTGACGAAGATCGGCGCGCCGAGGAGCGTCGCGAGCCCGAGCAAGACGAGCGCCGGCGCCACGAGGTTCGAGGGATCCGCGGGCCCGAACACGCCGAGGGCGATGACGGCCGCGGCGATCGCGAAGGCGGCGAGGCGCCCTTTCCAGTGGTCCGCGCCGGCGGTCGCGAGACGCAGCGCGACGAGCGCGAAGCCGACCGGGATGACGAGCTGCACCCACCACAGCGGAATGCCCCACGCGAGTTCCCCCGCCGCGGCGCGCTCGTCGGAGACGAACTGCGCGCCCGCGACGGCGAGCCAAGCGGCGACGCCCGCTGCCAGACCGTGCGTGACGAGGTGGGCGATGGAGCGCGCACGACCCGTGAGGAACGCCTCGACGGTGGAGAGCGACAGCATGCGCCGCTCGCGCGCCGCGATCGCACCACCGACCATGCCCACGACGAGCACGAGGTGCTGCGTGATCGCGCTCGAGCCGGGAATTCCAGCGGATCCCGCCGCTCGCAGAATCATCTCGGCGACCGGCAGGATCGCGATGGCAGCGAGCGCGATCGCGAGGATCGCGTTCTCGATGCCGATCGACAGTCGTGCTGCGAACGGCCGAGCGGCGCCGTCCGCGACCGGAACGCTCATCGTTTGGCCGCGCGACGCTCGGCGAGGAGGCGTATGACCTCGTCGAAGAGGTCGGCCGGCACGTCGAGACCGCGCAGCTTCGGCCAGATCGGCTCGAGGAACGAGCGCCACGCTCTCTTGAGCTCGGGCGTCATGGGCTGCACGACGAGACCGCGCTTCTTCATCGCCTCGGTCGCTTCGTCGTTCTCACGACGGCTGTCTTCGGTGATCTTCGCGCCGGTCGTCGCGGCGACCGCGCGACAGTGCTCGCGCAGCGGTGCGGGCAACTCGTCCCAAGCCTTGGTCGTGACGACGAGCGCTCCGACGAGCGGCGCCCAATCGATCTCGAGCATGTGCTTCGCGACGCCGAAAAATTGCCCTTTCAGCGCGAAATACGGCACGACAGGCGCGCCGTCGATCAAGCCCGTCTGGAGTCCGGGCAGGATGTCCGCGGTCTCGAGCAGCACCGGATTCCAGCCCATCGACTTCATGAAGTCGGCTTGGTCGGTCGAGCCCGACCACGTGAAGAACTTCACGCGCTTCATGTCGTCGGGCGTGCGCACCGGGTCCTTCGTGAAGAAGCGCACCCAACCGACGTCGCCGAAGAAGAGCGACACGAAGCCCTTGTCGGCGAGCTTTTTCTCCAACCGCGGGAGCAACGCGTCGCGCACTGCCGCGGCTTCGTCCAGATCGTCGAAGACCATCGGCAGGTTCTGCAGCGCCGTGACGGACGGGTCGATCTCGCGCAATCCGCTGACGCTGATCAACGCGGCCTGCAACTGCCCCGCGCGCATCCGTCGCACCATGTCGGCTTCGCCGCCCATCGTGCCGTCGGGATAGATCGTGACGGGGATGCCGCCGTCGGGTCCCGTCTTCCAGGCCTCGGCCATCGCGAGGAGCGACTTGTGATAGCTCGAACCCTTCGGGACGAGCGTCGCGAGCTTGACGGCCTTCCGGTCGACGGAGACCGGCTCGAAAGCGATCGGTGATGATGCGGGTCGCGAAATCGCGAGCGTGCAGAGGAGCAGTGTGGCGATCATATCGGTGAGCCTCGCGACCTCATTCGAGGAACAGTTCGTCGACGCGCGACAAGAGCCAGCGCGCGCGTCGTTGTTGGACTTGGTTCTCGACGCGGCGCTCGGGCGCGAGATCGACGTCGATCGCGAGCGCCTGGCCGAGCAGTCGGAGGAACTCGGACCGATCTTGCGCGGCGATCGAGGCGACTTCGGCCAAAGCGACGTACGGCCCTGCGGATTGCCCGCGTGACAGCTCGACGGCGCGCGCGAAGTGCTTGCGTGCGCGCTCGGCTGCACCGCGCTCCGCGCCGATGCGCGACGGTTCGTAGGCGATGAGGACCGTGCGCAACGAACCGTCCCCGTAGCCCTCGTCCACGATCAGAGCGCGGTCGAAGAGCGCTTCGAGCAGCGGTTGATCCGCGACCGCTTCGGGCCGGTCCTTCGAGAGCGCGAGCGACGCACCCCACGCGACGGCGGACCAGTAGAGAGCATCCATCTCAGGACGGCCGAGCATTCCTGCTGCCACCCTCGGATCTCGCTCCAGCGCGGCGCGGAAGCCGGGCTGGCACACCTCGAGCGCGCGCAATCCGTACTCACGTCCGCGCAAGAACAGCGACCGTGCACGCGCGCGCAGCACCTCGGCCCGCTCGAGGCTCTCGGACTCCGCGATGTCGCCGTCCAGGGCCACGAAAGCGTACGCGTACTGCGTGAAGCTGCGCGCCAGCGCCGTGAGCAACTCCTGGTGGTCGGGCTGGGATTCCAGCACGTTCTCCATCAGTTTCAGGCCGAACGGTGACGCATCGCGGACGAGCTCCAAGTCCTCGTCCGAGGCGAACGTGCCGCCCTGGGCGGACAAGGCGTCGGCCACCTTCCCCGTCGCATAGCGCTCGATGGAACAACTCCCGGCGACGAGCGCGAGCAGAACGGCGACGGTCGATTCACAGCGGATGCGGGTCGATTCCAAGGCCGGAATCCTAGTGTCCGCGCACGGCGATTGGGACGGTCGCGACAGCGGGACCAGAGGACCCGCGCTCGGCGACCCGCGGAGTTCCCACTCCCGCGAGCGATCGGGATAGACTGGCAACCATGGCTCGGGCCCCCACCCTGCTGCCGAAGATCGAAACGCGCGTCCAAACGCGCGTCGCGCCGCGCTGGAAGGTCATCCTCCACGACGACGACATCACGACGATCGACTTCGTTGTCCGGCTGCTCGTGCGCCTCTTCCACAAGGATCGGCGCGAGGCGGAGCGACTCACGCACGAGGTCGACGATACCGGTTCGGCGGTCATCGAGATCACGACGTTCGAGCGTGGCGAACTCTACGTCGAACAGATTCGCTCGACCGCGCGACCCTACGGCTTCCCGCTCTGTGCGACGCTCGAGCCCGAGTGAGCGTCGCGAGTCCGCGTGACGGCGTCGAGCTGACGACTTCTCGAGACTCGATAGCGAAGTCCGCTACGACGGCGCAGCCTTCCACGACAGCGAAGCCCGCCGCGACGACGAATCCGGCGCTGTCCTCGCTTCCTCGCACGGCCCTGGTCGTCGGCACCGGCGTGTCCGGCCTCGCCTGTGCGTTGCGACTCGCGGAAGCCGGTTTCGCCGTCGCATCCTGGGAGAAGCACGACGTCGCGCTGGAAGTGTCGAGCGTCGCCGCGGCGATCTGGTACCCGTACAAGGCGGGACCGAAAGAACGCGTCGAGCAGTGGGCGCTCGAGACGCTGGCCGAGTTGGAGCGCCTCGCGGAGGACCCGGCGACCGGCGTGCGTTCGGTTCGCGGTATCGAGTGGTTTCCCGACGGGGTCGAACCCCGCGATTGCTTGCGCCGCGTTCCCGAGTACCGCGAGCTCGGACCCAGCGAACTGCGTCACGACCGCGCGCGCGGCATCACGCTGCGCGTGCCCGTCGTCGACATGGGCATGTTCCTCCCGTGGCTGCGCGCACGCTGCATCGAGCGCGGCGTGCAGTTCGTGCGCCGCGAGATCCGCTCGCTCGACGAAGCCGTCGAGGCGTGCGCTCTGGTCGTGAACTGCACGGGCCTCGCTTCACGCGAGCTCGCGCACGACGACGACCTCGTTGCGATCCGCGGGCAAGTCCTGCGCGTCGCCGGGCATTTCGCCCACGATTTCGTGATCGACGAGAACTGCTCGGACGGCCTGTGCTACGTCGTGCCGCGCGGCCCTGACGTCGTGATCGGCGGGAGCGCGGTCGAAGGTCGCGAGGATCTCGCGCCCGACGCGCGCGAGACCGCGCGGATCCTCGAACGAGCCCGGCGTCACCTGCCCGAAATCTCGATCCACGACGTGCTCGAGACGAAGGTCGGACTGCGCCCCGGCCGCGCGACGGTCCGGCTCGAGGCCGAAGTCCCACGAGCGGGACGCCTCGTGATCCACGACTACGGTCACGGCGGAGCGGGCGTCACGCTCGCCTTCGGCTGTGCGGACGAGGTCGTGCGGATCGCGACCGCGGCACGGCAGGCGAGCGAGCCCGCGGGATCCGCGCGCCCGTGATCCGGCGCGGCGATCTGCTTTCAGAGTAGAACTACGTCCGCTTTGGACGCCCACGCACAATACGTCGCGGCCCTGCTCGGCTCGGCTCGCCAGGCCTACGCGGCCGGCGCCGTGCTGCGCTTGTCCGCGCAAGAGGCGGGCGGAGTCGCGCAGTTCGGCGACGCGGGCTTCCGCAAACTCCAGAACCTCGCCACGGGCCTGATCGACCATCTGCAGCAGTCGGTGCTCGTCGACCGGCCAGCGCTGTACGAGCACGAGGTCGGCTGGGTGAAGCAGGTCTTCGCAGCGCGCAAGCTCGACGTGCCCGTCGTTCGTGACCTCCTGGGCGCGATCCGGGACGAGCTCGCGGAGGAACTGCCGGCGAGCGCCGCGAGTACTGCGGTCCCGGTCGCCGAGGCCGGACGCAGGCACTTCGAGGTCGCGCCGGACGAACCTCCGAGCCCCCTCGAGGGCACGGGCCCGCTCGACGAGATCGCGCGCCGCTACCTCGTCGCCGCCTTCGAAGGCCGCCGCCTCGACGCGCTCCGCGTGGTCGAGGAAGCGCTCGCGGGCGGCATGACGATCCCCGCTCTCTACGCGGACGTGCTGATGCGCGCGCAGATCGAGATCGGGCGGATGTGGCAGCTCGACGTGATCCACGTCGCCGAGGAGCACATGTCCTCGCGCATCACGGAACAGGTCATGTCGATCGTGAGCGCGCGGATGAAGCGCAAGCCGAAGATCGGCAAGCGCGTGTTGATCACGACGGCGTCGGGCGATCTCCACGACATCGGCGTGCGCATGGTCGCGGACCACTTCGAGCTGGAGGGATGGGACGTCCTGTACCTCGGCGCGAGCACGCCGGCCGAGGACGTGGCGGAGACGGTGCAGGAATACGGCGTGGACCTCGTGGGCGTGGCCGCGAAGCTCGTCCTGCACGTCGGCCCGGCCGCGGAGCTGATCGACGCCGTCCGCCGCGCGATGCCGGAGCGGCACGTCCCGATTCTGGTCGGCGGCTTTCCGTTCCAGCTCGTGCCGGGCCTGTGGCGGGTCGTCGGTGCGGACGGCGAGGCGCCGAACGCGGTCGAAGCCGTCCGGGTGGGCGAGATGCTGACGGCGCGGGTGGCGTGAACGACGGTCGGCTAC
>CAZKIY010000003.1:0-1223 GCA_964552875.1 uncultured Planctomycetaceae bacterium
GGCGGTCGCGTGCGCCTGCACTACGACTTCGATGCGCTGAAACCCGGTGGATTCGACCGAGGGACTTGGATCCGGGAGGGACAGGGCGTCGTGTCACTGCGTTATGCCCTCTCCGACGAGGACCTGCTCGCGCGCGCGGGCCCGAGTCTCGTCTTGCGCGACCCGGCTCAGGTCCAAGGTGAAGTGGTGGATGTGCGCCTGCGGTTCCAACCGAAGTCCGACGCGCGGCCCGAGCTGCTCGTCGTGTCCGTCTGCGGCTTCCACGTGGTCCTCGCTGCAGGCAGTGTCGGGAAGCCGGCGCGCCTCCTGGTGGATACAGGCGATCCGGCGCAGCTCGTGGCGAAGGCGCGCGCCGGCGAGGGAACGCTGGTCACGCCACCGCGCGGAGGTCCCGGGTTCGAAATCCGCATCGTCGTGACGCGCGCGCGCGGCATCGCCACGGTCGAGATCGACGGACGGCGTGCGGTCGTCGAGCAACGTCCCGTGCCCAGGAACGATCCCGGCGATCGGTTGATCGCCGTGAAGTCGTTCGAGCCACTGCGTCTCGTCAGCGCGACGATCGAAGTCGCGGTGCGCTGATCGCGTGCACGACTGAGCCTCCATACCGGTGCGGCCGCGATCATTCCCAGCCACGGTCCTCGCGGCGGTCGAGACGTGAGATCTCAGGCTCGCGCGAATCGCCGCACGACTTCGCGCGCCGTTTCGATCCTCTCGGGGAGGGCCAGATCAGCGACAGCTTCGATCACGGCTGCGACGTCGGTCGCCGTTGCGCCGCAGCGCACGGCCCCGCGCGCGTGACTCGCGAGCTGGCGATCCTGACCGAGCACCGCGAGCGCCGCGCACGCCAGGATCTCGCGTCGATCCGCGGTCAGACCAGGCCGGCACAGCACGCGCCCGTAGGCGTGCTCGAGGACGTGCCGCGCGAAGAGCGGATGATGGCGTCGGAGAAGTGCGCGCACTTCGTCCTTCGATTCGGCATAGATCCGATCGAAGAGTTCTGCGCCGCCGGTCGTGGGCTCCGCGAGTTCGTCGGGGGACGGGATTCCCAGACCGCCGGCGGAGTCGAGCACACCGTAGGACTCGACGGCGCGCGGGACGCCGGCGAACACGTGAACCATGAGGAGTGCCTCGCGCCAGCGGCGGTCGGGCTCGTTGCCCGTCGCTCGCGCTCGTTCGGTACGCACCGTCTTCCAGTCGCCGAGCACGCAAGCGGCGAAGAGCCG
>CAZKIY010000003.1:1323-38243 GCA_964552875.1 uncultured Planctomycetaceae bacterium
TCGCGCACGAAGAAGGCGCCGAGGCTCGGGAAATCACGGATCGCCAAGCGCACCTCCGAGAGGTCCGCACCCGCGTAGCGCGCGAATCCGCCGTAGACGGCCGCGCGCAAGAAGCGCGGCACGCGGAGGTCGGTCGCCCAGCCCATCAACCGGGAGAGGCCCCGGCGCGCAAAGCGGGTCATCCGCCGGACGCGCCCCCGCCCTGACCGCCGGCGCCGTTCTGTTCGCGGCGCGCCGGGCGATTCCCGCCGCCACCATCGCCACCCGAACCGCCGCCACCGAAACCGCCACCGCGGTAACGCTCGATCTCGGATTCGGCGATCTGTCGTCCCGTGTCGGGCCCGAACAGGCGCTCGAGTTCCTGCGTGGACCAATCGCGCGCGTCGCGCATCGCGGTGCGGAGTTGCTCGCCGTCCATCGCGCCGCTTTCGCGAGCCGCGCGCATGGACTCACGCACCTCGTCGAGCTTGGTCTTCGACTGCAGGTAGTAGTCGGCGAGCTGACGTTCTTGCGCCTCATTCAAGCCGAAACGTTGAGCCTGGCGATCCGCGCGTTGAAGTCTGTTCTCCTCTTCGCGCTTCAGCCGTTCCTCTTCGCGACGGCGCTCATCAGCCGCCTTCTCGTCGGCGATGACCTGGAGGATCTGCTCGCGTTGGCTCGCGACGAGCGGCGCTGCCGACGTCGTCGTCTTCGGAACCTCATCGGGGATCACGGCCGATCGCGCGGCAGCCGTCCGTAGCTCGCGGATCTGCGCTTCGAGATCGGCCACTTCCATGGAGAGCGCGTCGATCCGTTTCTCGGCGTCGAGCGACAGGTTGGAGACCGACGGCGCATCTCGTTTGGCCGGTTCGACCGGGGCGCTCGTGGACGTAGCGGGCGGCGCGAACAGGGCGGCACCCGCGGCACCGGCAGCAGCGGCGACGAGAAGTGCGGCGAGGATGAGGAGAATCTTCATGGAGGTGCCTGGAACCGAGCGATTCGAGCGAGTGAATCTTATGAGTTTCTGAAGGCGGAGGCACGCACGGTGCTCCATCCTGCTCGCCCGATGAACCCACGGCCGGTGCCCAGGTTCCTCGAAGGCCGCCACGGACTCCCATGGATCTCACGTTCAGCGACGAATTGCGGATGTTGCGCGACCTCGCGCGCGACTTCACCGAGTCCCGGATTCGCCCGATCACGGCCCAGATCGAGCGCGAGCACAGCGTGCCGCGGGGTCTGTTCCGCGAGCTGGCAGACGCGGGCCTATTGGGTGTCGCGATCCCCACGGAGTACGGCGGCGCGGGGCTGGGCGAGACCGGCTTGTGCGTCGTCATGGACGAGCTCACGCAGGGCGATTTCTCCGTTGCGGTCACGTACGGCGCGCACGCGAGCATCGGCGCGATGTCCATCGTCGTCGGAGGAACTGACGAGCAGAAGCAGCGCTTCTTGCCCGACCTCGCGAGCGGCAAGGTGCTCGCGGCCTACGCGTTGTCGGAAGCCAATGCGGGCTCCGATCCCGCGGCCATGCGCACGACCGCGCGTCGTGATGGCGACGATTGGATCCTCGACGGCGAGAAGGTGTGGATCACGAACGGCGACATCGCCGACCTCGTCATCGTCTACGCCGTCACGGATCGCACGAAGGGCGCGAAGGGGATCACGGCCTTCCTGGTGCCCAGTGCGACGAAGGGTTTCACCATCGGCAAGCGCGAGGAGAAGATGGGCCAGCGCGGCAGCTCGACGGTCGCCATCGCCTTCGATTCCGTGCGCGTCCCCGATCGGAACCGGATGGGGGAAGTCGGTGGCGGCTTCCGCATCGCGATGGCGACGCTCGATCGCGGGCGCCTCGCGCTGGGCGCGAACTGTCTCGGTTCGGCGCGTGAAGCGCACAAGTTGTCGGTGGACTACGCGCGACAGCGCGAAGCGTTCGGCAAGCCGATCTCGGAACACCAAGCCATCCAGTGGATGCTCGCGGATTCCGCGTGCGACATCTTCACGATGGAGAGCCTCGTCTATCGAACTGCATGGATGTGCGACGAAGGCATCGCGTTCGGGCGCGAGTCGGCGATGGTCAAGCTCGTGTGCAGTGAAGCGTTGGGTCGCGTCGTCGATCGCGCGGTGCAGATCCACGGCGCAATGGGCTATTCGGCCGAGTACCGCATCGAGCAGCTCTACCGCGACGCTCGTGTGACGCGGATCTACGAGGGCACGAGCGAGATCCAGCGCATCGTGATCGCGCGTGACGTGCTGCGCCGCGGCGTGTGAGTGTGAATCCTGTGGACCGCGCGATCGTCGTCATGGCGAAGGCGCCCATCGCGGGGCTCGCGAAAACGCGGCTGCAGCGTGAAACGGGGCTCGAACCGGAGGCGATCTCGAGGCTTGCGAATGCGTTCCTCACGGATGTCCTGGCGAGCTGTGCTCGAGTGACCGAGGCACGGACCGTGATCGCGTTCACGCCGGAGGGCGGCCGGGACTTCTTCGCGGCCGCCGCGCCCCACGCGACGCTCGTCCCGCAGGTCGAGGGCGACCTCGGCGCTCGTATGCGAGCTGCATTCGAATTCGCGTTCGCGACCGGTGCTTCGGCCGTCGTCATGATCGGGACGGATGCGCCGCACTTCGGAGCGACGAGGATTCGTGCCGTATTCACCGTCTTGGAGCGCGCGCCGTGCGTGATCGTGCCCGCGGACGACGGTGGTTATTGCGCGATCGGACTCGATGACCCGTGCACAGGACTCTTCGCGAACGTGCCCTGGAGCACGAGCGAAGTCCTCGACGTCACGCTGGCGAACGCGACTTCGTCGGGGATCCGGGTCGAACTCGTCCCGCGCGAATTCGATGTCGACACCGCCGCCGATCTCGATCGACTGGCGGCGCTCCTCGCCGTGAGCCCCGAGCGTGCGCCGAAGACCGCGCGTGAACTCCGATCCTTCCCGCGTCGAGGTCAGTAGCCCAGCGACTTCAGGATGCGAACCGTCTCCGCGTCGTTCGACTCGAATGCCGCGCGGTGTTCGCGCAGGATCGCTCCGAGTTCGGGAAAGCGCGCGTCGAGCGCCGTGAAGCGCGCGAGCTCGGCTTGCAATCGTTCGACAGGCGCGCGCGTCGGTGGATCCGCGGCAAGGTTCGCCTCCTCGAAGGGGTCCTCAGCGAGGTCGTACAGCTCGTCGGACAACGTGACGAGTCGACGCGCTCCGTCCTGCGCAGCCGTGGCGTGCACGAAGCGACGGATCCACTTCCACCCGCCGATCCTCACCGACTTCGATTGGACGGCGCCTTCGGTCTCGTCGCGGTCGATTTTCTCGGCGAAAACAGGGCGAATCTCCTCCGCGCCGGATCGCCACGCGGCCGCGAGTGACTTGCCGCGCGCGGGTGCCGGCTCTCCGAGCGGAGGAAGTCCGAGCAAGTCGAGAAGCGTCGGTGCGAGGTCCGTGAGGCTCGTGTCGGTGCCGCGCACGCCCGGTGATGGTCGCTTCGAGAGACTTTCGGGCCAGCGCACCAGGAGCGGCACGCGCACGGTCGCCTCGGACACGTTGCGCCCGTGTTCGAACCAATAGTCCTGCTCGCCGAGACTTTCGCCGTGATCCGACGTGACGACGACGAGCGTGCGCTCGAGTTCGCCCGTCGTACGCAATGCATCGAGGAGTCGGCCGAGCTCGTGGTCCGCGTAACGCACCTCGGCGTCGTACCGCGCGATGACGCGGGCCGCGTCGATCCGCCCGTTGGCTCCGCGTGCATCGACGGGCACGTTGTAGTCGGCGATCCAGCGTCGGTTCAACCCCGACGGTTCTGGGGTAGGGGGCATCGGAATCCACGCCGGATCCGTCTCGGAAAAAACCTGGTGTTCGATCGGCGCTTCGTAGACGCCGTGCGGATCCATGAGGTGCAACCACAGGAACCACGGCGCGCCCTCGCGGCGCATCGGAGCCCGCGGACCTGCGTTCGCGGAGGGGGCACCGAGACCGAGCGCCGCGAGCGCACCCTCGACGAGGGACCGAGCGGTGCGCTGCGGCACGTTCTCGGGCGGGACGCCTTGCACGTCCGGCAGATCCTCGGTCCACGAATCGAAACCGCGCGCCAGGCCGGAGAAATCGTCGCGCAAGACGAAGTTCCCGACGATCGCGGCGGTCGAATACCCGGCCTCGCGCAGTCGTTCGGCGAGGACCGGGCGCGACGCATCGATGGGCACCAGCAGGTCGCGTGCGCCGTGTTCGTGGGGGTAGAGCCCCGTCATCAAGCTCGCGATCGACGGCGTCGTCTTCGCGCGCGGTGCGGTGACGCTGGTGAATCGCAGTCCTTCGCGGGCGAGGCGATCCAGGTTCGGCGTGATGTCCCGCGGATAACCCGCACACGAGAGTCGGTCCGCGCGCCATGTGTCGATCGTGACGAGCAATACGTTCGGTCGTTCCGGCGCGCGCGAGCACGCAGCGGAGAGGAGCGCGACGACGGCGAGCGCGATGAGCTTCATCGCGACCGCACGAACGTCGGGTCGATGTAGCGCGCACCGAGGACCTTCGCGCGGTCCCGCTCGTCGGCCTCGGGGACCGCGCGCAGGAATCGAAGGTCGAACGCGCTCGCGAGAGACTCCGCCACGAGGATCCCGACTTCGGCCGGTCCTCTATCGCGACCTCCGCCCGGGATCGTCGCGACGCCGGTCTCGAGGATCGATTCGCCGAGCTTGATCGATCCGTGGTGGAGCACGCGGCCTTTCTTGCGTCGCTGCGCGGAACCGACGCCCTTCTTGCCGTTCCACGCGAGATCGAGCGGCGTCGAGGTGTGGAAGCACATCCCCGTGCCGGTGCGGTCGGACTCGAGGATCGTGTCGCCGCGCGGCGCGGCCTCGACGCCGACTCCGCGCAGCGCCGTGGACAGCGCCGCGTGTACGCGCGTATACGAATCGGCCACCGTTCCTCGATAGATCGGGTGATCGAGCGACACCGCGATCGAGAACGTCAGCTCGTTCACATGATGGATCGCACCACCGCCGGTGATTCGCCGCACGATCGCACGCGCGCGCTCGTGCCCCGGCACGTCGGCGAGCGACTGGAAATACCCCAGTGAAAGCGTGTCCGGCTTCCACGTGTAGAGCCGCAGTGTCGGCGGCGCGAGGGGTTCTTCGAGCAGCGTCTCGTCGAGGCCCATGTGAAAGGCCGGATCGGCGCCGAAGGTGACGATCAGGCGCCAAGGTTCCACGCCGCGATCCTATTCGGAGCACGACCCCGCACTGAAGCCAGAACTCGCCTCAGGCCGAGCGAGCGGCGAGGAACGTGTCGCAAGCGATCTCGAGGATCTTCGGACGGTCCTCGGCCGCGATCTGGAGGAAATCGAACTCCGGCAGTTGTTCCAACCGCGCGGATTCGCCCATGCCGCCGATCGAGAGCACGAGATCGATCGTGTGGACGAGCCGTGCCAGAGCCGCCTCGCGCGGGAACGATTCGTTGCGCTCGTACTGGTGGTGGCGCCCGGCCACGGAGACGAGTTCCTCCGGCAGTTTCCAGGCTTGCGCGATGCGCTCACCCGCGCGTTCGTGCTGGAGGAAGAACACACGTCCGAGGAGGCACGGTCGCACTTCGGCGCGGTCGCGGACCTCGCGGCGGACGGTTTCGATCAGTGCGATCTTGCCGATGTCGTGGAGCAACCCGATGAGGAACGCGCGATCCGGATCCATCCCCAGCGAGGGACCGATCGCGCGTGCAATCTGGCCCGCGGATTGGGATTGCCGCCAGACCTGCGTCGCGACGTTGGCGATGGCCTTGTCGTGCAAAAGCATCGTTCTCATCGAGACCGACATGATCATGGAGCGCGTCGCGCGCATCCCGAGTCGGACGACGGCGTCGCGCAGCGTGGTGCACGGATGCGCGCCCGCGTAAAGGGCCGAGTTCGCGACGCGCAGCATCTCGCTCGAGAGCACGGCGTCGTGCGCGAGGAGCTCGACGATGTCGGCGACGTTCGCGGAGTTCTTGGCTGTCATCTCCATCGCAGCGAGGCTCGACTGCGGGAGGTGGGGCAGGATGAGATCACCCGACTCGACCCTCTTCGCGACCGCGCTGAGGATCTGGTTCTCGCGCCCCGTGAGCGTCTCGTTGAAGTGATCGCGTCCGTCGAGCATCGACAGGATGTCGCCGTCGCACACCGGCTGGTCGATCGTAGGCGGGTTGCGCGTCGCGGGGATCGGCCCGGGGATCGAGTCGAGATCGGTGGCGCGGGCCCGGCCCTCCTGCGTGGTGGCGCGCTGCGCCAGCGGACGCGCCTTTTGGGCTGGAGCGCCGAGTCCGAGCAAACGCTTGAGGAAAGCCAGCATGGGGACGGAACGAAGCGGGACTCCTCCCGAGTCTCCGGATTCCTATCGGTCGCGATGCCCTGGACCTTGATCCTCGCGCCCTGGCGTCCGTCCGCCGCCCGTTCCCTGCCGATGCGCCGGCTCACAAGATGCGCCGGCGAAGCGCCGACCGAGGCGCCGGCGCCGTGATGACCCGCGGCGGAGTTCGGGTGCCGCCGCCGTCAGACCTCTTCACCACGCAGGTCGAGCGCGACCCGCGCATTCACCACGCACGTCGAGCGCGACCCGCGCAGCTCAGACGCTCACTCGGGTTGCGGGGTCCCGTACGAATCGATCGGCGGGCACGAGCACACGAGGTGTTTGTCGCCGTAAGCGTTGTCCACGCGACTGACGGACGGCCAGAACTTCGACTCACGCGTCCACGGAGCGGGATACGCGGCCGATTCGCGCGAGTAGCGTCGCGACCACGTGTCGGAGATCACGACTTCCTGCGTGTGCGGCGCGTGCTTGAGCGGGTTGTCCTCGCGGTCGAGCTCGCCGCGCTCGATCTGAGCCACTTCGGCACGGATGCGCGCCATGGCATCGACGAAACGGTCGAGTTCGGCGCGACCTTCGCTCTCCGTGGGCTCGACCATGAGCGTTCCGGCGACGGGCCAGCTCATCGTCGGCGCGTGGAACCCGAAGTCCATGAGACGCTTGGCCACGTCCTCGACCTCGACGCCCGCGGACTTCAACTGCCGGCAATCCAGGATGCACTCGTGCGCGACGAGCCCGTTCGCCGCGCGATACAGGATCGGATAGCTCGACTCGAGACGCTTCGCGACGTAGTTCGCGTTCAGGATCGCGACCTCGGTCGCATGACGGAGCCCATCGGGGCCCATCATCGCGATGTACATCCACGGGATCGGCAGGATGCTGGCGCTGCCCCACGGAGCCGACGAGATCGGGCCGATCGCGTGCTGACCGCCGATCGTCGTCGCGTTCGGATGTCCGGGCAAGAACGGCGCGAGGTGCTTCGCGACAGAGATCGGGCCCATGCCGGGTCCGCCCCCGCCGTGCGGGATGCAGAACGTCTTGTGCAGGTTCAAGTGACAGACGTCCGCGCCGATGTCGCCCGGTCGGCACAGCCCGACCTGCGCGTTCATGTTCGCGCCGTCCATGTACACCTGGCCGCCGTGACGGTGGACGACGGTGCAGATCTCCGCGACGCTGGCTTCGAAAACGCCGTGTGTCGAGGGATACGTGATCATCAGCGCGGCGAGGCGCGACGAGTTCGCTTCGGCTTTCGCCTTCAAATCGGCGACGTCGACGTTGCCCTGCTCGTCGCATTCGACGACGACCACTTTCATCCCGGCCATCACGGCGCTGGCGGGGTTCGTCCCGTGCGCGGAGTGGGGGATGAGGCACACGTCGCGCTGCGGGGCGCCACGGTCCTGGTGGTACGCGCGAATGACTTGGAGTCCGGCGTATTCGCCTTGGCTGCCCGCATTCGGTTGCAGCGAAGTCGCGGCGAACCCCGTGATCTCCGAAAGCCAAGCTTCGAGCTCCGCGAACAGCCGCTGGTAGCCCTTCGTCTGCGTCGGCGGCGCAAACGGATGGATGCGGCCGAAACCGGGCTCCGTGATGGGCAGCATCTCGGCCGCCGCGTTGAGCTTCATCGTGCACGAGCCCAACGGGATCATCGAGTGGACGAGCGAGAGGTCCTTCGATTGCAGCTTGTGCAGGTAGCGCATCATCTCCGTCTCGGAGCGATGCGTGCGGAAGACCGGGTGCGTGAGGATGTCGCCCTTGCGCGCATGAGCGCCTAGATCGGGAACGGTGGTCCGCCCGACGAGCGCCTCGACCTCTGCGAGAGTCGTCTCGTGATTCGTCACGACGCCGATCAAGTCCGCGACGTCCTGGAACGTCGTCGTTTCGTCGAGCGCGATGCCGACGCCGTCTTCATAGAGGCGCAAGTTGATGCGCTTCGTCTCGGCCGCGCGCAGTACGCGCCGCATCTCGGAGTGCGTGAGGTCGACGCGCAGGGTGTCGAACACGATGCCCGGCCGCACTTTCGCGCCCACCGCGAAGAGCCCGGACGCGAGCGACGCCGTGAGGTGACGCACCCTTCGCGCGATGCGTTGAAGGCCGTCGGGCCCGTGGTAGACCGCGTAGCAACCGGCCATCACGGCGAGAAGCACTTGCGCCGTGCAGATGTTGCTCGTCGCCTTCTCGCGACGGATGTGTTGCTCGCGCGTCTGCAACGCGAGGCGCAACGCCCGGCGCCCGTTCCGGTCGACGGAAACGCCCGCGAGACGGCCGGGAAGGCTGCGTTTCCAAACTTCTCGCGTGGCCAGGAACGCGGCGTGCGGTCCGCCGAAACCGAGCGGCACGCCGAAACGTTGCGTGTTCCCCACGGCGACGTCGGCACCCCAGGCGGCGGGCGGTTCGAGGAGGACGAGCGACAGCGGATCGCAAGCGGCTACGACGTGCGCACCGGCGGCGTGAGCGCGCGCGGCGAACCCGGACAAGTCCCGCACGATGCCGTCGGTCGACGGATGCTGCGCCAACGCGCCGAAGAAGCGGCCGGCCTCGAACTCGAACGTCATCGGATCACCGACGACGATCTGGAAGCCGAGCGGCAGCGCGCGCTGCTTCACGACCTCGATCGTTTGCGGATGGCAGGCTGCGTCGACGAAGAACGCGATCGCGCTCTTCGACTTGGCGACGTCGTGGACGAGCGCCATCGCCTCCGCGGCCGCCGTGCCCTCGTCGAGCATCGACGCGTTCGCGATCTCGAACCCGGTGAGGTCGGCGACCATCGTCTGGAAGTTCAGCAGTGCTTCGAGACGACCCTGCGAGATCTCGGCTTGGTAGGGCGTGTACTGCGTGTACCAGCCGGCGTTCTCGAGCACGTTGCGCAATACGACGGGCGGCGTGACGCAGTCGTGATAGCCCTGGCCGATGTAGGTGCGGAAAACCTGGTTTTCGGCGGCCATCTTGCGAATCGCGACCAACGCGTCGCGCTCCGACAACGCGGTCGGCAACTTCAGCAGGCCTTTCATCCGGATCGCCGCCGGCACCGCCGCGTCGACGAGCGACGCGAGCGATGTGTGACCGACGACCGCGAGCATCTCGGCCACGTCCGCCGCGCGCGGGCCGACGTGTCGGTCTACGAAACGGTCCTGAGCGGTCGCTTGGGTTTCGCGCATGGGGGTCGTCGCGCTTGCGGCGCGCACTTCGTCACGGATCGTCGGTGTCATTGGGATCGTCGTACTTCGGCTGCCGGGTGGGGGCCGTGCACGTGCACGGACTCGTACGTCGCTCGGAGTTCCGCGCGGCGGCCTCTCCGCCGCCTCTCGGAGACCGTGGAGAATTCACGGGCTCGAGCCAGCCGCGAAGCGGCGCAGATGGAGTCTCTGCACGTGAAGACTCGATTTCTGCAAGTGCTCTCAGTGCTTCTTTTCGGCCAAGAAACGCTCATAGGCGGCGGCGTCCATCATCTTCGGGAGCTCCTTCGAGTTCGGGCGGATGCGCACGAGCCAACCTTGGTTCCACGGATCCTTCGAGAGGATCTCGAGATGGTCCTCGATCGCCGTGTTCGTCTCGACGACTTCGCCGGCGACAGGCGTGTAGAGATCGGAGACGGCCTTGACCGACTCGATCTCGCCGAAGGTCTCGCCTTGGTCGAGCGCGCGGCCCGACTCCGGCAGATCGCAGTACACGAGGTCGCCCTCGTTGCCGTTGCACAGCTCGTTGATGGCGAAGTCGGTGATGCCGATGAGGACGGTCTCACCGTCGACCTTCACCCACTCGTGGCTCTCGGTGTAGCGGCGGTCGTCGGGGCGCGCGGAACGCGTGGCGGATTTCTGGCTCATGTTCGAAGGGTTCACTTCCGGGTGCGAGAGAAGAACGGCAGCGCGCAGAACGTTGCGGCCTGGCGCTTGCCCTTGATGTCGATCTCGGCCGCGGTTCCCGGTTCACCCAGGTGAACCGGGACGTACGCGGTGCCGATGTTCGTGCTGAGAGTGGGTGACGGCGATCCGGATGCGACCGCGCCGACGACCGCGCCACTGACCGCGACTCCGTATCCCTGACGCGGGGCGCGCGGTCCGTCGGTCTTCACGCCGACGAGGCGGCGCACAGGCCGCGCGCGGATGGCTTCGAGCGCGCTGCGACCGATCCAGTCGCCTTTTTCAGGCGCAAACGACACGCCGAATTCGAGTCCGGCCTGGATCGGATCGTGGGTCGCGTCGATCTCGTGGCCGTAGAGCGGCATGCCGGCTTCGAGGCGCAACGTGTCGCGCGCGCCCAACCCGATCGGCGCGATGTCGTGCATCGCGCCCGCGGTGAGCACCTCGTCCCACACGCGGCTCGCGGCGTTCGTCGGCACGTACAGCTCGTACCCGAGCTCGCCGGTGTAGCCCGTGCGACTGACGCGCACGTTCGGGATGCCGCACACGGTGCCGTACGCGAACTTGTAGTAGCCGAGCTTCGCGAGGTCGATGCCCTTCACGACGTGCTCCGTGATCTCCCGCGACTTCGGACCTTGCACCGCGATCATCGCGAGCTCGTCCGTCTGATCCTGGATCACGACGTCGAAGCCCTTTTGGTGCTCGCGCATCCAAGCGAGATCGACGTCCGTGTTCGACGCGTTCACGACGAGGAACACTTCGTCCGTGTCGGGATAGACGAGCAAGTCGTCGATGGGCATGCCGTCCGCACGACAGAACAGCGCATAGCGGATCGAGCCGGCGCTGATCTTCGCGACGTGGTTCGTGAGCAGCCGATCGAGGTACGCGACGCGGTCCTTGCCCGTGACGCGCACGCGACCCATGTGCGAGAGATCGAAGAGCCCGGCGTGCGTGCGCACGCGCGTGACCTCCTCCAGGATCGGCCCGTACTGGACCGGCATCTCCCATCCGCCGAACTCGACGAGGCGCGCGCCGTGGCGGACGTGCCGGCTGTGCAGCGGTGTGTTCTTCATCGAAGGTCAGGGGTCGGTGCGTGGGGGAGAGAGACGGTCCGCGCGGGGTTCCGCGTCGATCGAGTCGCTTGGAAACGAAGCAGGGGCGCTCGTCCGCCACGGCCCAAGGCCTGTGGGAGTCGCGCCCCTGTGCAGTCCCTTCCGCGCCGAAGCGCCGACGGACGAGGTCCAGGGCCGGTCGAGTTCTCGAGTCCTTCTTGCCTGAGAGTTTCGCGAGGAGCGCAGGCCTCCTCACTTGCCCCTTCGGCGCCTGGCGCGTGGCCAGGACTCTCCCCGAGGTCGACGGCGTGTTGTCGGCGACCAATCTAATCCCCGGCGCGGCCCGCGCCAAGCACGGCGACTCCTCCTTCCGAGCACGACCGCGCCGTGCGCGACGAGGTACGTTTTTCCGTGGCGTCCCCTCGCGCGCATCGGCCCCGGACGGCACTCCTCCTGATGACCGCGGCGCCCTGCCTCGCGTCTCGGAGCGTTGCGCAAGGCGACCCTTTCGCCCCTGCAATCCGGTGGGAGCACGGTCCGGCGCTCCAGGCCCCCGCTTTACCGCGCGCCGTCGCCTTCGCCGGCCTCGAGAACGCCGCAGTGGGCGCGTGGTCGGGCGGCAACCCGGGGTTCAGCGCGGCCGCAGCGCACGCCGTCGGAAGCTCCGATCCGCTCGCCCGCGAACCCGCGAGTCCGGGAGTGACCGGATCGATCGGCATCGCGGCCGGCGAGTCGCCGTGGATCTTCGCGTTGGAGCAGGTGCCCGCCCCCGACGCGTGGCATCGGCGCACGCGCGTCCTGGGTTCTCATCTCGACGACGCGGCCGCGAGCGGCGGCATGACGCCGCGCTGGATTCGCGAGATGCCGTTCACCGCGAACGGCGCCGCGCGTGTCGCGACGGATGCGAGCGGCGCGAGCGTGTGGGTCGCCGCGTACGACAACGTCGCGCAGCGCGTGCACGTCGAGCGACTCGATGCAGCGAGCGGAGCGGTCCTCGCCGTGCGCGACCTCACCGGGCTCGGGCTCCAAGAGATCGCCGTCGCCGCGGACGGATCGCGCATCGCGATCGCGGCAGGGCTCGACCTCCACGTGCTCGATGCGACCGGGGCCAGCGTTCATCAGGCGTCGCTCACCGCGACGACATCCGCCCTCGCACTGTCGGGCGACGGCCGGACGCTCGTGCATGGCGCGAGCGGGATCCTCGCGGTGCGCATCGACGCGGGGTTCGGTTTCGTTCCGAGCGCGTCGATCGCCGCGAACGCGAGCGAACTCGCCGTCTGCACCGCACTCGACGCCGCTGGATCGACTCTCGCGATCGGTTGGTGGAGCTCGAACATCGGGACGGCGTGGCGATTCGAAGTCCGCGATCTCACGGCGGGGACGCGCATCGAACAGCGCGCGTTCGTCGGGATCGCGGGCGGACTCCAAGACTTGCCGACCGCGGTCGCGTTGACAGCCGATGGTCGGCGCGCGGCGTTCGCGTGCTGGGGCACGGGCTCGAGCGCACCCGAAGCCGCGATCTGGGATCGCGCGACCGACACGTACGTGCTCGAAGCGAACCTCGCGGGTAGCGCGTTCGACCTCGCGCTCGACGCGACGGGCACGCGCGCGCTCGTCGCCGAGAAATCGACGCACGCGAACGTGCTGTCGGGAACGGGCGAGGTCGTGTTGCTCGACACGGGCGAGCGCGATCTCCAAGTGCTCGGCGCACCACGCGTCGGCGGCACGCTGCACCTCGCCGCTCGCGCGGCGGGCGCCACGTCCGTGCTGTTCCTCTTCGGCGATCCGGTCGCAGTCCCGTTCCGCGTGCCCGGCGTCGCTGGTTCACTCGCTCTGCGGCGCGTCGGGCTCGGCGTGATGCGTTTGATCACCGATGCTCAGGGCCGCGCGGACTGGACATCCGCGATTCCCGCCGACCCAGCACTGATCGGGACGACGCGCTCTTTCCAAGCCGCTTTCCGCGGCCCGCTCGGGACGCGACTCGGATCGACGCTGCTCCACGTGCGCGTGCTGTAGAGCGGAACCGGAGACGCACCTCAGCGCCTGCGACGTGCTCGGCCCATCGCGACAAAGTCTTGGACGGAGACCCTCGGACGGTTGGCGGTGGCGAGCCACGTCGGCGTCACCATTCGAGCGCTCCGCAGCGACCGGGTTGAGGTCGCGCGGATGCGGCCGTGAGGCGCGCGTCGGAGAGGTTGGGGCCCACCCGTGGCCTCAACAGGGCTCCCTGGCGGGGCATTGTTGCCGAGACTTGACAACTTTCGGCATTCGGTCGATGCTTCGGGCATGCGACAAGCGAGCGACCTGACCACCCTGAACGTCTCCCTGCCCCGGCCGCAGCGTGAGTTCGTCGAAGCCGAAGCCGCACGCTCCGGCTGCACGACGACGAGCGAGTACGTCCGCCGGCTCATCCACGAAGCGCAGAAGCGGGCAGCGCAGGACGAGCTCGAGAGAAAACTCCTTCAGGGCCTCGACAGCGGTGATCCGATCGACGTCACGCCGGAGTACTGGGAGCGCAAGCGCCGGGAGCTCATCGAGCGGCATGCGCCGAAGAAGGCGTGACCCGGATTCGCGTACGACCGCAAGCCGATCGCGACATCGATCGAGCGGCCGACGATTACGCCCACGACGCGAACGTTGACGTTGCCCTCCGGTTCCTCGCAGCGATCGACGAAGCCTTCCTCCGGTTGTGTCGCCATCCAAAGAGCGGGAGTGACGTGCAGAAGGTCAGCACACGGCTCGCTGGGCTGCGGTTCGCTCTCGTGCCCGGCTTCGAGAGCTACCTCGTGTTCCACATTCCATCGCCGGAGTGCATCGAGATCGTCCGCATCCTGCATGGAGCGCGCGACCTGGCCCCAATCCTCGAAGAGGACCTGGACGGACAATAGGGAACGCGCCGTGTTACCTGGGATGTGACACGAGTTCCCAGCAGCCCGTGGTGAAAGTCGCCGCGCCGCTCGAGCGGGCACCGGCCGCTCGAGTGGCCTGACGCCCTCATCGCCGTCCGCGGCTGCACCTCCCTAGACGCGCGCGGGTACACCTCCGAATCGAAGCTGCCTGTAGACTCCGCATGTTCGATTCCCCCGCAGCCCCCGCTCGCGCATGACGACCCCGCCGCCCTCCGACCTCGCGAACGACCCGCTGCTGCGCGACGTGCCCGACGTCGACGGCTGGAAGGTCCTCGATCCCGCCATCCTCTTCGCGAAGATCGGCCAAGGCGGCATGGGTGCCGTCTACCGCGGACGTCACGTCGAGCTCGAGATCGATGTCGCGGTCAAGTGTCTCAAGCCGAGCCTCGTCGCCGAGGACGCGCAATTCGAAGCGCGCTTTCGCCGCGAAGCTCGCCTCGCCGCGGAGCTGACGCACGAGAACCTCGTGCGCCTGTACGAGCTGCGCCGCTCGCACGGGCTGAGCTACTTGATCCTCGAGTTCGTCGATGGCGAGACTGCGCGCGACCGCGTGGTGCGCAAGGGCCCGCTGGGCGAGCAAGAAGCGTGCGGGATCCTCCTCGGCGTCGCGCGCGGCCTCGCGAAGGCGCACCGCCACCGCGAGGTGATCGTGCACCGCGACATCAAGCCCGAGAACATCCTGATCTCGAAGACGGGCGAGGTGAAGGTCGCCGACCTCGGCATCGCCAAGGCGATGGAGTCCGACGGCGGCACGCTCTCGACGCAGGGTTTCCTCGGCACGCCGGCGTACATGGCGCCCGAGCAGTGGGAGGACTCTTCGCTCGTCGGACCGGCGACCGACGTGTGGGCCGCGGGCGTGACGCTCTACTTCCTTTTGACCGGTCGAACAGCCGTGCGCACCGGCACCGTCCACCAGATCAGCTACGAGATCTGCAACCGCGCGTTCCCCGATGTGCGCGCGCTGCGCTCCGACGTCTCCGCCGACGTGCTGCGGATCCTGACGCGCTGCACGCAGAGGGATCCCAAGGCGCGCTATGCGGATGCCGCCGATCTGGCCCGCGATCTCGAGGCGTTCCTGCAAGGGCAGATGCCGTCCTTGTCCGACCGCGACTCGGGATCGGTGAAGTCGACGATGCCGCTCTTCTCGCCGCCGCCCGCGCACGCGCTGAAGCAGGTGCGTCTGGCGCGCTCGGGTAAGGGGACGGGGACGAGCGGCGAAACCGCGCCCGCTTCGGGAGCAGGATCCGCGGCGGGGCGTTCGACGACGCCCGCGGCGCCCGCGACCGGGGCGCCGCGCGGATCTCGCCGCGTCCCGGCCCTGTGGGCCGCGGGTGCGATCGCCGCCGTCGCTCTCGTCGCGCTGGGGTACGTGTTTTGGCCGCGATCCGACGACAGCGAGACGCGCGATGGAGCGGGTGCCCCGTCCGGTTCGCGCACGTCGGCGCGCAATCCGACCACGGTCGACTCCACCTTGCGGGCGCAGCCAGCGAATGCAGCGCTCGTGTCCGGTTCAACGGGAGGTTCGGTCGATGCGACATCCGCGTCCGCCGCCACGCGGATCGCGCTCGACACGCCGCTGCGAGACGGCCTGCTCTACACGCGCGACCTGAACTTCGTGCTCGCCGGCCAAGTCCGCGACGCAGCCACGCCGTCGCTGCGCCTGAAACGCGGCGGCCGCACGAGCACGTACCCGATCGAGTCCGAGGGTCGGTTCACGATCGACTTGGGGCTACGCCGCGACGCGCGCGAGACGATCGAACTCGCGCTCGACGAAGGCTCCAGCCTGTCGTTCACACTCGTCCAGGACTCGAAGCCGCCGCAGATCGAACTTCTCGCGCCGGGACCGACCGCGCGACGCACGAACTCCCTCTCGATCGAGGTCCGCGCGCGCCTCGACGACCCCGAGGCCGCACGCTGCTTCGTCGGCGCGAGCGAGATGCAAGCCGGTTCCGACGGCGTCTGGTCCGCGCCGGCGGTCGAACTCGTCGCCGGCGAGAACGCGCTGGTCGTCGTCGCCGAAGACCTGGCCGGCAATCGCTCGACGCTGCCTTTCTCGGTGCGCTGCGACGCGCGCGGACCCGCACTGCTCTCGTCGGTCCCTCCCTCCGGCGCGCGCGTGGATATCGGCACGCGGGTGCGCGTCGAACTCGCCTTCGACGAGTCCCCGAAAGTCGCGCGCTTGGCCGGCGAGGCTGCGGCGATCGCCGAGGCTCGCGTCAGCGCCGACCTCGTCGTTCCCGCGGGAGAGGGTCCGTGGCGGATCGCCTGGTCGGTCGAAGACGACCTCGCGAACGCGACGTCGGGCCAGCTCGTGCTCGAGCGCGCGGTGCGTCGAATCGCGCGCATCGTCCTCGACCCGCCGCTGCCGGAGGGCAACGTCGTGTACAGCCGCGAGACCAAGCTCGACCTGCGCGGCCGGATCGAGGACGCGTCGGGTGAGAGCGTGCGCGTCGAGATCGCGGGCCGTGGCTCGAACCACGCCTTGGGACCGCAAGGTGCGCTCGAGGTCACCAGCCTGACCTTGCCGCGCGATCAGCGCTCGGCCGTCGCGCTCGTGCACGGAACCGGAGAGTCGGCGACGCGGCTCGAGTTCGAGGTCGTTCAGGACTCCCTCGACCCGGTGCTGGAGTTCACCCGACCGGATCCGGCTGGACGGCTGACGAACCGTGACGCGATCGACCTCTCGTTGCGCGTGACCGAGTCGAACCTCGCGTGGGTTCGGCTGGGTTCGCGCGAACTGGAGGCGGGACCGTCGGACACGTGGACGGCGGAGGGCGTCGCGCTCGAGAGCGAAGGCTCGAACACCTTGGTCGTCACCGCGCGCGACCGCGTCGGGCGCGAGGCGCGCGCGTCGATCGAGGTCGTGCGCGACACGCTCGCGCCGCGGCTCGTGCGCTCCGAGCCGCCCGCGGACACCGTGCTCGAGGCGGGCGCGGCCGTGCCGATCGCGCTCGAGTTCGACGGCGCGGTCGCGAGCGGCAAGATCAGCGGACAGCCCGGCGAGGCCGCGGATGCACGGCTCGCTCGCGCGGGTCAGGTCCCCGCGGGCGAAGGCTCGTTCGAGGTTCCCTGGAGCGCGATCGACCGCGCCGGCAACGCCGCGAACGGCATCTTGCGCTACGCGCGGCGCGCCAAGCCGAAGGTGCGCCCGCCCGAGGGTTGGGAGATCGTCGATGCGACACCAGGGCACGACGGCTGGGCGCGCAAGGTCAAGGAACCGCGCAGCGGGATCACGTTCGTGCTCATCGCGCCGGGGACGTTCCAGATGGGTTCACCGGCGGGCGAGGAGGGTCGCAGTGGCGACGAGCAGCAGCACCCGGTGGAGATCACGCGCGCGTTTTATCTGGCCGAGACGGAGACGACGCAGCAGCAGTACGAGCGAGTCGCGGGCTCGAACCCGAGCACCTTCAAGGGACCGACGTTGCCCGTGGAGTCCGTGGATTGGACCCAGTCGCGCGCGTTCTGTCAGCAGATCGGTTGTGACCTGCCGACCGAGGCGCAGTGGGAGTTCGCTTGCCGTGCTGGCACGACAACACCCTTCTCGTTCGGGCCGACGATCAGCACCGACCAGGCGAACTACGACGGGAACGACACGTACGGTTCGGGCCGCGAGGGGACCTACCGCGAGAAGACCGTCCCTGCGCGTACGTTCCCCGCCAACACTTGGGGGCTGCACGAGATGCACGGCAATGTGGGGGAGTGGTGCGTCGACGGCTACCGCGCGGACTTCCAGGCACTTTCCAGGACGGATCCCGTCGAGCAGCCATCGGGTGACACGCGCGTTCTGCGCGGCGGGTCCTGGTTCAGCGTCCCTGACTACTGCCGCGCCGCCGCACGCGCTGGGCGCGCGCCCGCCGACCGGAACGACATCGTCGGTTTCCGCGTCGCGAGGACTCTGTGACCCTTGGCCCTCGAACCCTCAGTCCTTTTCCCTTTCCGAAGGTGACGACATCCCTCGTCCGCCGCGTCACCGCGTTCTGAGCGCGGCGCAGCCGCGCGGCGACATTTTTTTCTCAACCGTGGGAACCGCGTCCAAAATCTCCGCGAAGAGCTGGATTCACGCGCCTCGGATCGGAAGGCTGCCCTCATGGCCGGGGCGCGTCCCCGACCCTGGGGCACAGATCGTAAGCGTCGCTGACGCGCGTTCTGCGCGGCGGGTCCTGGAACAACAACCCTGACAACTGCCGCGCCGCCAACCGCAACAGGAACGCGCCCGCCAACCGGAACAACAACGTCGGTTTCCGCGTCGCGAGCACGCCCGAAGTCCGAGCTTGGGTGATGAACCAACCACATCTCCTAGGGAGCGCATCGGGGAGTCCCGGACCTGGTCCCGAGCGCGAGATCGTTCCGCCGCCGCACGCGGGGACGGAGCCCTCGTCGCCAAACGCCTGCGAAACCCGGCCGCCTCCTCCTCACGGAAAGGCGGCCGGGCCTGCTCTCGCCGACCTCGAAGCCGAGGGCGCCGGCGCCGCGCGACCGGCGCGCGCGCCGAGGCCGACGCTTCAAGTCATCGAGAGCACGCACGACCTGATCCTCTGGGCTGTCCCCGCGATCGGGAAGTTCCCGCGACACCTGCGCTTCACGCTCGGTGAGCGCATCGAGCAGCGCCTCTACGCCCTGCTCGAGAGCCTGATCCAGGCCCGGTTCGCGAGCGGGCCCAAGAAGGTCGAGCACCTGCGCCAAGCGAACGTCGACATCGAGATCGCGCGGCACGGAGTCCGCCTCGCCTGGCGACTGCGGGTCCTCTCCCTGAAACAGCTCGAGCACTTCGCCCGCCTCACCGACGAGGTCGGCCGGCAAGTTGGCGCCTGGATGAAGTCGGCCACGGCGGTTCGATGAGCGCCGGCCGCTGCGTACCTCTGGGTGCGTTCGAGGAGTTGTCGAGCTTCCCGGCCTTGATCCGTGCGAGTCGTCTGGCCGCTCGCGGGAAGCGCTCGTCTCCCGACGTCGCGGCGTGGCTCGCGGACTTGGAGACCAACGTCCTGTCGCTCTCGGCGGAGCTTCGCGCCGGAGCCTGGCGTCCGGCGGGCTACCGCGTGTTCGCGATCACGGACCCCAAGCCGCGCACGATCTGCGCCGCGCCGTTCGGCGAGCGCGTGGTGCACCAAGCCTTGATCAGCGCCGTCGAGCCGACCTTCGACCGTGGGTTCATCGAGGATACTTATGCGTGTCGCAAGGGTCGCGGAACGCACGCCGCCCTGCGCCGCGTGGCGGGATGGGCCGCCACCTATCCGTGGGCGCTCAAGATGGACGTTCGGAAGTACTTCCCCTCGATCGATCACTCCATCGCCTTGGAACTCGTCGCGCGACGCGTGCGCTGCCCGCGGATCCTGCAGCTCTTCGAGGTCATCCTGGCGTCGTGGGTCAGCGACGAAGCGCCGCGAGTTCGATTCGCCGGGGACGGGCCCGGCTCGACGGAACGCCCGCGCGGATTGCCGATCGGGAATCTGACGTCGCAGTTCCTGGCGAACGTCGTCCTCGATCCCGTCGATCAGCGGATCAAGTGCGGTCTCGGGGTCCGGCCCTACGCGCGTTATTGCGACGACTTCGTCGTCTTGGCCCACGATCGTGACGGACTGCGGCGCGTTCGCGACGAGATCGAAGCCTCCCTCGCACGGCTGCGGCTCGTCCCGCACCCCTGCAAGACGCACGTCTTCCCGACCGCGCAGGGGATTCCCTGGCTCGGCTTCGTCGTGACGCCGCGTGGCATTCGCCTGCGCGAGTCCGGTCTGCGCGGCGCTCGACGTCGACTGCGCGCATTCACGTTCCGAATCCGCCGCGGGGACGCTCGGCCCGAGCGCTGGGTCGAGTGCGTTCGCGCTTGGGCCGCGCATGCGTCCCACGCGAGCGGCGGTCTTCGCGCGCGACTCTCGGCGCAGTGGGGATACGGAAGCTGATCCCGTCGACTCTCCGTCCTGCCTGAAGAGGCCCGCGCGTGAGCGCCGACCCTTCGACCTCGAGTGCGTTCGTTTCCCGGTGGGCACGAGACTGGAGCTCGGACTCGAACTCCTCGACGCTCGGTAGGCTGCCCTTCAGATTCTTGGGAAGCGTCGCGAGGACCTTCGTCTCCCACTCGGCCACACCGCTCGGTTTCTTCAGGTCGCGCAGCGCGTACTCGACGACGATCTTGTCCTTCGAGCGGCACAGCCTGAACCCGATCGTCGGCTTGTCGTCGGGATGCCGCAGGAGATCGTCGACGGCGCGTGAAGCGAATCAGCAATTGCATGCGGAGATCGAGGCGCTGCATGTCGCCTCGACGCCACGCTGGCGTCCGCCGGATCCGTGAGTCGAGGACCGCCTCCGTCTCAAGGCGCGCGCTCATCCCCGCCGATAGCGCGGAGGATCGCATCCGGACCCCCTCCGGCGGCGGTCCGTCCGCGCATGTCCGCGGGCGCACCCTCGAGATACACGAAGAGAATTCCATTGAGGTCCCCGATGCGTCTTGGGAAGTACGCGATCCCCGTCACGTTCGCCGTCCTGGCATCCTTCACCGGCTGCTCCAGCGGCTCGAGCGAGGTCACTTCGAACGCGATCTCCGCGGTCGTTCAGGACCTCGACGCGGATCCGACGGGTCAGACGACCACCATCACGTTCGTGCGCGACGACGGCCTGGCCGCCGCGACCATCGCGAACTTCGTCTCTGAGGACGGAGAGACGGCCACGTCCGTCGACGTCGCGGGCTCGGTCGTCACCGTCGAATGGGACGGGCGCGTCACGCCCTCGAACCGCGTCCGCGCGACGGGGTTGACGGACGTTCCCGAGACTTTCGTCTCTGTCACGACGAGTGACGACTCCGCGCCGACGTTCGCTATCACGTCGGGCACGCAGACCACGGGCCTCGGCGGTGACGGCGTCGTCGTCACCTGGTCCGGTCCCAACGTCGTCGAAGCCGACGTCGAGGACTTGGACAATTGGACCCTCACGATCGACGGAACGACGATGGACCTCGACGGGTCCACGTTCGTCCTGAACCCGACCACGCAGGTCCTCACGATCACTCTCGGGGATCTCGCGAACCTTCACGCCGACTTCGAGCTCGAAACGAGCGGTGTGCGCGGCGTCAACGACGTCACGGTCTCGTCCGCGGCCGTCGCCGGCGCGGCGAGCGGTGATGCGGTCGCGCCGACGCTCACGTCCGTGGTGCAGAACCTCTCCGAGGACGAGTTCGGCCGCGTCGTCGACTTCACGTTCAGCGAAGCGATGGATCCGGTCTTCTCGACTTCGATCGCGCACTTCACAGTCTCTGCTCCGGCCACGGCGACCACCGTCGAGCAGCCGAGCGAGAACGTGCTGCGCGTCTCGTTCAGCGCGCCGATCGTGCCCGCGGCGGACGACGTCGACCTGTCGGGAATCGTGGACGCGCACGGCAATCCGTTGACCGACGCGACCGTTGCGGTGACGCAGCCCTCGCCGGTCGCGAACGCATTCGCGGCGACGCCCGAGGCGACGACCGTGGCGGACGCGGGTGGCGACACGCTCGTCGTGGAAACGACGCAGGCTCTCGATCCGGACACGGCCGAGGATCCGGCCAGTTGGACGCTCGTCGTCGACGGCAACACGATCGACCTCGCCGCTCAGACGCTGGCGTACGACCTCCTCGCGAAGACGCTCACGTTAGAACTCGCGTTCGACATGTCGAACGGCGACGCGTTCACGATCACGGGCGTCTCCGTGCTCGACGTCGACGGTCAGACGTTCGCGCAGAGCTCCGGCGGCACGGTCGCCGGCGATTCCGGTGCACCCGCACTGACCTCGATCACGCAGAACCGCAACGTCGACACGGCCGGCAAGACGCTCGATGTCCGATTCTCCGAGGACGTGCTCGAAGTCGGTGCCGAAACGCTGGGCAACTACGTGGACAACGGCACGATGACGCTGCAATCGGCGACGCTCCTCGTCGGACTCGACACGGTGCGCCTCGTCTACGACGCGGCCGTCGTTCCGGGCGACGTCACGATCGCGATTTCGAACGTGCAGGACCTGGCCGGGAACACGATGACGGCGGTGCCGGCAGCCACCGTGATCTCCACGGACATCGCGAGCCCGAGTCCGACCACGGCCCAGGCCGACGCTGTCGCGGGTGGAGCGAACGACACGGTCACCGTGCAGTTCGACGACGACATGATCGAGTCCGAGATCGAGGACCCCACGAATTGGACTCTCGAGTCGCCCGTCGGCACGAGCGTCTCGACGGCGAGCGCCACGATCGCGTACACGAGTGCCTCCCGCACCGTGACGCTCGCGCTCACGAACAGCGAGAATTTCCAGCGCGGCGACGACTTCCAAGTCTCGTTCACGAGCTGCCGTGACATCGGCGGCAACGCGATCACGACCGCCACGGTGACCGGTGACGTGGATGCCGAGGACGATTCCCCCGAAGTCCACGCGGCCTACCGCGAGAGTGCGGTGGCGAACGAGCTCGTCGTGACCTTCACGGAGCCGTGCGCGAACCTCGACGACCTCTACGACGCGACGACGAACGCGGACGGGACGCGCTACGACTTGCGCGATTCGTTCGGCGTATTCCGCGGCCGTCCGACCACGGCGACGATCGAAGAGTTCGGACTCGCCGTTCGCCTCGGATTCGGCTTCACCGTGGGCGCCACCGACACGCTCGACGTGTACGGCACGACGGACCTGTGCGGTAACGCGCTCATCCCCGCGCTCGACGTGGCGACGGTCGCGGAAGCCACCGCAACGCCCTCGCTCTCGACGGGGGCCTCGACCGTCACGGCCGTCTCCGGCGAGAACAACGACGAGCTCGTCGTGGTGTTCGACCGTCCGATGAACCCGTGGTTGCTCACCGATCACGACGGCTACGTGTTGTCCGGGCCGAATGGCCTGGTCGACCTGACCTATGCCACGTTGACTTTCGACGGCGCCTCGACCGTCACGATTCGCCTGCGCGCGAACACGAACAACGACTTCACGACGGGCGCGAACTATTCGCTCTCGATCAACGAGGTCTACTCGAGCCAGGGCGTCCAACGAACGGTCACGCAGACGGAGAATCCGATCGCGGCGATCGGTGACACCACCGCACCCGTGGTGCTCTCGACGGGCGTCCGTCTCGATCCGTCCGACGCGAACTCGCTGCTCGTCACGACGGACGAAACCGTCAACTCGACCGAGTCGGCGACCGCGGCGAACTACGACCTGAATTCCGGGACGATCGCCACGTCGGCTGAACGGATCGGAGCGCGCGTCATTCGCGTGACCTTCGGCGTCGCGCCGATCGCCGGTGACACGCTGGACTTCACGGTTTCCGACTTGGCGTCGAACGCGACCGGCACGATCAGCCGTGTCGTCACGGCGGCCGACGCGACTCCGCCGCTCGTGACTTCGGTCGCGGGCGTCATCGTGCCGGGCTATGGCGGCGACTACGTGGACGTGGTGTTCGACGAGCCCGTCACGACGAGCGTGCTGACGCTCTCGAATTGGTCGCTCCTCTCGAACGGGGTCGCCCAAGTCCTCACGGGAGCGCGCCTCACGATCGTCGGGACGAGCAACACGGTGCGCCTGATCCTGTCGGGCTCGGCCGACCTCGACGCGAACGGCGGCATCAACGTCACGATCCAAGTGGCGTCGGACCACTCGGGCAACGTGATTTCAGGCCCCATCGCCCTCGGCGGCTCCACGTCGGGTGATTCCACGCCTCCTTCGGAGCTCGAATCGTTCGTGAACTGGCGCGTGGACCCCACCGGGACCACGATCGACGTCTGGTTCGACGAGGACGTCGACACGGCCGTCGCGGGCACTGCGGCGAACTGGTCGGTGACCGGAGCCCCGACCGTCTCGGCCGTCGAGACGCTCGAGCGCGACCACTACCGTTTGACGCTCTCCGCGACGCCCGGGGCCTCCGACACGGTCTCGATCACGAGCCTCGACGACACCTCGAAGAACACGTCGGGTGTCCTGACGTTCGATCCCTTGGAGTGAACCGGAGAGAGGGTTTCAAAGGCCTTCCAAGACGGCGCGTGCCCCCGTGGCGCGCGCCGTCGTTCGTTCCGGTCGCCCCTCGATTCGATTCCTTGCTTCAGACGGCGGGAGCCCCGGCCCGATAGGTCGGAAGTGCCGAGGACCCCGCCGCAGGGGGAGCAGCACGCACCCCCAAGGAACTCTGTTGAACGCCCGAGCCCAGGACGAACGACTCTTCGTCGACGACGTCGTGACTGCTTTGACCGGCACCGTCGTGCCGTCAGGCGAACCGCGCCCGGTCTTCGAAGACCAGATGAAGCGCGCGACGGAGGAATTCGACCTCCGTACCGCCGAGGCTTTCGCGCGCGCGTTGCTCGAAGCGCTGTGCCAGGAACCGATCGATCCGCGCCGACTCGAGGCACTCCTGATCCTCGGTCTCGCGCACCCGACGATCCTCGAGCGTCATCGGATCTCGCTGCCCAAGGAAGGCGAGCGGTTGGCCGCGATGCTCGCCGCTCAGGGCCAGCACGACCGCGCGCGGACGCTCCTCGACGTGATCGCGAAGTCCGTGAGTGCCGCGGCCGAGACCGAGTTCACGGAGCCTTCTCAACCGATCCCGACCACTGCCGCCGGCCTCAAGGCGAATGGGACGTCGTCGGTTCACGCGCCCAACCCGGACGCGAATGCCGCAGGCGACCCGACCTCGCCGCATCCGGTCGAACGCGATCACGCGCGCATCGAGATGCTCTTGCGTCAGGCCGACGAGGCTGCCGCGCGTGGTCGCACGAACCAAGCGATCCTCTGCTTGCAAGAGGTGGTCACGCTCGATCGCCAGCGTCGCGACGTGACGCGGATGATCCGCGACCTCCGTTGGCAGGCACAAGACCGTCGCGCGCGCTCGATCCGTCGTTCGAAGCTCGCCGCGATGGTGATCGCGCTCACGGCCGCTGCCGCCGGCCTCGCTTGGCGCGAGCACGGCGTCCGTCTCCGTTTCGACGCGATCCCGCGCGCCACGCCGGGCGAGCTCGCGTCGTTGCGCGCGCGCATCGAATCGATCGACGCACTGATCTCCGCCGAGAAGGCCTGGATCGGGATGGGCACGGCGCTCTCCGATCGTTCCGAGCTCGAGCAGGCGGCCATCGAGATCGAGTCGCGCGAGACGGCGAAAGCGTCCGAAGTCCGTCTCGACGTGACGCGCTCGCTCGAGATCGCCGAGTCCGCGCGCACGCGCGGGATGATGCTCGCTCAACAAGGTCGCTTCGACGATGCGCTCGTCGAACTGCGTCGCGCGCTCGAACTGGGCGGCACGGATTGGTCGGCGAGGCGCGATGTCGAGACGAACGTCGTCGCGATCGCCGAGTGGATCGAGAAGGGACCCGAGCGCAAAGGACACGTGCGATGAGCTTCCTGAATCGCTTCCTCTCCGGCAGCCGGACGCGCGATGCAGCGCGCCGCGTGGCCAAGGAGCCGTCCGCCGCGGCGTACGCGGAGTTGGCGCAAGAGCACGCCGTCACCGGCGATCTCGACGACGTGCTGCGTGTCACGGCTGAAGGCCTGAAGCTCTTTCCGGGCGACGTCGAGCTCAAGCGCCTCGCGGACCGTACGCGCTCGCTGCGCGTCGAGAGCCGCATCCGCGAGCTCCAGCAGGAGCTGCGCGCAGCCCCGCGCCCCGCCGTGCGCAAGGAACTCTGCGAACTGCTCATCGAGGCCGGCCGCACGGCGCGTGCCGAAGAGGTCGCCGTCGAGTGGCACCAGAGCACGAAGAGTGGTGAAGCGGCCTACTTCCGGGCGTTGGCGCGCAGCGAGCGATTCTTCGCCGATCGTCGCCGCGACGATGGCCGCCTCGCGTTCGATCTCGCGAAGGCTGCCGAGGACGCGCTCCCCGGCGATCCCCGTCCGGTCAAACTCTTCCTCCAGCTCTCGTCCCGAGTGGGCGCATGGGCCGACGCGCGGCGCTCGATCGCGCGGCTCCTGGAGCACTTCCCGGGTGATCCGGCTCTCGAGGCGCGGTTCCGTACCGTCCTCGCATTGGCCGAGGGATCGAAGGGGATCGATCAGGCTTTGCGCGAGGTCGAGCGCACCGGTCGGCTCGTCGACGACGCCCCCGAGAAGCGGGAAACCATCGAGTCCATCAGCGTGCGGCCGATGCTGCAGAGCCTGGTGAAGGAACCCGGCGTCCAAGCGGCCTTCTTCGCGCGCGGTGCGACGGCGCTCGTCCAAGGACCGAAGGGCGCGACGGCGGAGCGCGCGGCGCGCGGCGTGCGTGAAGTCGTCGTGGGCTGTCGTGCCGCGGCGCGCAAACTCGGGCTCGGCGCCGCACAGAGCGCGCGCCTCGAAGGCGACTTCGGAGCGCTCATGCTCGTCATCGGTGAACAGGGATCGTCCGCGCTGTGGTGCGACGGATCCGCGGATCAGCGTCACGAGGAACGACTGCGCCAACTCGCCGGCGCGGGCTCGGTGTCCACGAACACAGGAGACGTCGCGTGAAGCACATTCTCGAACCGCTGGCGCGCATCGCCGGAGTCCGCACGGCGGCGTTGATCACGACCGACGGCGTGCCGATCACCGTGCAAGGTCGCGCGGCGCCGCGTGGGGGCGGCGAATCGGGTGAGCTCGATGCGCTCGCCGCTCTGGCGGCAGCTTGGGTCGCCGAAGTGAACCGCGCGACGGCGCCACTGGCGTGGGACGCACCGCGTCACCTCGTGCTACGCGCCGTGCGTGGGACGCTCGTCGCGATGCAGGCACCCGGTGCCTTGCTCGTCGTCGTGCTCGAAAGTGGCGCGAGCGCGGAAGAGCTGCGTTTGCCGATGGAAGCCGCGGTGGGACGCATGTTGCGCCACCTGCGTCAGCCGGCTGCCCCGCGCGCGCTGGCCGCAAAGTTCGCGCAATCGAACACCGAAGTGACTCGAACCGCGGAGCCTCGCGCTCCGCTGCCGCTCGCGCCTTCGATGCCGCAAACCGACAGGAGCCCTCAGCAAGCGCTGAGCGGAACCGAGGACCCCACGAACTCCGGGAACTGACGCATGGTCCAGATCAACTTCGCTCAGAAGCAAGTCAACGCCAAAGTCGTCTACTACGGCCCGGGCATGTCCGGGAAGACGACGAACCTCGAGATCGTGCACCAGCGCGCTCCCGCTCCCAATCGTGGCGACCTCACGAGCATCAGCACGGACGGCGATCGCACGCTGTTCTTCGACTTCATGCCGCTCGACCTCGGAACGGTCGCGGGCATGCGGACATGCTTCCAGCTCTACACGGTGCCCGGTCAGGTCTACTACAACTCGACACGCAAGCTCGTCCTGCAGGGCGTCGACGGTGTCGTGTTCGTGGCGGATTCGTCCGCGTCGATGGTCGAGGAGAACCTCGAGTCGATGCGCAACCTCGAGCAGAACTTGGCCGAGTACGGCAAGTCGCTCGCGACGATGCCGCTCATCATCCAATACAACAAGCGCGACCTACCGGATGCGCTGCCGGTGGAGGAGCTGCAACGGCTCCTGAATCCTTACGGCGCGCCGTGCTACGAGGCGATCGCGAACACGGGTCAGGGCGTCTTCCCGACGCTCAAGGCGCTCGCCGCGCGCGTGCTCGAATCGATCCACACGGGCAGCCGTTCGAATGCGGCGCAAGCCGGCATCCAAGCGGGTCTCGGTCAGACGGGATTCCATCAGGCTCCGAATGGAGGAGCGCCGATTCCGCGCACGCTCCAACAGACGGGCTATCACGCCGCGCCGATGGCGCAGGCGATGCCGCCGCAGATGACGCCGCAGATGGGAGCTCAGCGAGCGGTGCCGATGCAGCCCGCGATGTCGATGCAGCCCGGCGCTCAAGTTCCGAACGGACAGCCAATGGTGCCCGGACAAACGGGGTACCACGAGTCGCTCGCCCGCACGGTCGTGCATGCACCGCCGATGCAGCCGGGCATGCACTCCGGTATGCAGCCGGGCATGCAAAACGGCATGCAGCCGGGCATGCAAAACGGCATGCAAAACGGCATGCACGCCGGCATGCAGTCGATGCCGATGCAGCAGCCGACCGTTCAGGGCCACATGCCGCAACAGCACATGCACGGCCAGCAGCCCGGGATGATGCATCCGCAGATGCAGGTCCCCGGCCCGATCCCGCAACACACTCAGGCCGCCATGCACCAGACGGGCTACGGTTACGCGCCGCAAGGGCAACCGGGCATGCAGTCCGGGATGCCGATGCAGCCGCAGCACGGGATGCAACCGATGCAGAGCGCGCCCGCGACTCTCATGGCACCGCAGGCCCAAGCTCCGCAGGGCGGCATCCAGATGCTGCGCGTCGAAAAGGGTGGAGCCAGCGCACCGACCTCGGCTCAGAAGCCCCGTGCGGTCGCGCCGAAGCCAGTCGCGCCTGCAGCTCCGCTTGCCGCCGCCGAGACGGGAGCACGAATCCAACCGCGCAACCAACCGATGGCCACGCCCGGTTCGGGCAAGAAGCGACTCGTCTACACCGCGGTGTTCATCGTCGTCGCGCTCGGCGTCGGCGCATTCGTGGCCAAGATGGTCCTGTCCGTCCTCTGATCCCCCTTACGAGCCCACAATCATGGCGATGATGGACCAGAAACTGCGCAGCGAACGCCTCGTCTTCTACGAGAAGGACGTCCAGCGCATCGACGAAGAAATCGACGGCCTGCTCGAGCTCTCGGGCTCGCGCTGTGCCTTCCTGATCGACCGCGATGGTCACCTCGTGACGCGGCGCGGCGATGCGGTGCAGAACTCGCTCGAATCGATCTCTGCGCTCGTCGCGGGATCCTTCGCTGCGACCCGCGAGATGGCGCGACTGCTCGGCGAGGACGAGTTCGCGACGCTCTTCCACCAGGGCGAGCGCGAGAGCATCCAGATCTCGCTCGTCGGCGAGCGCGCGTTGCTCGCGATGGTTTTCGACCAACGGACGAATCTCGGCCTGGTGCGCTATTACGCGGTCGAGTCCGTGCGGCGCCTCACCGAGATCCTGAACGAGATCGACAAGCGCGAACCGTCGGCGCAAAGCGGTCTGTCGAGCGACTTCTCGTCGAGTGCCGCAGCCGCGCTCGACCGATTGTTCTGAGCCCAATCCCTTTCGGGGGAGGCTCGTCGGAATCGAAAACTGCCGCGAAGCACCGCGAGGTGTGACGCGGCAGATTCGTTTTCCACACCACGCGGCCCAGAAATGGGACGACGCAGCGCGTCGCTTGCGCCCTTTCGCCGAGACTGCTCGGGAGTGTCCCGCAGCGAGGCGAGTCCAGGTCTCAAGTGCTTGCTCGCGCGCGGCTTGCTGCGTTCGGAACCGCCGCGTGTTCGCGGTCCGTGCCCGCGCGACGGCCGCCTATCCGCGATGAGCACTCGTTGGAAAGCGCGGCACGCGGCTGAATCTCGTGGGAGATCCATGGCTCGCGAGGAAAGGAAGCACGTGCACGAGCCGATCCGACCTACAGAGCCACACGGAGCGCGATGATCGCGCTGCACCCGTGCGCGCCAGCCGACTCAGGAGTCGATTTCCATGGCGAGGAAGAAACAGGCGTCGAAGAAAAAGGCCGCGCAGGCGACGACGCGCCGCAAGAAGGCCGGCGCTCGTCGGACAGGTGCGCGGAAGTCGAGCGCGCGGAAGTCGAGTGCGCGGCAGTCGAGCGCGCGGAAAACGGGCGCACGGAAGAAGTCGGCCGGTCGCGCAGGTCGCAAGGCTACCCGGAAGTGAGCGGACCCCTCCGATTCCCCGACTCGAACGCGGGCCTCCGGACATGAACAAGAGCCATCTCATCAACTTCGTCGCCGACGAGCTGCGCACCTCGAAGCTTCAGGCAGGTCTCCTGGTCGAGACCGTTCTCGGCGGAATCAAGAAGGGATTGCGCGACGATCAGAGCGTCACTCTGACGGGCTTCGGGACTTTCGAAATGAAATCGCGCAAGGCTCGGCAAGGACGCAACCCGCACACGGGTGCCCCGATCGAAATCGCAGCTGGGCATCGCGTCGGTTTCCGCGTCGGTAAGGCGCTGAAGGACGCCTTGTAACCGCGACGGGTCGTGACGACGCCTCTTCCATAGGATGAGGCTTTCGGCCCGTGCCGAGCACAGGACGAGCGGTGTTCCGGAATCCCGGAACGCCGCTCGCTCGTAGTGCGCGAGTGCTACGCGGCTCGACTCGGCGAGCTTCCGACTGCCGTCACCCGGCCGGACGGCGGGCTTCGAGGGCCGCGACCTCGGCCTGGATCACGGCATCCTCGATCTTCGGGAACAGTCCGGTCACGACGCCCAACTTCTGCCCGGCGGGCACGATGCGCCACGCGCCCGCGACCGGGATTCCCGGCCAGCTTTCTCGCCCGACCGGCGTCGTCTGACCGAGCATCTCCCACAGAGCTTGCGCCTTCTTCGGGACGAACGGCGCCATCCAACGCGCGAGCCACGCGATCCACTGACAGGCCGTGTTCAGGACGCTCGCCGCGAGCGGCGGGTCCGTCTTGCGCAGCGTCCACGGCGCGAGGTCGTTCACGAACTTGTTGCCGACGTGCGCGCAGCGGATGAGCTCTTCGGCCGCGCGGCGGAAGCGGTACTCGAGGACGTGTTGACCCGGGTCCGCGTACTCACCGCATTCGCCGAGGATGCGCCGATCGAGCGCTTCCTCGTGTTCGGCAGCTAGCGCGGGTACGACTCCACCGGCGTTCTTCTCGATGAATTTCAGTACGCGCGTCGCCAAGTTGCCGATCGCGTCCGCGAGGAGCGAATTGTTCGTCGCCTGGAAGTCTTCCCAGCGCCACTCGGAGTCCGCAGCTTCGGGCATGCTCGCGATCAGGTGGAAGCGTGCTGCCTCCGCGTCGAAGCGCGCGAAGAAGTCGGCGACCGGCACCGTCCAGTTCTGCGACGTCGAGAACTTGCCGCCCTGGAGGTTGTAGAACTCGTTCGCGGGCACCTGCCACGGCATCGTCCAGCCTTCGTCCATCCCGAAGAGCATCGACGGGAACACGAGGCAGTGGAACGGGATGTTGTCCTTGCCGATGAAGTGCACGAGCCGCGTATCGGGCGACTTCCACCAGCGTTCCCAGTCGCCCGGTCGGCCCTGCGCGCGCGCCCATTCCTGGGTGAATGACACGTACCCGATCGGCGCATCGAACCAGACGTAGAGAACCTTGCCCGTCTGACCGTCGGCGCGGTCCTCGGGCACGGGCACGCCCCAGCTCATGTCGCGCGTGATCGGTCGCGGCTGGAGGTCGGCCAGCATGTTCCCGATGAAGCCTTGGACGTTCGGCTTCCACGGATGTCCCTCGAACCAGGCGCCGAAACCGGCGTCGCGCAAGCTCGGCAGGTCGAGGTGCCAGTGCAGCGTGTCGCGCTGCTCCGGAACGGTGCCGCAGATCTTGCACACGGCTCTCGTCTTCCGCGCCATCTCGAGCGGATCGAGCCACGTCCCGCAGCGCGGGCACTCGTCGCCGCGAGCCTGCTCGTAGCCGCATTTCGTGCACGTGCCGAGGATGTAGCGGTCGGCGAGGAACATCGCGTCGCGCACGCAGTAGAGCTGCGCCGAGGTCTTCTTCAGCAGGAACCCGCGCTCGTCGAGACGACGGAAGAAACCTTGGCTCGCGGCGCGGTGCTCGGGGCAGATGCTCGTGCCCGACCAGATGTCGAACTCGATGCCGAATCCGTCGAAGGTCTTCTTGATGACCTCGCGCCAACGCGCGACGTACGCGGGGTAAGGCGTGCCTTCCTGCTCCGCGCCGATCGTGATCGCGACTCCGTGTTCGTCGGTGCCGCAGACGAAGAGGACTTCCTCGCCCATCATGCGCAGAGTGCGCACGTAGACGTCGGCCGGCAGATACGCGCCGGTCACATGGCCGAAGTGGATCGGCCCGTTGGCGTAGGGGAGAGCGGATGTGACGAGGTAGCGGACCAAGAGGGCTCGGTTCTTCGGTTCCTGGGTTCGCGGTTCCTGTAGATCAGGACGAGGTTGCGAGCGTAGACGAAGACACCGGTCGATTGACCGACGACTCCCACGACGTCCTTGCGCCAAACGAAATAGGCGAGCAGCAGGATGCCGCCGAAGAGGCTGCCCCACCAGAACCCGACGGGCACGACCGAACGTTTCGATTTCTCGCTCGCGTACCACTGGAGGAGCATGCGCAGCGTGAAGAGCGCTTGACCCGCGAATCCGACCGCGATCCAGACCAGGCTCCAGGGCGTCGTGATGTTGAAGAACACGTAGAGCAGCCCTCGGGTGCCCTGCTCCGTGTGCGCCGCCTGGAGCGCCCCGAGCCACAGATCGGCCGGGACGAGGCGGCCCTCCGGCGGCACCACGACGAAGAATCGGCCGTCGTGTTCGACGACTTCGAGGTCTCTCAGTCGACCTTGGAGGTCGACGCGGACCGCGGCGGCCTTGGGCTCCTCGGCCCTGACTTCCTGTGCGGCGGCGGATCTGGTCAGACCACCACCCGCGAAGAGTGACGCCACGCACGCGAGTGCGAGCAGGATGCGTTCAATTCCCACCGACGACCTCGAGGATGGGGAGCTTGAGCAGCCGCGTGCGCATCCAGCGAACCGCGAACAGGTCCTTCGTGGCGCGGAAGGCGCGGTTCCACACTCCGTACTTGCTCGTGCCCGCGGTGCGCGGGTGATGTTCGACGCCGTGCTCGACGACGTCGAAGCCGTGGTAACGCAGGAGCGTCGGCAGGAAACGGTGCATCCCCTCGAACAGCGGCAGTGCCTGGATCGCCTCCGCGCGAAAGACCTTGAGCGAGCACCCGGTGTCGCGGATCGAGTCCTTCGAAATCCAGTTCCGGACTCGGTTCGCGATGCGCGAACTCGCGCGACGGACGAACGTGTCGCGCCGCTTCGTGCGCCACCCGACGACGGCGTCGTGACGCCGACACAGGTCGATCATGGCCGGCAGGTCGCGTGGATCGTTCTGCAGGTCCGCGTCGAGCGTGGCCAGCAACCTGCCCCTCGCCAATTGGATCCCAGCAGCCGTTGCCGCGGTCTGCCCGCAGTTCCTTTGGAAGAAAACGCCCACGACGCGCGGGTCGCGACGCGCGAGTTCGCGGATGATCTCGGCCGACCGATCCCGGCTGCCGTCGTCCACGAGGAGGAGTTCCCACGTGACGTGCGTCCCGAAGACCTCGACGACGCGCGCGTGCAAGCGCTCGACGTTCGCTTCCTCGTCGTACACCGGAGCGATCAGCGACAGTTCGATCAACCCGCGTCCGCGAGACGGAAATCGGTCGCGGACGGCGAAGGGCAGCACGCCTTCGCGAGTGGCCGATCGAGACTTGGTACTGGACGTGGACAATGCGGTTCCGATGATGCGCACGACATGGTCGCTGCGCGACGAAAGAGCGTTGAGTGAGGCCGGTACTTTCGTACCGGGCCCCTTTTCTCGGTGGATGGCACCTGGCGCTGCCCTTGGTGGCGTTGGCCGCTTTTCGGGACTTGTGGGCGCCGGACGAGCCGCGTTACGCGCAGATCGCGCGCGAGGCATGGGACAGCGGGAGCTTCATCGTCCTCCACATCTGTGGGGACATCTACCCCGACAAACCCCCGCTCGTGTATTGGCTCACGTCGCTCGCGGGTGAACTCGGAGGGTGGACGAGCTTCGCCCTTCGCGCGCCATCGATCCTCGCGACGCTCGGATCCGCTTGGATCGCAACCCGCATCGCTCGTCGTCACTTCGGTGAGGTCGTAGCCGCGTGGACGCCGACCTTCTACCTCGGCACCGCGATGATCGTGTGGTTCGGCGGACGCTTGCAGCTCGATCCTCTGCTGGCGTTCTTCTGTCTCGCCGCCATCGACCTCGTGTGGACGGACGGAGGAACGGATCGCGAGCGGACGCGGCGCTTCCTCCTCGCGGGACTCCTCACGGGTCTGGGTGCACTCTGCAAGGGACCGGTCGCATGGCTCCACGTCGGATTCGCATTGCTCGCGCTGTTCGCCGTGCCGCGCGCGGCTCGCGCGGCGACACGTTGGAGCGTGCGTGCTTGGATCGGTTTCGTGCTCCTCGCGTTGCTGCCCGTCGCCACTTGGGCGATCGCAGCGAGCTTGCGCGAACCGACCTTGTGGAGGCCGCTGTTCCTCGGTCAGCACCTAGGGCGTGCAACCAGCCTCGATGCTCCGCATGCGGGACCACCGTGGGAGCACGCGTGGCAATTCCCGGCGCTCGGTCTGCCTTGGTCCGGCCTCGCGTTCCTAGGGCTTGCTGTCGCGTGGCGTGCGTGGCGCGACGCGCAGCGAGCGCCCCGACTCGCCCGGGAGATCGGGCCGACCGAACGCGGACTCGTGCGCGCGTTGACGTGGTTCGCACTCGTCTTCGTCGTGTTCTCGATCATGCCGCCGAAGCGCGAGCTCTACCTCTTGCCGCTCTATCCCGTCGCTGCGTGGTTCGCGGCCATCGCATTCGCACGCGCGCTCGAGCGCGGAAGTCTCGCGACACCCGTCGCATGGGGCACGACGACTCTGATGCTCCTGCTCGGTCTCGGCGCGGCGATCGTTCCGCGCCTCCTCACGAAGGCCCGACCGTACGCGGATGCCGCGCTGCCCGCCGCGATCGCGTTCACGGCCGCGGCTCTCTCGAGCGCCCTTTACTTGCGACGCGGCAACCTCGCGCGCTGGGCCGACTCGATCGCGCTCGGGCTCACCGCGGGCGGAGTCGCCGCGGCGATCTTTGTCTTGCCGCTCGTCGATGCGACGAAGTCGGCGCGCACCCTCGCGCACGAAATTGCCGCGCGTCCCGAGAAACCGCTCGAGATCCCGTGCCTGGGCGTGCAGCCCGAGGGCTATCGCTTCTACGCGGGCGTGCCGACCGTGCGCGGCGAGCTCGTGGACTTCGAAACGGGGCCTCAGCGTTTCGGCGCCGATTTCCTGGGTCTGATCGCAGAACGGAACTGGGCCCACTTGCCAGCCGACTTCCGCGCGCGCTTCACGATCCAGCACCGCCGCCAAGTCGGTTCGCGCGACGTGCTCGTGGTCGGCGTTGCGCGCTGACAGCCAATCAAAGTGGGATCGCGACGCGGCGAGACTCGGGTCGCATCGAATTCTTGTCGAGACGACAGAGGAGCCACTGTCCGCCGATCGAAGCACACGGAACTCCCACGAGCGGTCCGATGAAGGGCACCAGGAAGATCAGACTCGTCACGACGCCGAGGGCCAGGATCGCGCCCAAGTGTTGGAACAGGAACCGCACGCGCTGCTTCAACGACCAATTGCGTCGGGAAAAGGGGATGTCGAGCAACGTGAGCGCCGTGGCGAAGCCGGCCACCATCGCGAAGAGCGGCAAGCCGACGAAGGGCACGAACTTGAGCCACACGAACGCGATCAGGATCAACGCGGCGAGTAGGGATGCTTTCAGGCTGGTCCAGAGTGCGCGCGCCTGCGAACGCGCGAACCAAGCGGACCAAGAGGCCGAACCCGGGACGCGCCGCGCCGCGATCGCGAAAGAGAGCGGGATCACGGCCAGGAACGCCCACGACCATCCGGCATCGACCCAGAAGAACGCGCAGATCGCTGCGATCGAGATGCCCGCTGCGATGGCCGATGCACGCGCGGCGGCGGCGGGATCTTCTCCGGGCGGCCGCTCGAGTCGCACGCGCGGATCCGCTCCGAACCACCGAGCTTCGACGCGCGCTTGGATCGTGTCGAGGAACGGACCGCAGACGAGCTCGTACGCGATCGAGAACGTCCAGAGGCCCGCGATCGCGAACGCGGCGAGGAACACGACGATGGAGAGCGAGTGCGCGATGGCGAGCACGAGTTGCAGCCCGGCGAGCCATTCGACGACGTCGCTCCAGAACCCCGGGCTCAAGCCCAGCGCTCCCAAATCCTCGTTGCGAACGGCGTCGAAGAAGCGCGAGAGAGCCCGCACCAAGGCCAAGAGGATCGCGCCGAAGATCGCGACCGTGAGCAGCATCGGCGGAACGAGGAGTCGTTTCGTGCGCGGTGTCGCGAGCAGTGCACGCGCGCCCTGCGGCAACGCACGCAACCCGTCCCTGAACTCGCGCATGACGCCGGTCCGCGCCTCGCGCAACGTCGGTTCGCGCGGAGCGAGCCCGCACGCCGGACACGCGAGTTCCGGGGCGTGGTATCCGCACAGCGGGCAGGGGACGACGAGTTCGGGAGCCATGGAAGGGCGCGGTTTCGATCGCGACGCCCGTGCTCTAGAATGCAGGACTCGCCCGCCTCGTTCGAGGCCCGCGCACAGCTCCCGTCACGTCGACATCCCCATGCAGCCGTTCCGCCAACTCGACTACGTTCAACTCGACGACTCGCTCTCGAACGAGGAGAAGATGGTGCGCGACACCGTGCGCGACTGGGTGTCGGAACGATTCCTGCCGCTCGCGGCCGAGCATTTCGAGGCGGGTACGTTCCCCATGGAGATCGTCCCCGAGCTCGCCGATCTGGGCGTCTTCGGTCCCACGATCCCCGAGGAATACGGCGGTCCCGGCCTGAACAACGTCGCGGCCGGGTTGATCTACCAGGAGATGGAACGCGGCGATTCCGGCCTGCGTTCGTTCGTCTCCGTGCAGGGCGGTCTCGTCATGTACCCGATCTTCGCGTACGGATCCGAAGAGCAGAAGCGGCGCTGGTTGCCGCTGATGGCGAAGGGTCAAGCGATCGGTTGCTTCGGACTGACCGAGCCCGACTTCGGCTCGAACCCGGGCGGCATGTTGACGGTCGCGAAGAAGGACGGGAGCGGTTGGGTGCTCAACGGCCGCAAGATGTGGATCACGAACGGCACGGTCGCCGACGTGGCCGTCGTGTGGGCCCGCGCTGAAGGCAAGATCCGCGGTTTCCTCGTCGAAAAGGGGACTCCCGGCTTCAGCGCGCCCGAGCAGAAGCACAAGTGGAGCCTGCGCGCGTCGGTGACGAGCGAACTCGTGCTGCAGGACGTCAAGGTGCCCGGCAGCGCGATGTTGCCGAAGG
>CAZKIY010000004.1:0-1701 GCA_964552875.1 uncultured Planctomycetaceae bacterium
CGATCTCGTCGCTGAACGCGCACGCGACCACGATCTCCGGCACTTTGTCGCCATCCATGTCCGAGATCCGCAGGTCGAGCGGGCCCGTTCCGACGCCGACGTCCGGCAGTCGTAGCAATTGCATGCTCGTCTCGGACGGGCGCGCGAGCCACACGTTCAAGTGATGGCTGTTCTGCGCCGAAACGACCACGTCGTCGCGTCCATCACCGTCGAGGTCGCCCATGCGGACGGCGTAGGCGCGCAAGCCCGTCGGCCACGGGCCCTCGGGCGTCAAACCCTGCGATTCACCGCCGATGAAGCTCTCGCGCAGGATCGATAGTGCGCCCACGCTCTCGCCGCCGCCCACGTAGGCGACGCTGCCGTCCTGCGCGACCGCGATCGAGCGCGCCGACGTCTCCATCCGGGCGACGCCGCGCAGGACGAGCGACCCGCGCTCGACGACGAGGATTGCGAGGCCGGCGGCGGGCGCCGCTGCCGTCAGGCCCACTGCGATCGAGCGCCTTTCGTTTTGCGCTCCGAGCCACGCGAGGGAGTTGGGTGATCCAGCCACGTCGATCGAGGTCGGCGCGCCGAACTCGACGCGGCCGGGTTCGGGTGACGCGAGCCGCACGAGCGCGACCTTCGACTCACTCGGATCCGTGATCACAGCCTCGAGAGTTCCGTCGGCATCGACGTCCTCGACGAGCAGGTCGCCCATCGACGTCGCGCACACGAGCGGCTTCGTCTCGCCGCGCAGCCACAAACGACCGGTTCCGTCGCCGAACCAGGCGTCGAGCACGACGTTGCGGTTCATTTCACGCAGGAACATGGCGTCGAGGTGGCCATCGTGATCGAGGTCGCGCAACGTCACGCGGTTCGCACCCTCCACGAAACCTTGAGCGATGCCCTCGCCCAGTCCATCGGCCGTGCCGCGATGCACGCGAATCGTTCCATCGAGAGCGCACAGCGCGACGACGTCGGGCCGACCGTCGCCGTCGAGGTCGCCGATGTCGATCGAATGCGGCGAACGGCCCGACCTCGCGGAGCGCGCGACATCGAAACCGCCGTCGGCACGGCCGAACGCGACGCTGATGCGTTTCGCTTCGCCGTTCGCGAACGCCGTGTCCAAGTGTCCGTCACCGTCGAAGTCTCCGAACGTGGCGGCGGCGGGATGTTGACCGGCGTAGAACGTCGTCGTGGAGCCGTCCTCGCGCTCTACGCGGGCTCTCTGCCCGTGCACGGCGACGGCGAGCAACGAACGCTTCGGCGCGACACCGGCGTGCGCGAGATCGATCGGTACGGCGGCGGTCTCGTCGATGCCGAGTACGCGCAGGTCCTTGTCGAGCCGCACGAGATCGCCTTCGCCCGCCGCGACGAAGAACGTCGGGCCATTCGCTCCGCGCCAGCCGTCGAGCTCGTCGATGCGACGCGGAAGGCCGTTCAGTTGGACTTCGCCCTCGAGCTCGAAGCGGAACGCACTCGACGGCACGTAGCGCACGATCTTGCGCGTCGCTTGGGAACCGACGAGCACCGACCGACCATCCGCCGTGAAATGCACGCAGGTCGATTGCGAGTCGCGGAGAGCGAAAGGAGCCGAGACGGCACCGCCGGTCACGATCAAGAGCTCGTCTTCCAGCGTCGCGATGGCGATCTCCGGGATGCCGTCCAGCCCGAGGTCGCCGGCTGCGATCGCGCGGGGTCGCGAAGCGAGTTCGACACGGC
>CAZKIY010000004.1:1801-35493 GCA_964552875.1 uncultured Planctomycetaceae bacterium
AGCCCGAGGTCGCCGGCTGCGATCGCGCGGGGTCGCGAAGCGAGTTCGACACGGCCGACGATCGCGTCCGACTTCCCGAGGAACAGCGCGCGCACGTCGACGAGGACGAGTGCCGTTTCCGCGCGCTGTGCGATCGCGACGATCGCGGGCCCGCCGTCGCGCCCGGGCTTCCACGCTCCGACGCGCACGGGGCCGATCGAGAAGTCGCCGACCTCGAGCGTGACGCGCCGCGGAATTCGCACAGCGCGATTCGAGAGCCCCTCGACGACTTGGATCGCGCCGGGTCCGCGTAGGAGCGACACGAGTTCGTCGGCGCCATCGCCATCGAGGTCGAGCGCCAAGAGCCCGACCGCGCGTGATTCGCCCGTTTCGAACTCCAACCGCGCTCGCAATGCCAGCGCAGGCGATGTCGGAGCATCTTCGCACGCCGCCGTGAGCGGGAGCGCGCACAGGATCACGGACACGGACAAGAAGAATGCGCGCTCGATCACGCGCCGATCGTGTCCCGGGGCGGCGCGCAGGTCAACGCGCTGGATCCAGAGGTGGGGTGGGGGTTCGGCTCGGGCTATGCTCGCTTCGACCCCGCGCGCATCTCGCGCGAGTCCTGAATCCCCGAAAGACATGGAACGAAACGCGCGGAACGTCGTGCTGGCCTCCATCGCTGCCGTGCTCGTCGCCGGCATCGCGGGCGCGGCGTTCTGGTTCCTACGTGAGCCCGCACCGCCGCCCGTAGCCGTCGATTTCACGGGATCCGTGGGAGTTCCGGGGCCGACGACTCCGACCGAATCCGAGCCCGGCAATGCGCGCGGTGTCGAACTGGCCGAGGACGAGACGCCGGAGTTCACGTCGCTCGAAACGACGGTGATCTTCCCGCTCGACGTGCGGCTCACGCTCGTGCGCGCGGCTTCGAACCCGAAGGCCGACGGCGCGCCCGACCTCGGCGCCGGCGCGACGGCCAAGCTGGTCGGATCCGTGGTCGATGGACGGAATGCCGGCGTGCGCGCGCAAGTGCGTTTCCTCGCCGGACCCAACAGGGGTCGGACGCTCTACGCGGACAGCCTGGGCCGTTTCGGCGCGGATTCGCTGCAACCGGGCCTCTCCGTGCTCTCGATCACGGGTCCCGGCATCGTCGGCGCGGAACGCGAAGTTCGCTTGCGGCCGCAGCGCGAGACCCAACTGAACGTCCCGTTCGGACGACCCGCGCGCGTGTTCGCCGACGTGATGGACAAGGACGGAAAGCCGATCGTCGGCGCCGTCGTGCGCATGGACGGCCAAGTGCGCGACTCTGCCGAAGACGGCGGCGTCGAGTTCTCTACTGTCGCCCCGGGCGAGATCCTCGTCGTCGTTTCGAAGCCTGGATTCGCGAGCTTGCGTCAATCGCTCACGTTGTCGGGTGCGACGACGATCGAGCGCGGACGCTTGAAATTCCGCTTGGATCCCGGCGCGAGCTTGCAGGTATCGATCACCGACGCCCTGAACGCCGGTCAACAAGCACTGCTCTTCATCCTGCCGGAGGCCGTCGACGCCGAGCGCAAATTCCCGTGGCAGGACGTGAACCCCGTTCGCATCTGGCCCGGTGGAACGGCGATCGTCGAGGACTTGCCCGAAGCTCGCGTCACGTTGCGCCTTTACCACGCCGGCGCCACCGCGAAACCGGTGCGGCAATCGATCGAATTGCAGACCGGCTCGCGCGCGACCGCCGAGTTCGGGCTCGATGCAGCGCCCGTGGTGACCGGCGTCGTCTCGGATCGCGGCGAGCCCGCCTCGAACGCGATCGTGCGCCTCGAGGCACCCGATCGCACTGCGGCGATGTTGTCGGTGTTCGGACAGACGAACTATCTTTTCTTGGAGAGCGATGTGCTCCCGGACTTGCCGCCGGCTCTCCAACAAGCGTCGACGAACGAGAAGGGCGAGTTCCAACTGTCCGCGAGCGAGGACGTGTCTGGCGTGCGCTACCTCACGGCGTTGTCGCGCGACGGCAAACGCGTCGCTCACGCCGTGTTGAGGCTCGGCGATGTGCGCGCGGATCTCACGCTGCAACCCGTCACCGGGGGCGACGGCGAACTCGCGATCCAGATGCCCGATCGCATCCAGCCGTTGCCCGTGCACGTCGAGGTCGACGGCACGCCGCGCGATCCGATCGTTCTCGCGCTCGGGCGAGATTTGCGGATCCAGGATCTGCCCGAGGGATCGTGGCTCGTGACGGTGCGTTGGAACGAAAGCGTGTTGACCAAGGACCAACCGCTCGAGATCGCGGGTGAGACGCGGCTCTACGTCGCGCTGCCTGAAGGCGCGATCGTCGGTCAGGACGAAGAAACCCGGCGGCGCGCGGGAAAACGCTGAGAGCCCGTGGAGAAATCGAGTCCACGGGCTCTCAGATTCATGTAGCGACGCTTCGCGTCGCGAGAGCGTGTGATGTCTTCACACGCTCTGTCCCCGATTCGGTCCGTGAATCGCCGGCGGGTTCGAGCGCGAGGCGGCGTCTCTCCGACGCTGCGATCGGAGCCCCGATCGCGTAGCCTCTCGACCCGTGAAAAACCTGGTACTCGACGGAACTTCGCTAACGCTCGCCGACCTCGCACCGCTCGCACGCGGTGAGGCGATCGCACTTTCGATCGCGCCCTCGGCGATGACCGCGGTGCGGCGCGCGCGCGAGATCGTCGAGCGTCACGTCGAGCGGGGCGACGTCGTCTACGGGCTCACGACCGGCTTCGGAAAGCTGAAGAACGTCGCGATTCCCGTCGGCGATCTGGAAGAACTCCAAGAGAACCTCGTGCTCTCGCACTGCTGCGGAATCGGCGAGCCGATGCCGCGCGAGGAAGTGCGGATCGCGCAGGTCCTGCGCCTGAACGGACTCGTGCGCGGGCATTCGGGCGTGTCCGTGAGCCTCGTCGAAGCGCTCGTGCGCATCTTCCAAAAAGGCCTCGTTCCCGTGGTTCCTCGGCAAGGATCCGTCGGAGCCAGCGGCGACCTCGCGCCACTCGCGCACATGGCCGCGGCGTACTTGGGACACGGGGAAGCGTACGTCGGGAACGAGCGCTTGCCCGCGCGCGAAGCCCTGAAGCGGATCGGTGAGGAACCGGTGCGGCTTTCGGCGAAAGAAGGCCTCGCGCTGATCAACGGCACCGAAGTGATCAAAGCGATCGGCACGTGCGCCGTGCTGCGCGCCGAGAACGCGCTGAAGTGTGCCGACGCGATCGCAGCACTCTCGATCGAGGCGTTGCTCGGTTCACTGAAGCCGTTCGCGGACCGCATCGCGGATCTCAAGGGACACGCAGGACACCATCGCGCCGCGCGCAACGTGCGCGTGTGTCTCACGGAATCCGAAGTGCTCGCCTCGCACGTGGACTGTGATCGCGTCCAGGATCCGTATTCGCTGCGCTGCGTGCCGCAGATCCATGGCGCGGTGCACACGGCGCTGGAGCACGTGCGCTCCGTCGTCGCGATCGAACTCACCTCAGTGACGGACAATCCGCTCGTTTTCCCGGACACCAACGAGGTCGTCAGCGCCGGACAGTTCCATGGTCAACCGCTGTCCGTCGCGCTCGACTACCTCGCGCTGTCGATGGCGACGCTCGGCAACGTGTCCGAGCGGCGCATCGAGCAGCTCGTGAACCCGGATCTCTCGCATCTGCCCGCGTTCCTGACGCCGAAGCCCGGGCTCAATTCGGGGATGATGATCGTGCAAGTCGCCGCTGCCGCGCTGGCCAGCGAGAACAAGCCGCTCGCTCACCCCGCGTCCGTGGACACGATCCCGACCAGCGCGAACCAAGAAGATCACGTGTCGATGGGGGTGACGGCCGCGCGTAAGGCGCTCTCGATCGTCGCGAACGTCGAGGTGATCCTGGCGCTCGAGTGGATGTGCGCGGCACAGGCGCGTGAGTTCCACGGTGATTTGCGCGCGGGAAAAGGGGCGGATGCAGCGCACAAGTGCCTGCGAACCCGCGTTCCGAAGCTCGAGCGCGATCGCTTCCTGCACGACGACATACAAGAGTCGATTCATCTGTTGCGGGACGGGATACTCGTCGCGGCCGTCGAAGTCGCCGTCGGTCCGTTGTCTGTGTGAAGGAGACTTGCCATGAGAGCCGCCATCGTCGCTTCGTTCCTCCTCACGGTCGCCGCGTGCTCGGCGCCGGACCGCAACCGCCCGAACCTCGGAGACGCCGAAGTCGTGCCGCTCACGCATCAACCGGCGCAACTCGTCGCCGCGCGCGTGTGCGGAATGCTGCACGGCGCGAAGATCGGATCACCCGAGGACCGCGCTGGTGGGTGCACGAGCTCGGCTCATGCCAGTCACCATGCTGCCGATGGAACGGTGCACGTGTCGCTGACGACGGACTCGCGCTCGAACTCGATCGTGCTCGCCACGCCGCCAGGTTACGCAGCGGAGCTCACGCGCGCGATCGAGCTGATCCGCGCGCTCGATCAGCCTTCCACGGCTTCGAAGTGAGAGCACGATGAAGTCCGGCGTCATCGCGCTCGCTCTCGCCGGGCTCGCCTCGTGCGCGACGCACCCCCCGATTCGACGCCTCGAGCCCAGTCCTCCCGCGGGCTCGGAGTCGATCCGGCTCGTGCACGCGAATGCGCACGATGTCGCTCGAACCCTGAACGATCTCGACGCGGCGAGCTTCTGGAAGGCGATGTCGCGCGGTTGCGTCCTGTACAAGGCCGACGGTGTGAAACTCATGCGCGTGCCGATGACGGCGCAGCTCGAGGAAGGAGACCACGCTCGTATCGCGGCGATGAAGAGATGGAGTCCCGTCGAGCGGCCGGCACCTTCGGCCGAATCGAGTGCCGCGAAGCTGCGCGAGCATCTCGCCCGTCCCTCGACGAAGCTCCCCGGACCCGACATGGCGCCGCCTCCGCCGACGTTCTGGGTCTCTGGCCCGAGAACGCTCGTCGTCCTCGAGGCACACCGGGACGAGGAGTACTTCGACCGAGTTCGCGATTTGGTCGACCGACTGGATTCGCCGTCCGCCGACTGAGCGGGTTGGCGCGCTCGCTCCGTGAAACCACGGAGCTCTCTGTGCGCCTCTGGGCGTCGCGGCGCCTCGTGACTTGCATCCGATCCGAACGGAATCGGAGCGCCGTCGCACGCACGCCGAGTGGTCGCACGCGTCGACTGGCAATGCGGAACGAGAAAAAGGCGCGGGTCTCCTACGGCACGGCCCGCACTTCTCAGTTCCGCAAGCGCACGACGACCGGCACGTCGAATTCGCCGCCGTTCTCCGCCGAATCAAGTCGGGGCCGGCCCGCGCCATCGGCGCAGAATCGGTGCGGACGCCTCGCGGATCTCGGACAGGCCGACGCCTGCGCCCGTACCGGCAAACGCGGCCAGCGTTCCCGCCGTGATCGCGGCGGCGCGCAGCGCCGAAGCGTACGTCGTCGCGGCCTCGGGCAGAACGCGGGACAGCGCGACGCCGACTCCGAGGCCGACGCCGAACGCGGACAGCGCGCGCGCGCTGAACGACAGGAGACCCGTGGGACGCGCGGCGCCTTCTCGTCGCAGTCGCAGCGCGAGCGCCGAGTACAGGACGAGCGCGTGCAACGTGATCGCGAGCGCGCTCGTCGCCGCCAGTCCCGCCACGCCGAACCGTTCGCGCGCGAGACCGTAGACGGGCCACGCGGCGAGCGCGACTGCGGTGCCGAGGATCGCCGGCATCCACGTGTTCCCGAGCGCGTAGAACCCGCGCGCCAGCAACGGTTGCGCGGCCCACGCCGCGAGTCCGAGGGCACAGAACGAGAGCGCCTCGGCGACAGCTGCGATCTCCTCCGGCGCGAGCCGCGTGCGGCCGTACACGACGCTCGTGATGTCGGTTCCGGCCGCGACGAGTACGGCTTGCGACGCGAGCGCGAGCAAGACGACGCCGCGGATGCCGCGCGAGAGTTGCGCGCCCAGGTCCGCGTGCCTCTTCTCGGCCGCGAGCCGCGCGAGCAGCGGATAGGCCGCGAGTCCGGCCGCCAGGCCGAACACGCCGACCGGCACGCGCAAGAGCGTCTTCGCGTAGCCGAGCGTCGCGGCGGCACCTGCTCCGACGAGCGTGCCTTCCGCGCGCAGGAACCAATCGTCCGCGACGACGATCGAGAACCCGGCCATGATCGGCAGCGAGCGCAGGAACCACGCGCGCAAGTCGGGCTCCGCGCGCTCGATGCGCGGCGTCCAACGAAATCCGAGTCGCGCGCACGCGACGAGCGGCAGGAGGAACGGTCCGAAAAACGCGCCGACGAGCACGCCCCACGCGAAACCCTCCGCCGTACCGGTCGCGAGACCGCACGCGACGATGACGACGTTGTAGAGGACCGGCGCGAGCGCCGCGATCGCGTGACGATCACGCGCCAGCAACGCCGCGGAGAAGACCGCCCCGACGACGTGGAACAACTGTGCCGGGAGGACGATGCGCGAGAGGCGCGCGAGTTCCGCGTGCTCTACTGCGTCGAATCCGGGTGCCGCGAGCCGCACGAGTGCCGGCATGAAGATCCACGCGATCACGCCCAACGTGACGAGCGCCATCCCGACCACGTTCGCGATCGTCGCGATCGAACGCCAAGCCTCGACCTCTTCACCGCGGGATCGTCGCGCCGCTTGCAGGGGCACGAGCACGACCGCCATCGCTCCGCCCGCGAGCAGGTAGTTCACGAAGTCGGGGACCGTGAACGCCGCTTGGTAGAGGTCGGCCTCACCGCCGACGCCGAGCGTGCGCCCGAGTGCCGCCTCGCGCACGAGTCCGACGAGCCGCGAGAGCAGGATGCTGGCGCCCCAGATGGCGCTCGCGGTGAGAACCTTGCGACTCATCGCGCCGGAGTCTGCGTCTCCGCGCGGGTCGGTTCCATGCTGATGCGTGCGGCACGATCGACCGGACGGACGATCCGGGAACTCATCCAGCGCACAGGGATCCGTTCACATCTCCTCGACGTACTCGTGCATGAACTGGATCGCCATCGAACCCTCGCCGACCGCCGACGCGACGCAGCGGTCGTTCGTCGATCGCGATCCGGCGCCGGCGAGGGGAGTTCCCGTAGCGCGCCGTCGCTATCCTGACGGCTTCCCGCGCACCCGATGGACGCCGCCATGAACCGTTCGAGCCCTGTGCCCAAGTCGCCCCGCTCCGCTGTCGACTCCATACCGACCGGTCCGCAGCGCGCGCCGCGCGGCAACGTGCGCACGTGCCAGAGCTGGGGAGCCGAGGCCGCGCTGCGGATGCTCATGAACAACCTCGATCCCGAGGTCGCCGAGGATCCCGCGAACCTCATCGTCTATGGCGGGAGCGGCAAGGCGGCGCGCGATTGGCCCAGCTTCCAAGCGATCGTCGCTGCGCTGCGACGTCTCGCGCCGGACGAGACGCTGCTCGTGCAGTCGGGCAAGCCCGTGGGGATCTTCCGCACGACGACCGCGTCGCCGCGCGTGCTCATCGCGAACAGCAATCTCGTCGGGAAGTGGGCCACGTGGGAGCACTTCCGCGAGCTCGAGGCCGAGAACAAGATGATGTACGGCCAGATGACGGCCGGTTCGTGGATCTACATCGGCACGCAGGGAATCCTGCAAGGCACGTACGAGACGTTCGCCGCGTCGGCCGCGAAGTGGTTCGGCGGCACGTTGAAGCACCGGCTCGTCGTGACGGGCGGACTCGGCGGCATGGGCGGTGCGCAGCCGCTCGCGGCGACGATGAACGACGGGACGTTCCTGGCGGCGGACGTGGATCGTTCGCGGATAGAGAAGCGGCTCGACACGCGCTATCTCGACGTGATGATCGACGATCTCGACGACGCGATCGATCGAGCGGTGGCGTGGAAGCGCGAGGGCGTGGCGAAGTCGATCGGCGTGCCGTGCAACGCCGTGGAACTGCTCGAGCGCTTGATCGCGCGGGGTATCACCCCGGACATCCTGACCGATCAGACCAGCGCGCACGATCCGATCGGCGGCTACGTGCCGAACCGGATGAGCTACGACGCAGCACTCGCGCTGCGCGCGGCGGATCCGAAGAAGTACGAGCACGAATCGTTCCGAACGATGATCGAGCACGTGAAGTGCATGCTCGAGCTGCAGAGCCGCGGCGCGGACACGTTCGATTACGGGAACAACTTGCGCGGGCACGCCAAACAGGCCGGATTCGCCGGTGCTTTCGGCTTCGAGGGCTTCGTCCCGAAGTACGTACGACCGCTCTTCTGCGAGGGCAAGGGACCTTTCCGCTGGGTCGCGCTGTCGGGTGATCCGAAGGACATCGCGACGACGGACAAGATCGTCGCGGAACTCTTCCCGAAGGACCGTGCGCTCTTGCGCTGGCTCGACATGGCGGCGAAGCGCGTCGCGTTCCAGGGTCTGCCGGCGCGCATCTGTTGGCTCGGTTACGGCGAGCGCGCGAAAGCGGGTGTCGCGTTCAACGAAGCGGTGCGCACGGGGCTCGTGTCGGCGCCGATCGTGATCGGCCGCGATCACCTCGATTGCGGTTCGGTCGCGAGCCCGAATCGCGAGACCGAGGCGATGAAGGACGGCACGGACGCAGTCGCCGACTGGCCGATCCTCAACGCGCTCGTGAACACGGCCGCGGGCGCTTCGTGGGTCAGCTTCCACCACGGCGGCGGCGTCGGGATCGGCTACAGCCTTCACGCCGGCCAAGTGACGGTCGCCGACGGGACCCCTGAGGCCGCGGCCGCGATCGAGCGCGTGCTCACGTGTGATCCGGGCATGGGCGTGATCCGCCACGTCGATGCCGGGTACGACCTCGCCGTGCAGACGGCGAAGGAACGTGGCGTCGATGTGCCCGGCTTACACTGACTCGGGCACGGGCGAGAGCGCGGCGTCGAGGCCGATCAGCGGACACAGCAATTCGGCCTGGATCCCGCTGAAAACGCCGCGCATCCACGGGCGCACGCGCGACGCATCGATCTCGACCGTGCCGTCTTCGTGGAGTCGGCCGACCGTGTTCGCCGGGTGGTCGAGCGCGACGGTGCACTTGCACAGGCGTCCGTCCGAGCGCACGACGTGGCTGTTGCCCTTGGCGGCGTAGCACAAACTCGGCGAGGACTTTCCACCGGCGCCGCGGATGTGGGCGGGCTCCGCGCTCGCGTACGTGTGTCGCTGGAGTTCCTCGAAGCGTCGTGCGTGTTCCTCCGTGCACAGGATCGGCAAATCGCCGTCGTTCGCGCCGCCGTAGCGCGTGAGCCGCTTCAGGAAGATCTCGAAGCGTCGGTCCGCGACGAACTCGGACTTCAGTCGGTCGACGAAGCCGAACAGTGACTCCATGTTCTCGCTGTCGACGTGCACGCGCAGGATGATGTGGAACTCGCGGGGGGAATCGCGCATCGCGAGGACATTGCGCCAGATGCGGCCGAACGTGCCCTTGCCATCCATGCGTCTACGTTTCCGATCGTGCATCTCCTCGGGGCCGTCGAACCAGATCTGGTACTCGTCGATACCAAGTCCGACGAGTTCGTCGAACGTGGCCGGGTCGAGCTTCCAGGCGTTCGTGGTCATGTTCGCACCCGCGGCGATGTGCGGATGGGCTCGGGTCAGATCGCGCACGTGCATTTGCACGTCGCGGATGACGTCGAGTGCGAGTAGCGGCTCGCCGCCGAACCACGCCAAGCTCATCGTGTCGACATCGGGAGCGCGGGAGCTCAGGAAGTTCTTCACGCCGCGGACGACGGCCGGGCTCATCTTCCCGAGCGCGAAGTCCTCGTAGCAGTACGTGAAGCGGAAGTTGCACGCCTCCGTCGGCATGAGCGTGAGCTCGATGTGGCGGTTGTTCAGCGCGCGCAGAAGTACTTCGTCGGGGGCCCATGATTCTCGAAAGCGCGCACGCGGGACGACTTCGCTCCCTCTCCACAGCCTGTGGTGGATTCAGGGGCCGAGCGCGACCGACCGGCGCAGACGGAGCCCGAGAGCGTGGAGGCTCGATCTCTTCACACGCTCTCGCGACGCGTCGCTACATGAATCCGAGAGCCCGTAGATTCGATTTCTTCACGGGCTCTCAGCGGATGTCGATGTCGAACGGCATCCGGGCCACGACACCCGTCGTGCCGGCGATCCTCTGCGCGTGCTCGAGGACCGTGAACGCGCGATCGAGGACATCCAGTCGAGTTCCGAGCATGCGGGTCAGAGGTTCGCGCTCGCCCGCGACGATCTCTTCGATGATCTGCTCGAAGAGGTTTTTTTCGGGGCGTTCGAAACGCACCGGCGCGTCCTTACCGAGGCCCGACTTCTCGCGCGCGATCGCGATCGCGCGATCGAGGTCACCGAGTTCGTCGACGAGCCCAAGTTCTTTGCCGCGGGTGCCGGACCACACGCGACCTTGCGCGATCTCGTGAACGCGTTCGCGCGGCAAGCTGCGTCCTTCGGCAACGAGGTCGAGGAAGCGGTCGTAGATCCTGTCGACGAGGCTCTGGATACGCGCAACTTGCGCCTCGTCCTTGTGCTTCCAGATCGACTCGAAACCGGTGAGCGGACTGGTCCGCACGACCTCGGCGCGTAGGCCATGGTTCTCGGCGAGTTTCTCGATGTTGGGCAGCATCCCGAACACGCCGATCGATCCTGTGAGCGTCTCGGGGTGCGCGACGATCGCGTCGGCGTTCGCGGAGATCCAATAACCGCCCGAAGCCGCGAGGCGTCCCATCGAGACGACGACGGTCTTGTTCGCGGCCTTGAGTGCCAGCACTTCGGCGCGGATGACGTCGGATGCCGTCGCGCTGCCACCCGGAGAATCGACGCGCATGACCACGGCCTTCACGTCGTCGTCCTCGCGCGCTTCGCGAAGTCGACGGGCCAGTTCGTCGCCGCCGATCCCGCCCACGCCCTCGCCATCGACGATCTCTCCCTCGGCGACGATGACTTGTATCCCCGCACCTTTCTTGCCGTTCTTCCACACGGCGCGGGCGTAGTCCTCGATCGCAACCTGCGGCATCTCGTTGTCCGCGTCGGTTCCCGCGACCTCCTTCATCTTCGCGAGCATCTCGCCGAACGAGGCGGTCCTCGTGACCAACCCGAGTTCGATCGCTTCCTCCGGGGTCAGCCAACCCTTCTCGCGCGCTACTTGCTCCAACTTCGCGAGCGGGATGTCGCTCGCGGCGGCGATCTCGCCGTACATCGCGGCCTGCACGTCGGCGAGGATCGCCTTCATCTGTTCCTCGTTCTCGGCGCTCATGCGACCGCGCAGGAACGGCTCGACGGCCGACTTGTACTTGCCGACGCGAGTCACCTGCACTTCGATGCCGTACTTCTCGAGCATGTCGCCGAAGTAGGGGATCTCGGCCGAGAAACCGTCGAAGATCACGACGTCGAGCGGTTCCATCCACAGCTCGTCGGCGGCCGAGGCGAACCAGATCGAGCGCTCGTCCATCGAACCGTAGTAGGCGTAAACGGGCTTCTTCGCGGCGCGGATCTCGGCCAACGCCGTGCGTGCCGCGGAGAGCGACGACATCGATCCGCTCAAGCCACCGTGGAGGAGAACGCCCTTCACGCGATCGTCCGTCGCGGCGTGACGGAGCGCGCTGGCGAGTTCGTACGCGGGCAGCGGCGAGCCCGTGGCGCCTTGGAGCATCGCGAAAGGCGAAGGCGTGCGACCGCTCTCGGTCACGGGGGCCGACAGGTCGACCGTCAGAATCGTCCCCGACTCGACGCTCTTCTTCGAGCCCGCCGCGGCCGCGGCGAGGAACCCAAACCCCAAGAATCCGACGATCGCCGCAGCGACGAGGAAAGCCAGGAGGAAGCCCAGGGTGATTTTGAGGACGGTCTTCATCGATGGAGTCCGCGATCGAGTTCGAGTCGGGTTGCGAGCGCGACAGGAGAGAGGAGTGCGCGCGCTACGGCAAGTCCGTCGGGGCATTCTGAGCCGAAATGGCGATTCGAGTGCTCATTCGCCGGTTCGGCCGACTCGAAGCGCGCCGGATCAAGTCCCGCAGCAGGCATCACCGCCGCGCCAGGCGCCGCCGACGTCGAGGCGGGTCACGTTCTCGATCCGCTTGTGGACGACGCGTTCGTACGCCACCCCGTGGACTTCGACCGCGATCGCGACTTCGAACGGCGGCCAGCCGGATCGCGAGCACTCGCGCTCGGTGACGCGCACCGCCTGATCGGGGCCGAGGCCGCCGATCTCGCGCGCCCAGGTCTCGATCTCGGCGAACCTCGCGTCCGCTTTCCGGTCTCGGTCACTCATGTCGGCGTGCACCGCTCCGCCGCCGGCGAGATCGCGCACGACTGCGTCGACTCCCACGACGACACGCGCCATGCGCACGTCGTCGAGGCGCACCGGCGTGTCGTTCGCCGTGTGGTAGTGCGCATAGAGGAACGGCAGCGTGTCGGTGATCTCCAGCGCGGGGCACTCGCACTGAGAGAACGACCCATGGTCGGACCAACCGATTCAACGGCTGCGCGCGAACCGAATCCTCGTCGCCACTCATGTACTGGCGGATCGTAGCGGCGCGAATTCATGTTGCGCGGCTCGAGCCGGAATCACGCCACCTACCGAGGCGAGGGGCAGTTCACGCTGACGGCAGGTCACGCGGCCGACAGGCGCGTCGCGGCCATGCGGATGCCCGCGAGGTTTCGCGCGCTGGGGCCCACGACCAGTTCCGCGAGTCCGCCGGCGGCGCGCAGATTCGGCGCCCAACGCAGCTCCGGATCGAGCAGCGGCGAGCCGCACGGCGCGACCGGCAGGCCCAGGTCGTGAACGGCCGCGTCGATCCACGGACCGCCGGGCCGACGATCCGCGAGACCCGTCGCGAGGACGACGCGATCGACGCGCTCGGCCGCGCCGGAGTCGAGGTGGAGTTCGACGCCGCGCTCGAGCATGCGTGCGGAGCGCACGGACGCGAGTCGTCGCTCGATGCGGCCCTCGCGGACATCGGACTCGAGGCGTAGGGCGACCTCCGCGGGCATCGAACCGCGCAATCGCGCCGACTCGACGGTCGCGCGACGCTCGGTGGGTGCGCCGATCCGCGCGAAGTCGTCGAGGCATTTCGGGCCGAACCAACACACGTCCTGGTCGAAACGCGCGACACGTGTCGCGTGGCGCGTGACGAGGAGCGGGGCTGCGCTCGTCCGACTCGAGAGTTCCATCGCGCACTGCGCAGCACTCATGCCGCCACCGACGACGGCGACGCGCTCGTGCGCGCCGATCGTGCCGATACGAAAGCGATCGTCGAAGACGTGTACCGAGCGCAAGGGGTCCAGCGCGCGCGCCCACTCGGGAACGAACAGGTCCTGACCGAGGCCGACGGCGAGCACGATCTCGCGCGCTTCGAGCGCGCCGAGATCCGTCTCGACGCGCAAGCCTCCTGTCACGCGCGTCAGACGACCGGCGCGGCCGCGAAGTCGCAGTGCACGCAACGCATTGCGGTCGATGACGGACTCCGTGTGCGCTTCGAACAGATCGAGCGTCGGCCGCCGATAGGGGCCGCTGAAGAGGTCGGCGCGCTCGGGATGGACCTTCTCGGCGAAGCGCAACAGCGAGCTAGCGTCGGGATCGATGTGGTGGACGAGGGGCGAACGCATGACGTCGACGCCCGTGTTGCGGGTGCAGTGACGCCAGCGAGCGAGCGGATCCTCGAACGGGTCGAGCACGCGGACGCGATCGCGTCGCACGCCGCAAACGCCGGTCAGCCAGAGGGACAGGTAGGTCCCGTGGAGGCCGCCGCCGACGATGAGCCAATCGAGCATGGTGGGGGATCGTCCGTCCGACCCATCGGGCGCAGGCGGACTGCCTAGAGACTACACCCGACGCGCGGGGAGGTCCCGCGTCCAGGTGTCGACGTCCGGCGCGCACCGCGGTGAGAGGGGGCTCACCTATCGCGCGTCGGGACCCGGCTGATCGTCGCCAAGCCGTGGAGGTTTTCGACCACCGATCGAGTACAGGAACGGCATGAGTCGACCGCTCACCCGGGCAGAAACCACGCAGTACCGCGAAACGTCGCTACACGCCGACGTGCTTCGATTCCTGGGCGGTCTGCGCGAGCGTGGAGATCGACGGTTCGTGGTCTCGAGCTTCGGCGCGAGCCCGGAAGGCCGCGACCTGCCGCTCGTCGTCCTCTCCAAGGATGGGGTGAAGAGCCCCGCGGAAGCGCACGCGACCGGGCGACCGATCGTGCTCGTCATCAACGGCATCCACGCCGGCGAGGTCGAGGGCAAGGAGGCGAGTCAGATGCTCTTGCGCGATCTGCTCGACGGTCGTCACGCGGGGCTTGGCGACGATCTGGTGCTGGTCGTCGTGCCGCTCTTCAATCCCGATGGGAACGATCGCATCGATCCGAAGAACCGCGCGCTCGACATCGCGAAGTTGGAGGGGCAGATGGGGCCCGTCGCCGGAGTCGGCACGCGCGTCAACGCGAGCGGCGTGAACCTGAATCGCGACTACATGAAGCGCGAGGCGCTCGAAATGCGCCTCTTGCAGGAGCACGTGTGTCGCGCGTGGAAACCGCACTGGACCGTCGATTGTCATGCGACGAACGGGTCGGTGCATCGCTTCGCGTTGACGTACGACGTGCCGCACGTCGTGGACAGCGCGCGGCGCGAGCCGATCGAGTTGATGCGCGTGCGGGCGCTGCCGGAGATCACGCGTCGCTTGAAGGCGCGCACGCAGCTCGACACGTTTTTCTACGGCAACTTCGTGGCCGACGAAGGCGGTACGGGCCAAGGGTGGATGACGTATCCGCACCATCCGCGGTTCGGCAGCAATTATCGCGGGTTGACGAATCGCTGCGACACGTTGCTCGAGTGCTACTCGTACCTCTCGTTCGAGGAGCGCGTCTTCACGACGTACGAGTTCCTCGTCGAAATCCTACGCTGGGCTGGCGAAAACGCGCGCGATCTCGTGCAGACGGTCGAGTCGAGCATCGAACCTCCGAAGCGCATCGCCGTGCGTTATCGGCTCGATGCGTATCCCGGAACGGTCGAGATCCTGACGCGCGAGCCGCGCACGCTGAGCGGTGCGCCCACGAGCGTGCGCATCCCGCACTGCGCGCACTTCGTCGGCACGGAGATCGTCGATCGACCTTGGGGCTATGTCGTGCCCGACGCGTGCGCGCGGCACTTGGAGCTGCATGGACTCGCGCTCGACACGCTCGCGTCCGACGTGCGCGGGGAGCTCGAGGTCGCGCACATCGACGCGACCAGCGACGACGGCGCGCGCAAGATCCTGGAGACGTCGTCGAGCGGCGAACGCGAGGTGCTCGCGCACCACGAGCTCGCCTCGCGCGTCCTGCGCGCGGGGGCGAAGTACGTTCGGACGGATCAGCCGCTCGGCGCGATCGCGACCTACTTGTGCGAAGCGCGCAGCGACGACGGCTTCGTCGCGTGCGGCGTGCTCCCGGAACCGAAACCGGGCGACGAGTTCGCGGTCGCGCGCGTGCTCACGCCGTTCCGCTGACGGATCCCGGAGCGGGTCAGTCCGTGCGCGGCCGCATGCGCAACGAACGCAGGGTCGCCACCGTCGACATGGTCGACACGCAGTAGGGGACGAGCAGCGTCAGCCCGATCTTCATCAGCCGCGCCGCGTCGACGTCGCCGTGGACGAGCGCGTCACCGTGATTGATCGAGATCAGGATCGGCCCGACGAGGAGCATCGTGAAGACCGCACGGCGGACGACCGAGGGGGAGGTCGCCAGCGCCAGCCAGCCCGAATCGTCGACGACGGTCATAGGAGTTACGGGTCAGGAGCGATCTGAACCGACCCGCGGCGCGACCGCAAGGCCCTGAGCGGGGACTGACCCAGTTGACGTCCGCCGGTCCGGGAGACCCTGCTCGCAACCGCGCGCGCCCGCGGGCCACGACCCGTGATGGAGCCAGCTCTCGCGACCATCGAAACGCCAGCCAACTGGGCCGGTCTCTCGCGCACATCCCTCACTGCGCGAGATTTGTCGGCACGGAGATCGTCGATGGACCGTGGGCGTACGTCGTGTCCGACTCGTGTGCGCGACACTTGGATCTGCACGGGCTCGCGCTCGACACGCTCGCGTTCGACGTCCTCGCGGAGATCGAGGTCGCCCGCATCGCCGCGACGAGCGACGACGGCGCGCGCAAGATCCTGGAGACGTAATCGAGCGGCGAACGCGAACTCCCGGCGCACCGCGAACTCGCGTCGCGCATCCTTCGCGCGGGACGAAGTTCGTTCGCACTGATCGCCCGCTCGGTGCGATCACAGCGCGCGCGTCGGATCACTCGCGCTTCGCAGCCCACATTTGCTTGTAATTGCGCTTGTGCTTCAGCAGGTCCTCGAGCGTGTGCTCGTCGAGCACGCGCAGGAACTCGGACTGCGCTTGTTGCAGCACGCCCTTCAAATCGCACGACGGCACGAGCGGGCACGTGTTGTTTTCCCGGTCGAAGCACTCGACCAGGTAGAGATCAGGCTCCGTCTTGCGCACGAGCGCTCCGACGTTGATCTCCGTCGTTGGACGCGCGAGCCGCAGCCCGCCGTTTCGTCCGCGCACGGACTCGAGGAAGCCGAGGCGGATCAGAAGTTGGCTCACCTTGACCATGTGATGCCGCGAGACGCCGTACGCCTCGGCGATCTCGGGGACCGTGACGAGCCGGTCCGAGTGCACGCCTGCATGGATGAGCATCCGCAACGCGTAGTCCGAGAAGTAGGTCAGGCGCACGCGGGCATCGTACTCACCGAGAGATCGCTCTTGCCCTGCGTGTGTTTCGCCGATAACATGTATACGGGATACATGAATTCTGGCCGAGCCCCCCTGGAGAACCACGTGACGAGCCTCTACGAACGACTGGGCGGCGAACCCGCTGTGTCCGCCGCGGTCGAGATCTTCTATCGGCGGATGCTGACCGATGATCGTGTCGCGCGCTTCTTCGACGGCGTCGACCTCGACGGTCAGATCGCGAAGCAGAAGGGTTTCCTGACGATGGCGTTCGGGGGGCCGCACCATTACACCGGGAAGGACATGCGCGCGGGGCACGCGCATCTCGTCGCGCGCGGGCTGAACGACGAGCACGTCGACGTCGTCATCGAGCATCTCGGCGCGACGCTCATCGAACTCGGGGTCGGGGGCGCGGACGTCGAGGCCGTCGCCGCGATCGCGAATTCGGTGCGCGACGACGTGCTGGGACGTCCTGCGGCGACTCCGGCCCGGCGAGGCTGAGCCGTGGCCGCGCTCGAGTACGAAGGGCGCCACTTCGAGGTCCGGCCGGGCGAGACCGTGCTCGACGCGCTGCTCGCCGGCGGCGTGGACGCGCCGCATTCGTGCCGCTCGGGCCATTGCCGCACCTGTCTCGCGCGCGTCGTCGAGGGTTCGATCCCGCGCGGTTCGCAGGTCGGACTCAAGGACGCCTGGCGTGAACTGGGCCTCGTCTTGACGTGCTGTACGGTTCCCGAGACGGACCTCGTGATCGCTCCCGTCGGCGGGCTCGGGCTCGAGGTCGGAGCGACCATCACGGAGACCGTGCGGCTCGCCGCAGACGTCGTTCGCGTGCGGATGACGCTGGATGCGCCGCTCGAGCACCGCGGCGGACAGTACGTGACGCTCGTTCGCGGCGACGGTCTCGCGCGCAGCTACTCGACCGCGAACGTGCCGGATCGCGATCCGTTCCTGGAGCTCCACGTGCGCGTGATCGCGGGCGGCTCGATGAGCGGATGGCTTGCGGGCGCGAACCTCGCAGGCGAGCGCGTCGCGATCCGCGGCCCGGACGGAGAGTGCTTCTACGTCGCCGACCGGACGACCGAACCGTTGCTGCTCGTCGGGGCCGGCACCGGGCTCGCGCCTCTGTGGGCCGTCGCGCAGGACGCGCTGCGCCGCGGGCACACGGGACGGATCGTGCTCGTGCACGGCGCGGTCGAGGCGAAGGGGCTGTACCTCGTCGAGGAACTGCGCGAACTCACGCGTGAACACGGGAACTTCGAGTACGTGGGTAGCGTGCTCCGCGGCGAGCCGGAGGCTGGCATCGAAATCGGGCCTATTGACGCGCTGATCCGAGCGCGCTTCCCATCCTTGCGCGGATGGCGCGTCTATCTGTGCGGCAATCCCGAACTCGTCTTCGACCTGCGGAAGAAGGTCTTCCTCGCCGGCGCGAGCACGCGCGACATCCACGCGGACGCATTCGTGGGGAGACCGACGCGCGCAGCGTGAGTGTGGGCGCGCGGTGGAACGCGTGCTTCGAGCGGTAAGCGGTCGGGGAAGTCGACGCGCTGGCGGTTCTCCGGGCCGAGCGGGACCGTAGGATCCCCGCGACGAGGACGTTCCTGCGCTCACGGCGAACATCGCCGGATCGCGGTCGGCCGCTCATCTCCGACCCCTGCCCCTCCGCATGTTCACGCTCCTCCGCCGCACCACGCTGACGCACTGGATCTTCATCGGGATGATCGGCGGCATCCTGGTCGGTTGGCTCGCGCCCGAGTTCGCGGCGGGTCTCAAGCCGCTCTCGAACATGTTCTTGCGGCTCATCAAGTCGATCGTCGTCCCGATCCTGTTCGGTACGCTCGTCATGGGCATCGCCGGCCACGGTGACGACATGAAGCGCATCGGACGCCTCGCGCTGAAGTCGTTCGCGTACTTCTGGGTGATGACGGCGATCGCGCTGGCCATCGGTCTCGTGTTCGGCAACGTGTTCCGCCCCGGCGACGGCGTGATCCTGCCGCCACCGGATCCGAACGCGGGCGTGCCGACACCTGCGCCGACGACGTTCGCAGGCTTCATCGACCACGCGTTCCCGACGAGCTTCTTCGCGGCCGCGTCGCAGAACTACGTGCTGCAAGTCGTCGTGTGGAGCACGCTCTTCGCGATCGGTCTCGCGCAGGCGCCGGCCGGTCGCGGCAAGGACACGGTGCTCGCGTTCGCCGAAGGCATCGCCGAGGTGATGTTCAAGTTCGTCGCGATCATCATGAAGTTCGCGCCGATCGGCATCGGCGCCGCGATGGCCGTGACGGTCAGTCACAGTGGCATCGGCGTCGTGCTCAACCTCGCGAAGCTCGTGGCCACGCTGTACGGAGCGCTGTTCGCGTTCACGCTGATCGCGCTGATCCCGATCGCGCTCTACGCGCGCATCCCGATCCGCGAGTTCATCAAGAAGGTGAAGGAACCGGCGATGATCGCCTTCACCACGACGAGCTCCGACGCGGCGTTGCCGCTCGCGATGCAGCGCATGATCGAGTTCGGCGTGCCGCGTCGCATCGTCGCGTTCGTGATGCCGACGGGTTACTCGTTCAACCTCGATGGATCGACGCTCTACCTGGGTGTCGCGTCGCTGTTCGTCGCGCAGGCGGCGGGCGTCGAGCTCACGCTGGGCCAGCAACTCTTGATGATGTTGACGCTCTTGATCACGAGCAAAGGCATCGCCGCCGTGCCGCGCGCTTCGCTGGTCGTGCTGGCCGGAACGCTGAGCGCGTTCGGCCTGCCGCTCGAAGGAATCGTCGTGATTCTGGGCGTCGACGAGCTGATGGACATGGCGCGCACGACGATCAATCTGGTCGGCAACTGCCTCGCGACCGCGGTGATGGCGCGCTGGGAAGGCGAGTGGGGGAACGAGGACGAGACGGCGGTCGGTGAGGCGGCTGTCAGCGAGCCGCCGCGTCCACACTGACGCGACGCGCGCGCCACAGGCCGAGCGCGAGCACCACGGCCGCGATGCTCGCCACGACGAGCACCGTTCCCGCCGTTTCGATTCGCGTGCCGATCACGTCGCGCGTCGCGCGGACCAGGTCGTTCTCGAGCCCGAACGATCCGCTCGACGCGTAGTGCGCACGCGCGCCGCTGCTCGTCGCGAGTCCGTAACCGAGCCATGCGTTGCGACCGACGAGGAACCAACCGACGGTGCCGTAGAGCCCGCGCTCGAGCTTCGACTTCGTGAACCCGCCGTCGAGCGTCTTCACGAGCGCCAGCGTCGCGAACGCGAGCTCGCCGCCGTGTCCCGCGAGCAGGAACAGGAGTTCGCGCGCCGGCGTGAACGCGATGAGCGGATGCACGATGAGTACGGTCGCGATCGCGACGTTCCGCGCGCGGCCCTCGAGGAACTTCCAGGCCGCGAAGACGAGTCCGCCGAGCGCCATGAGTGCGAGCGCGATGCTCTGATCTCCGTGCAGCGCCGCCGCGTGACCCGTGGGCGATATCGCCGGGATCGACGGCATGCCGCACAGCCACGCGAAGCCAGAATGCCCCATCTCGTGCACGAGCGACGCGAGGAACCAACCCATGAGTTGCAGCACAGGCGTCAACGCGAAGATCGGCGCCGTGACGAGACCTACACCCAAGTAGATCCACGGCGCGTGCTTCGAGGACTCGCGCTCGAGCCGTCCGCGTTCGGCGAGAAGTGCCTCGATGCGCTGCGTGCACGTCTCGGGCTGCGAGGGCGTCGCGAAGGCCGGCGCGGCTTGCGAGGGCGCGGGCTCGACGCGGAGCAGCGTTCCGCACAGCGCACAGATCGGCTCCGTAGCGGCACGTTCCCGCCCGCATTTCGGGCACGCAGTGTCGACGGCCGTTCCCACGACCCCTATGTCGGTCGCCGCAGGCCTCGAACCCGACTCAGCGCGGATCGCGCATCACGACGGGCCGCAGGGCGTCGAAATCGCGGAACCACAGGCTCGGCACGTGGGCTCGCGTGGCCGACCACCCTCGCGAGGATCAGCCCATCTCGATGCCGTCGCGCGCGAGCTCGTCCTTCGTAGCGAGCACCGCCTGCGTCCCCGGCGGATGCGCGTACCAGCCGGGCTCCACGCCTTCCTCGAGTCGCTCGCGGACCTTGAGGATCGTGAACATTCCCGACATCGTCATGATCCCGAACGGCCCCCGGCTGCCCATCATCGGCAGGCTGTTCACCGGCACGAGCCCGTCGTGTCCGCCGCTCGTGATCTCCTCGCCCATCTCGGAATACGCCGGCACGTGCGCATAGAGCGCGTCGTCGAAGTGTGCGAGGTCGACGCCGATCGTGTTCGGGAGCCCGTGGCCCATCTGCGTCATGACGTGGTGCGTCATGTGGCAGTGGAGCGGCCAATCGCCGAGGGCGTCCGCCGTGAACTCGATCGTGCGCGTCGAGCCCGTCGGCACGAGGATCGTCGTCTCCATCCAACCGTTCGTGTCGGGCAGCGCGCCGCCGTCCGTCGCGGCGACGCGGAACGAGTGCCCATGCAAGTGGATCGGATGGTGGCTCATCGCGCTCAAGTTGCCGATGCGGATGCGCACGCGTTCACCCTGCTCTGCGACGAGGTTCTGCGTCGCCGGATGGATCTTCGCGTTCATCGTGAGCACGTTGAAGTCCATCATCTCGTTCGGATCGGGACGCTTCGCTCCGGGCGTGATCTTCCACTCGGAGAGCAGGATCGCGTAGTCGCGCGCCGGAGCGTCGGTCTCCTGCTCGCGCGGATGAATGACGAACAGACCCATCAATCCGAGCGCCATCTGCGCCATCTCGTCGTGGTGCGAGTGGTACATGAACGTGCCGTGCTGGTTCAGCGTGAACTCGTAGCGGAACGTCTCCTTCGGCTCGATCGCGCGCTGGTGCAGGCCGCCGACGCCGTCCATTCCGTTCGGGACGTAGAGGCCGTGCCAGTGGATGCTCGTCGCGGTTTCGAGGCGATTCGTGACGTAGATCCGCACACGATCGCCCTCGACCGCCTCGATCGTCGGGCCGTGCACGCGGCCGTTGAAACCGAAACAGCTCGCCGAGAGACCGGGTGCGAACTCGTGCATCACGTTCTCCGCGACGAGGTGGAACACCTTCACGCCGTCGACGATGCGAAAGGGGAGCGCGATCGAATTCGGCGTGATGACCGGGCGATAGTCGCGGCCGGGCAAGCCGGGCTCGAGCGGCGGCGCATTCGGATCGCGTCGCGTGGGTACGACGGGCAGCGGTGCCGCGAAGAGCGCGGGCAGCGCGGGGATCATCGCCGCGGCGCCGAGTGAGGTCGTGAAGAGCCGTCTGCGGGAACCGTCCATCTCAGTGTCCTCCTTGCGCGGTGCGCGCGGCGAGCCTCGCGCTCGCTTGGCCGTCGACTTCGATCCGTTCGTCGTTCGCGCGGCCGGCATAGAGCTCTTCGAGGTCGAGCCGCGCCTTCCAAGCCTCCGCCAGCAGCGCGAGGGCGTGTCGTTCCGCTCCGATCTCGATCCCTTGCGCGCGCAGCACGTCGAACGCGCCGACTTGCATCGCGTTGTAGTTGCGCAGTGTTTCCTCGACGACCCGCCGCTCCGCGGGAACGTGGACGTCGCGCGCGAAACGGGCATCCGCGTCGAGCGCGCGCAGCCGATCGCGGAAAGTGCGCGCGTACGAACGGACCAGTACTGCGCGGGCGTAGTGGTCGGCCTCGGCCACGGCGAGCGCCGACTCGGCCGCGAATCGACGCGCGCCGCCGCTGTCTCCGAGCGGGATGCCGATCGAACCGCGCGGACCGACGCCCCAATCCGACGTGTCGTGGTCCTTCATGGCGCCGACGCCCAGGCTCGCTCCTGGAAGTCGCGCCTCGAGCGTCGCGACGCCCGCGGCTCGCGCCAGCGCGGCTGCGTGCGCGCGTCGCTCGGCGAGATCGAGGCTGGCGGAAATCGCGCGCGATTCGACGCGTTCGAGATCGAGGCCCGACGCGGGATCCGCGCGCAACGCGCCCGCGATCTCGTAGTTCGCCGCGTCTCCCCACAGGCCGAGTTCGCGCGTCAGCTCCTCGCGGATCGCGAGGAAGGCGCTCTCCGCCGCGGATCGTTCGAGGAGGCGAACTGCCAACTCGGCCTCCTCGAGGGCGACCTCGCGTGCCGTGAAGCTCCCCGCGTCGTGGAGTCGACGCGCCAGGTCGACGGCCGACTCCGCCGCCGCGGCCCGGCGTGTTTCCATCTCGACTCGGGTGCGCGCCGCAACCGCGCTGACGTGCGCTCGGCGCGTCCGGAACGCGTGAGCGACGATTCCGCGAGCGACGCGCGCTCGCGCAGCCTCCAACTCGTGCTCCGCGACGGCCGTGCGACCTGGACGCAGGAACACGTCGACGAACGATTGCGAGAGGCCGAGGTCGATCTCCGTTCCGTCGTCGAAGAACAGCAAGCCGACGTCGAGGATCGGGTTCGCCCACAAGGAGGCCTGAGCCAAGTCCGCGGAGTGCAGGCCCAGTTCGGCGTAGCTCGCCGTGATCGAGCGATTCGCGAGCAGCGCGATCCGCACTGCTTCGTCCTCGTCGACTCCGCCTTCGAGCAGTGCACGCACGCGCGCTTCCGCGACGACGCCGGGCTCGTCGTGCGGGAGCGTTCCGAGTCGCGTGTCGAGATCGCGCCTCACGCTCTCGTGCGCATCGTCGCGAGCGACCTGCGGCGACGTGCAGCCTTCGAGAGCGGCGACGAGCCCGAGCACGCACAGTGCCGATCGGCGCGCGCTCATCGTTTCCCCCCGGGCATTCCAGGCATCGGCGCGGGAGCCGTCGTCGACTTCCGTGGTGTCACGAGCTCGGTCGCCGGGCCGCGCATCGTCGGTACCGCGCTCTCCACGGCGAGCACGGATCCGGGGTGTGACGACGGCAGATCCGTCGGCGTCGGAACGGTGCGGCACGCGGCCGTGAGTAGGGCCGCGAAGGCGAGGAATACGCGCACGGGTCAGCCTCCCGCGGGCTTCGGCGTGGGCGCCTGCGCGCTCTTCTCGCGATCTTCCTTCGCGCGCAGCTCACGCGCTTTCGCGAGCGTCGCCGGCGGATCCTGCTTGGCCGCTTCGATCGCCTTCGTCGTCGCGAAACGCACGATGTGACCGTCGATCACGGCAATCGTATTGCGCGCGACGGGCTCGCCCGTCGTCGGGCACGTGCCGTTCAGGACGTCGACCAGCTTGGGATCGGCCAACTTGGCCAGCGTCGCTTGCGCGTCCTCGACGGCGACGAGGGCAGCCGCCTTGTCCAAGACGAGGAAGTCCCGGCCTTGCAGTTCGACGCGCACCGCGTCCTTCGTGATCGCCTTGCCCGTCACCGGACAGACCTTGTTCTCCAGCTTCTCCGTCGTCGGATAAGCCGTGCGATACGTGTGCTCGACATCGGCTTGGATGTCCTTCACGCACGCCTTGCAGCAGATGTAGATGCGCCCGTACTGCGTGTCCGTGTAGAGCCGCGTCGAGATCGGCTTCGCCATCACGGGGCAGGTCGTGTTCGGGAACGCGGGGATGTGGACCGCTTCCACGGCGGCTGTCGAGGTCGCGGGAGTCGGCGTCGGGGTCTGATTCGCGACGGAGAGAGGGCTGATGAGTGCCAGCGCGAGGCCGGCGACGAATGCGAAGTGGATCATGGCGCTTGGATTCCGATCTCGTGGGTTCCTGGGATGGAGTGCCGCGACGCGAAGCGATGGTTCGCGGCGAGACACGCGACGCCGACTCGATCGGAGTCGGCCGGACGGCGGACGTGGCGCCGTCACGGAACGTCGAGGGGCGCGCTGCGAAAAATCGCAGGCGCCGGAACCTCACAAACGGAGTGGAGCGGGATTCGGCCGACCTGGGCTCGGTCCGCGTGGACGATTCGGACGCAGCGCACGGGCAGTACTCGACCCGGGAACGGCGAACGAAAACCGCACCGGCTCGAACGGGACGGCGAACAGCACCAGAGCTTCGGCCGGTTGCTGCGCGCGAGCCGGCTCGCGCGTCGGCGCGTCGACGGAGCAGTGACACTCACCGCCGCCCTGGACACTCGTCTCCGTGGTCTTCGTCTCGTCTCCGCCCGAGCAGCACGAATGGCGCTCGACCGGCGCGCAGCACGAGCGCTCGGCGCTCGGCGCGAACTGGCAGCCGCACAGCGGCACGCGCACGCCGGACGGCAAGAGCCATCCAGGTGTGAGCAGGAGCAGCAGGATCCAGTGGAGAAACATCGCAGTGGGAGGCTACGGGCGCACCCGAGGCCTGGGGAGATCCTTCTCACTTTAGTACGAACGTTCGCGAGGTCGCAATCCTGGCCGAGCGGCGCCGTCCCGGTCTCCCCGGCCCAGGGTGACTGGGTCCGCGATCGTTCACAACGGGACCGCGGCGCCTCGCGTCATCCGCCGGGGCTTTGGCCGAGGTCCTCCGACGCCGGCGGCATCCCGGCTTTCACCAACTTGCCGAGCTCGCGGATCGTCTCGGGCCCGTGCCCCGCGTAGTGGTTGTTCGCGAACGCAAATGGATCGATGCCGCGAACGCGGTACTCGCCGAGGAGCGTGGCCCAGCGCCGGATCGACTCGCCCCGGTCGATCACGATGCGGTCGTATGTCTCCGTCAGCGCGTCGACCGCCTTCCGGTCGCCGATCAGACGCGCGTACGTGAAGTCGGTCGTGACGAGATCGTGTTGCTGCGCCAGGTCGGCCGGATGCGGCATGTATGCGATGTCCACGAGCACGAACGCGACGCGGTGCGCGCGCAGCAGGTCGAGCAGCGGCGCGCCGATCCAGTTCTTGTTCCGGACCTCGACGGCGTACCGCCACTTCTGCGGCAGTCGCTCGAGGAAGGGCGCGAGGCGATCGAGGAAGAGGCCGGCGGACCCGAACGCGGTCTGGTTGAAGTAGGGGAATTGGAGCACGAGCGGCCCGGCGCGCGGACCGAGCTCGCTCATCACGTCGAGGAAGCGATCGACGTCCGGTCCGACGTGCTCCGGCACGAGCACCTTCGAGCCGTCCGGACGCTCGCCTGCGCCGCAATGCACGATCGAGCGCGGGAACTTCGCGGCGAACGTGAAGCCGTCCGGCGTGCGTTCGCGCCAGCCCTGGACGAGCGCCCGCGCGGGGATCCGGTAGTAGGTGTTGTCCGCCTCGACGCAATCGAACTGCGTCGCGTAGTACGTCAGCATCTCGATCGGCTTCGTCCCCGCTGGGTAGAAGGGCCCGACCCAAGATTTCTCCGACCAGCTCGACGTGCCGAAGTGAAACTTGCTCACGGTGCTTCACCGATTCCGAGGGGCGTTGGATCGAGATGTCGCATGAATCCGCTGGTGGTTCGAGACGTGCCGCCGGTCAGCGGCTCTCGTAATTCCACTTGCGCGTCTTGCCTTCGGAAAGCCATTCGATCGCCGTCTCGATCCGCCGTTCGCGGGTGTCGTCGCGTTGGGCGTCCGCGATCCACTCGGTGTATTCGCGTTGCTGGCTCGGACTGGAGCTCGCGAGGGCCCTCTTGGCCTTTGCGTTCCGCCCCAACGCGGCGGCGAACTCCGGGTGCATGGCGGCCGGCTTCTTGCGCGCCGTCTTCGTTCGCGGAGCCGTGACCCCGTCGTCGTTCAGCTTCTTCGCCCGCTCGACGTAGCGCAGCAGAGTCGCGCGTGTGGGCAGGTCGTCGATCGAACGCAGACAACCGAAGCCGCCCATCGCCTCGAGAGCCTTCGGATCGGAAGCGACGATCGACTCGTGCTTCCATAAGCCGAACACGCAGTGCGACTTGAAGGCCGCCATGCCGGCGAACATGCCGCGGTACTCGAAGGAAGGCATACGCCACTGGATGGTCTCGACGACATCGGGGCAGCCCTCGTGGACGATCTCGCGCAAGCGCATCAGGACAGGCCGCGCGTACTCGGGCGCGTTCTCGATATAGGCAGTGACCCGCGGGTCGCGCTTCATCCCAGTCGCGGTTCGTCGCGCGGTCTTGCTGCTCGGTGCCATGACGGCCTCGTGTTTCGGTAGCGGGTGAGTGCTTCGTCGGCATGTCACCCGGACATTGGACCACCAACGATAGCCCGCGCGATCTCCTTCCGCAGGGAGCGCTGCGCGCACCCGCACAGACGGGACTGTCAGCCCTGCCTCCCGCTGCCCGCCGAGGTGCCGGTCGAGCGTTCGAGTCCAGGCGCAGCGCCGGCGAAGCACAGAGCTTCGCCAGCGGCCGGATCGAAAGGAATCAGGGCCACCGAGCCCGTGAAAGGTTCAATGTCTCTCGCGTCGCGCTGCGACGCCTGACCGTTTCGAATTATAGGAGGTCGAGCGCGCATCGGTCTCAGAGCCCGTGAACAATTCACGGGCCCCGCGCCGCGGAAGTGGCGCCATCAGCGTCTGAGAGAGTGCAGGCACATTGTTCTCACACGCTCTCAGTGGACGAACGTGCCTTCGGTGAGCGTCTGATTCCCGCCCGCCTCGATCGCGAGCACCTCGAACGACTGCGGACCCGGCGCGAGCGATTGCACGAACTCCGGAGGTACGGTGACGCTCGTCACATGTCCCGGTAATGTGACTTGGAACGAGCCGACGATCACCTGATAACCGCTGATGACGATGGGCCGATTCGGGAACCCGGGCGGAGGCGAAGTGACGGGGCTCCACACGATGCGCAGCAAGTTGTTCGAGCCGACCTGCGCCAAAACCCGCGGTCCGGCCGGGATCGCGTGCGAGAACATCGACTCACCCTCGATGTCGTCACCCTCGACGGTGATTCCCTCGAAGTCGTATTCGCCCTCCGGGAAGAGCGCCAAGAGATTCGCGAGCGGGAAGTCATCGAGGTTCGGTTCGGCTCCTTCGAAGAACAGCTCGGTCATGCCGAGATCCTGGTAGGGACCGAAGCCGCGAACGTCGAAAAGCAAACTCTCGTTGGGCCGGAAGATCTTCAGTCGCTTCCAATTCTGGCCGTCCAAGGTGACGTGCACGCCGAGATCATTGGCGGACGAGTTGTATTCCCAATAGATGCGTGACAGTGACAGCTCGAGCCGATGTCCCGGCGCAGGCGCCGGAACGGTCGGGCTCTTGGCCGACATGAGGAGCACGCCTGAGCCGAGGACGAGCGCGAACGCGCTCGACGCGTAGAGAAGTCTGTGTTTCATCGTGTGGGTTCTCCGAAGTGGGGTGCGAGCTGTCGCACCCGAGTTGCACACGAGACTGCACGCTGTCACCTGAAGCCCTCGTGAACGGATACTGGATTCACGATCTACACGAGCGTCCAGCATGCCCACGCGTGCCGCGAGGCGAGTCCGTGTGGGACTCGCCTCGCGACGTCGTGAGTGGATCGCATCACGGAACCGTCGTGGCCCGCGCCTCGCGCGCGCAACCAACTATCGATGACGATTCGAGCGACCTGCTTCGTCGAGCCTCAGGGAATCCACTGCACGCGCAGCCCGTTCGTCAGGTTGAACGTCGAGGCCGTGCAGAAGGCCGCGCTGTTGCGATACCAGCCCTGGTAGTAGCGCACCGCGCCGCCGGCCGGCACGGCGCCGCGCACGGAGACGTCGAGCTCCATGTTCCACGGATAGATCGCGCTGCCGCCCGAAGCCGTCTTGGTGGCCAGGCGGATCACCGTGCCGCTCGCGCAACGCAGGCCGTCCCCGAAGACAGAGCCCGCTCCGCCACTCGACTGCGTCGTCCCTTGGAAGAACAGGATCGTCGCGGTCAGGGGCAAGCCCGAAGCCGACAGTTGCAGCGTGTCGTTCGACACGTCCGCGGCGCCCGTCCACTCGAGATGTGCACCGGCGGAGTTCACCGAACTCGCGCAGCCGTTCCCGGGCGATCCGTTGTTGCCGCACGGACAGGCCGCGCCGCTGCCGTCGCCGGAGCAGAACGCCGTCACCGGCCCGCCGGCGGGCACGTCGTATCCGGTCGCGTAGACATCGCTCGGGCCGGCGTCGTGGCGCTCGAAGACGATCAGCGCGTCGTCGGATTGTGAGCCCGACGTCCCCGCCGTGACGATCCGCGGCTGCAAGTCCGTGAAGAAACCGGGCGAGACCGAGAGGTTGCCTTCGTTCACTCCCAGCGCTCCGCCCAGCGAATACAGCGTGGAGACCTTGATGTCCGTCGAGAAAAAGGTCGGCGACGTGCGTTCGTCGTAAGCAACGAGGAACTGCTCGCCGTCCGTGTCGCAGCTCGGCGTGATTTGATCCAGCGCGACCGAGGAGAACTGCTCGGAGAGGTCGAAAGTCGAGACGATCGCCGTGCCGTTCAGCGTGCGGCAGCGCACGTCCCAACCGTTCGCTCCGCTGTCGACTTGGTAGGCCACCATCCACGGACGCGTGCCGCCGGTCTCGTCCACGATTGCGGTCGCGCACGGGTTGCGCTCGTCCAGAGTCGACGAAGCGACGGTGAACGTCGCTGCCGTGAGGGATCCATCCCAGCGCAAGCGAGCGCCCAGGATGTTGTGGTTCGTCGGGGAGATCTCGTGCTCCCACACGATGTTCCAGTCCTGCAGGTCCGACGTCGCATTGCCATTCGAGTTGCTGATCGACGGGTTCCTGTGGATCGTGTTCGGACTCAGGTCGATCGCCGTGATACCGAATCCGACGAGGGTCGCATCGGTGCGGATCAATCGTGCGTGGATGTCCCAGTTCGTCCCGGGATTCCACTCGGACTCCCAGACCACGCAGTAGTAGCTCGTGCCGATCGTGGACGGATCTCCGCCGACGTCCGGCGCGTAGACGTCGCTCCAGAAGTCGTTGAAGCTGATGAGGAACTGCGCCGACATGTTCAAGCTGGCGGTCGCTTCGACGGTGCGACCGTAGATCTGCCGATTCGGCGAGACTCCGCGCGCAGCGACGACGAGGAACTGGTCGTCGAGGTTGTTGTTCGCGATGGCCGGCGTGCGCCAGTCCTCGCCGGTGATGTCGACGTACTCCTGCAGGAAATACACGCCGAGCGTCGAGTGACGCAGGACGTGGATGTCGTGATCCGTCGCGCTGAAGCTCTCCTCGGACACCGTGAGCCAGAGCTGATTCGTCGCGTCGTAGGCGGTGTCGGCGGCGAACTCGTGGCTCGGCGACGGCTCCACGACGAATGTGGTGAGGACGGGATCGATGACCAGGGAGCCGCGCACGCCTTCGACGATCGACGCGGGCACGACGTGCACGATCTCGCCCGATCCGATCCGAGTTTCGATTCCCGTCATCGGCAGGTCGTCGTGGAACGCGAACGCGCGCCCGTAGTGCACGTAGCCGAGCTCGTTCTCGAAGCGGAATCCCTCGATGTCGCAGGCGGATTCCAGCTCGGTCGTGACCGCGAGCGAGACGACGACCTCGCCAAGCCGCGGCAGGTCGTCGAAGACGAACGTCTGCTCGATGGAATCCGGCGTCAGGACGTACCGCTCGCGGAATGCTCCGCGCGCGTACTCGACGATCGCGCCATCTCGCACGGCGGGAGCGGCGGAGTCGAAGGCGAACGCGTCACCACCGATCGTCACCGAGTCCACGCGCATCGAGACCGGGAAATTCCGCGGGGCTTTCGAGCCCAGGAACGGGACGTAGGAGGCGCTCTCCTTCGAGAAGCTCGCTTTGTAGGTGCGGCCGCGCACCCACACGGTGCCGGCCTCGTCGACGTCGAAGTGGAGTCGATCACGGGTCGGTCGTGTACCGATCGGAGCGTCGCCGGCACGGACCGGCGATACGTCCCGGACGTCGACTGCCTGCTGCGTGCTCGCGGCCGTCGCGGAGAGGCACAGAAGGAAAACTAAATTCATGGGTTCCTCGCGATTGGAGCCGTGACCAGAGGGGGAGGTCCGCGTCCTTCCTCGACGCGGGTGCACGGCCTCGTCGGAACCATCCGGGAGCGAGTCGTTTCGTTACCCGGAACTCGCGATCTTTCGCACCGGAGGCAGGAGATCGCACCTGGATGAGTGTCGGTCAGCGCGGCGCCGTGGATTCGCGAACAAGCGCTTCGAAACGTGCATCGCCGCGCAGCGATGTCCATTCGTCGGGATCGGTGAGCTCCGTCCAATCCGCGTGACCGAGGCTCACGGCCAGTTCCAGTCCCGCGAGCGCGCGATCTCGAAGTGCGCCGGCTTCGCTCGCGCGCAAGTCATCCGCGAGCGTCGTGTCCTCCGCCGCGATGCGCGCCGAACGTTCGTAGATCTGTGCGCGGCGTGTAGCCCAGTCGCGGTCTTCGACGTCGATCGACGCAGCGACCTCGGCCGCTTCGCGCCACTGGCGGACTCCGACGAGCGCCATCGCCCGATTGTTGCGCATCACGCGCGCGATCTCGACCCAGTGGCGGTGCCCCGGCACGAGCGCCAGTGCGCGATCCAGGTACTCGATGCCGCGCGCCAAGTGCACGAGCGCCTGTTCGTCGCGCCCGAGCGCGGTCTCCAAGGCGGCGAAGTTGTTGCACGTGCCGGCCATCTCGGCCAAGAAAGTGGAATCGCTGGGTCGGAGAACGGCCACCGACTGCTGGAGGGACAGCGCGCGCTCCAGGAAGGACCTCGCGGCGTCGTGGTCACGCTCGCGGAACGCGTGCGTGAAGAGTTGCAGGTTCGCGATCGCGAGGTCGGTGCGATGCGACGGCACGTCCGGGAAATCGCGGACGAGCTCGTCGCACAAGCGCTGCGCTTTCTCGCTGCTCGTGCGCGCGTCCGCGGCGCGACCGCCCGCTTCCAGCGCATTCGCGAGGTTGATCGAGGCCGCGGCCAACTTGGCGCGACCGTGCGCATCGAGGGAATCGTGAGCGTGGTAACCCTCGAGCACGCTGACCGCTTCCGTGAGCAGCTCCACCGCCTGCGCGGCGTCCCGCGATCGCAGTCGTATGGTTCCGAGGCGATCGAGTTGTCGGCCGAGCGCGAGTGCGAACCTCGCTTCGTCGGGAAATCGTTGGAGTCCGGCTCTCGAGACGCGAATCGCCGCGCGCGCGTGCTCTTCCGCCTCCGCGGCGAGCCCGCGACGCTGACCGAGGTCGGCGAGTTTGTCGTGGCTGGAGCCGAGTTGGAGCTCCATGAGCGCGGAGCGTCGTTCGGCCGGGATCCGATCCAGGATCATCAGGCTCTCGAGAATTCGTTCGCGCGCGACAGCGTACGCATCGCGTCGCGCCAAGACCTCGCCCAAGCTGCTCGAGACGTCGGCGAACGCGCGCAGTGTCTCGTCGTCGGCGTCGAGGCGTTCGGCATCGGCGCGCATCGACGTCGCGAGAACGGTGAGCTCGCGCTCGGCGGTCTCCAGATCACCGAGGGTCATGTGCAGCAAAGAGACGCGAGCGCGTGCCCGCTCGACCTCTCGACGGAGGCCTTCGTCCCCGCCACGTTCCGCCAGGAATCCCGCATAGAACTGCAAGGCGTCTTCCAACAGGTCCCGCCGCACCGACACGAGCTGGGGGACGTCGCGCAGCTTCTCCTGCCCGACGCGCGTCAACATGACGTCGACCGCTTGGATCGCCTTCGCGAGGTTCTTGTCGGCGGCCTCGCGTTCGCGATCCGCGCGAGATCGCTGTGCTTCGGATTCCGTCAACGCCCGCTCGAGGTCCTCGTTCGCCGCCTCGATGCGCGCGTTGGCCGCCGACTGTTGCAGTCCGAACACGAGCGGTCCCAGGGTCACGATCGCTGTCGCGAGCACCGCGGCGGTTGCACGCGCGGGGCTTCGGCGCGCCCACGACACGAGGCGTGCGGTCGCGCTCGGCGCGCGCGCCGCGATCGGACGAAGCTCGAGGACGCGATCGAGGTCCGCGGCGAGCGCTCCCGCGCTGCCGTAGCGATCGGCCGGCTCGGCCTGCATCGCCGTCGCGCATACGAGCGCGAGATCGGTCGAGATTCCGCGGTGAATCGCGCGCAGAGGCCGAGCACGAGCATCGAGAATCCGCGCGCGCAGCACTTCGGTGTCGCCCGGATCCTCGAACGCCGGCGCGAGTGCCAGCATCTCGTACAAGGTCACGCCGATCCCGTAAACGTCCGTGCGCGGACCGATCCGGTCGGCTTGCCCGCGCAGTTGTTCGGGCGACATGTACGGCAGCGAGCCGATCTGCGATCCCGTGCGCGTGAGCCCGCCCGTCGCCCCGAGGCTCGCGAGTCCGAAGTCGAGCAGCACGACGCGACCGTCCGCCGCGATCATCACGTTCGACGGCTTGACGTCGCGGTGGTGCACGCCGCGCTCGTGCGCGTGCTGGACCGCGAGAGCGAGGTCGCGCGCGAGTCGGGTAGCCGCATCGTTCCAGGATCCGGCGAAGATCTCGCCCGAAACGTCGGTTCCGCGCGGCACCGCGATCAGGACGACTTCGCGCAGATCGCGACCGGTCAGGGCGGCCGGATCCCGACCGGCGAAGGCGGCGAGCACCTGCGCGAGACTCGCGCCGCGCACGAGCTCCATCGCGTAGTAGGGGATCCCGTGTTCCTCGCCGGTCGCGTGGATCGGGACGATCGAGGGATGCTGAAGGCGCGCGATCGCTTCGATTTCGCGCTGAAAGCGCTCGCGCGCGTTGGCGAAGTACAACTGCTCCGGGCGGATCAGCTTGAGCGCGACGATGCGTTTCAGCGAGACCTGTTCGGCGAGATGGACGACGCCCATGCCGCCCGAACCCAGTCGTTCGATCAGGCGGAAATCACCGAGGCGTTCGGGCACTTTCGGTGCGCCATCCGGCGCGCCGAGGAGCCCCATGCGGCGCAGGAGTTCGACGCGCTCGCGCACCCGCGCCGCGTCGGCCGGGTGCTCGTCGCAGAAGACACCGAGGATGTCCTGGCCCTCGGCTTCCATACGCTCGAGGCACTCGAACACGAGTTCCTCGAGCGCTTCGGGGCGCTCGGGCCCGCGCTGAACGCTCTCGGTGTCCACGCCAGAAGATTACAGCGGAGTGCCGCGGGCCAGGATCGTGAAGGCGATTCGAGGGCCTCGAGTGCGGATCCACTTGGCGCGCTCGAGTCGGGAAACCCGTCGCGTCAAGCGCTCGAGCCTGCTCGCGCCTCCTTCCTGGTCAGTTCAGGGGCTCGTAAGCGTGGTCGTACACGTAGTTCGCGATGTTGTTGCCCTGCTGGATCCCGCGCGTCGCGTCGAACGACCAGTGGATGCCGAGGTAGATGCGGCTCTGACCGTTCTCGTCTTCCGCCTCGGTCAGATTGGCGAACGAACGCGGGAGCAGAGGCCGGACGGTCCCGGTGTTGTCCGTCGTGACGCCGTTGTATTCGTCCGAGACGAACGTGAACGCGA
>CAZKIY010000005.1:0-20796 GCA_964552875.1 uncultured Planctomycetaceae bacterium
TCCCATGCGCGCGATCCTAGTGGCGACCTCGCGCCGCGCGCCAGCTCGGGCGGCGCGGATCCAGCGGCGTAAGGCGAGCGGCGTGGAGCGATGCGTGGAGCGAGGCGTGGAGCGAGGCGTGGCGCGAGGCGTGGCGCGAGGCATGGCGCGAGGCATGGAGCGAGGCGTGGAGCGAGGCGTGGCGCGAGGCGTGGAGCGAGGCGTGGAGCGAGGCGTGGAGCGAGGCATGGAGCGAGGCGTGGAGCGAGGCGTGGAGCGAGGCGTGGCGCGCGCTGGGCCGCGAGCTACCCGGCCGCGCCGCCGATCCGGGAAGCTTCGGCCGCGAGCAACGCGCGCTTCGTCGTCTCGCCCCAGCGGTAGCCGCCGAGCGCTCCAGTTCGGCGCAGCACGCGATGGCAGGGGATCAGCACGCCGATCGGATTCGCGCCGATCGCGCTGCCGACCGCGCGCGCCGCGCGGGGCGCGCCCACGGAGCTGGCGATCGAGCCGTAGCTCGAGACGTTCGCTTCGGGGATCGAGAGCAACGCTTCCCACACGCGCATCTCGAACTCGGTGCCTTTCAAGAGGAGCGTGATCGGTCGCTCCGGATTCGCGGCGCGACCGGCGAGCCGATCGCGCAAGACCTCCGCAGCCAAGCGCGCGTGAACAGCGTCGCGTTCGAACTCCGCGCGCGGCCAACGCGCGCGCGCGTGCTCGAGCTCCGCTTCGAGCCCGCGACCTTCGGTGAAGGCGAGGTGGCACACGCCGCGCGGCGCGATCCCGATCAGCGTGAGGCCGAACGGTGTCGGCACTTCGTCCCACCGAATCACGAGTCCGGCGCCGGCGCGCGCGTACTCGCCGGGCGTCATGCGCTCCAGGTTCACGAAGAGATCGTGAAGGCGCGATCCACCGGACAGACCCGTTCGGTGACTCGTCGCGAGCACAGGAACCGAGCGGGCGAGCTGGCGTTTCGCGTCACTCAACGTGAGTGCCTGCACGAAACCCTTGGGACTGATGCCGGCCATCTCGCGGCATGCGCGTGCAAAGCGCGTCTCGCCGAGCCCCGCGATGCGCGCCAGTTGGGAAGGACTCGGCTGCTCCGCAGCGTGCTCGGCGGCGTGCCGCAGCGCGCGCGCCACGGCCGCGAAGTCGCCGGAATCGCCAGGCCCATGCTCGGCGTCCTGCGCACTCGGGAAAGTCGTTCCGCTCATGGGTGCCGATCGATTCTGCATGTTGTCGCCTCCTCGACGCACGGTGTAGGGGGTAGGCGGCCCGGGATCGACCCGATCTCTGCGGGCAGCCTGAATTTCTCGTGTCTTCGTGCACTTCGGCCCGAGAACGCTGGATCGAAGTGGCGATGGCGGCCGATCCACGTCGCGGCTATCCTCCCTCGCCGCATTCCCGAGGCTTCGATCCCACCACGTCCCCGCGCACGGCGCCGATTCGGCTCCGCACGTCCTCACCCGAGTAGCGATCCTGTTCCACACATGACGACCCCCGTCCCCATGAAAGGCGTCATCCTGGCCGGCGGCCTCGGAACCCGGCTGTTCCCGCTCACGAAGATCACGAACAAGCACCTCTTGCCGGTGTTCGATCGGCCGATGATCTATTACCCCATCGAAGCGATGGTGAAGGCCGGGATCACGGACATCATGATCGTGACCGGGGGTCGCAAGTCGGGCGATTTCCTCTCGCTGCTCGGCAACGGCAAGGACTTCGGCCTGAAGCACCTGAACTACACGTATCAGGAAGGCGAAGGCGGCATCGCGCAGGCGCTCGGTCTCGCGGAGCACTGGGCCGCGGGCGCGCCGGTGTGCGTCATCCTCGGTGACAACATCATCGAGAAGAACATCGCCAAGGCCGCGGCGGATTTCCGCAAGCAGTCGAAGGGCGCGAAGATCCTGCTCAAGGAAGTGCCGGACCCCGAACGCTTCGGGGTCGCGACCGTGCAGAACGGCAAGGTCACGAAGATCATCGAGAAGCCGAAGAACCCGCAGTCGAACCACGCGGTCATCGGCATCTACATGTACGACGGTCGCGTGTGGGACATCATCAAGACGCTGAAGCCCAGCGATCGCGGCGAGCTCGAGATCACGGACGTCAACAACTGGTACATCCAGGACGGATCGATGACGTACGAGGTCCTCGAAGGCTGGTGGACCGACGCGGGTACGTTCAAGTCGCTGCACTCGGCGGCATCGCTCGTCGCCGACGGCGGCGCGAACTTGGACTGAGGGCCTGTGAACAAGTCGATCGTACAGGCTCGCCCACACCTGTTGCGCCGCTCCCCGGCGCGAGAGCGTGTGATTCCCTCACACGCTCTGACCGAAGTGTGATGCGACGCGTCCTCGTCACCGGTGCTTCCGGCATGCTCGGGAGCCAGCTCTGCGTGGCACCACCGCAAGGCCTCGAAGCCGTCGGCACGGACTTGCGCGAGGGCACCGGCGTGCCCGCCTCCGGATTCGACCTCGCGGACAGCGCGCGCGTCGCCGAATTGTTCCGCGCGCACGGTCCGTTCGACGGTGTGATCCACGCCGCGGCGTGGACGGCCGTCGACTTGGCCGAGGAGCGCGAAGCGGATGCGGCACGCGCGAACGTCGACGCATCGCGCGAATTGGCGCGCGCCGCGGCCGCGGCCGGGATCCCGCTCGTCGTCGTGAGCACGGACTTCGTCTTCGACGGCGCGGGTCGCAGGCCCTACCGAGTCGACGACGCGACGAATCCGTTGTCGGCGTACGGTCGCACGAAGCTCGCCGGCGAGATCGCGGCGCGCGAGGCGCATCCAGAGGGCGCGCGCATCGTGCGGACGCAATGGCTCTACGGCCCGCGCGGGAAGCACTTCCCGGGCACGATCCTCGGGCTCGCGCGCGAGCGCTCGGAGCTCAAGGTCGTCCACGATCAGATCGGTGCGCCGACGTCGACGCTCGAGCTCGCACCCGCGCTGTGGGACGTCTTGCGTGCGGGCGACGCGGGCGTGTACCACGCCGCCTGCGACGGTCAGGCATCGTGGTTCGAGCTGGCGGTCGCCGCGATCGAAACGGCCGGCATCACGACCTGCAAAGTTGCGCCGTGCACGACCAGCGAGTTCCCGCGACCTGCAGCGCGACCGCGTTACTCGGTCCTCGACTGTTCACGGCTCACCGCGCTGCGCGGCGCACCGCTCGCGCCGTGGCGCGATGCCTTGACACGATTCCTCGAGCTCGAAAAACGATCATGAACTCCACGATCCTCGTCACCGGCGGCGCCGGCTTCATCGGCTCGAATTTCGTCCACATGCTGGCCGAAATCCGGCCGGACGCGCGCGTCGTCAATCTCGACGCGCTGACCTACGCCGGCAATCTCGAAAACCTCGAGCCCGTCGCCAAGAACGACAAGCATCGATTCGTCCAGGGCGACATCACGAACGCGGAGGACGTCGAGAAGGCCTTCCAAGAGGCCAAGTCGATCGGCGGGGATCTGCTCGTCGTGCACTTCGCCGCCGAGAGCCACGTGGATCGCTCGATCGTGTCGGGCGCGCCGTTCGTCAACACGAACGTGCTCGGCACGCAGATACTGCTCGACGCCAGTCGCCGTCACGGCGTGAAGAAGTTCGTCCACGTCTCGACGGACGAGGTGTACGGGTCGCTGGGCGACACCGGCCTCTTCACCGAGGAGACCCCGCTCGCGCCGAACTCGCCCTATTCGGCCAGCAAGGCGGGCAGCGACCTGCTGGTGCGCGCCGCTGTCCACACGCACGGCTTCCAGGCTTGCATCACGCGCTGCTCGAACAACTACGGGCCCTACCAGTTCCCGGAGAAGTTCCTGCCGCTCATGATCGCCAACGCGACCGAGGGCAAGTCGATCCCGGTCTACGGTGACGGGATGTACGTGCGCGACTGGCTCTTCGTCCGCGATCACTGCGAGGCCATCCTGGCCGTGCTCGAGAAGGGCCAGAGCGGCGAGGCCTACAACATCGGCGGGAACAACGAGCTCGCGAACCTGGTCCTCGTCCGCCATGTCCTGCGGGAACTCGGGAAGCCGGAGAGCCTGATCACCTACGTCAAGGACCGTCCCGGTCACGATCGCCGCTACGCCATCGACGCGTCGAAGATCCGCCGGGAACTGGGCTGGAGCCCGCGTTTCACGTTCGCCGACGCCCTCCCGCTCACCATCCGCTGGTACGGGGCGAATTCCGGATGGTTGCAACGGGTTCGGAGCGGTGCGTACCGTGACTACTACGCGCGCCAGTACGGCTCTCCCTGAGCCGCTCCGGGGCGTTCAACCCGGAAGCCTTTTCTGCCGATCCAGGTGGGTCGTGGTCGACCCATTCGGCCCGCGCGCCAGAGCCTCATCCCCGATGCCCGAAACGACTCTCGCGCGCCGCCTCCACCTCGCCGTACTCGCCCTGGTCGCCCTGTGGGTGACCGGTTGCAATGCGACGCCGGACAAGCGCGTCCTCCAGTACCTGAACACGGACGGATTCGGGAACCGTTACTCGGGCAACGCCGAGGAAGAGAACTGGGTCGCGATCGGCGACAGCATCGGGATCGAGGATCCGTTCCAGGCCGACCTCAAGATCGAGCGGGCGCCCGTCGACATCGACGGCACCGTGATCCTGCCGGAACTCGGCGCCGTGGTCGTAGCGGGGCTGACGCGCACGCAGATCGAGGCGCTGCTCATGGAGAAGTACGCGCCGTACTACGACCTGCTCGACATCAAGGTGCGCATCTTCACGCTGGGAAAGAAGTACTTCATCTTCGGAGAGGTCGATGCGGTCGGAGAGCAAGCCTTTCCGGGAGATCTCACGCTCTTCGAAGCGATCATGCGGGCCGGACCGAAGAAGGACTCGGGCAACCTCGGTCGCGTGCGCTTGATCCGCGCGGATCCGCGTGACCCGTTCATCCAGTACTTCGACGTGTCCGACATTTTCACCCGCGGCGACTCGACCTTCAACGTGCACGTCCACGAGCGCGACATCATCTACGTGCCGCCGACCATGTTGGCCGAGTTCGGTTACTTCCTCGATGCGCTGCTCTTCCCGGTCAAGTTCGTCCTGACGAGCCTGTCCTCCGCGATCTTCTCGTACAACGCGCTGACCAACGGCGGGTACTACGGCGGCGGCGGCAACAACAACAACAACGGCATCTTCTAGGAACTCCGAGCGGTGGCCGTCGAAGTCGAGACCCAAGGTCAGCTCCAGGAGTTCCTGGGGATCCTGTCGCGTCGCAAGTGGCAGGTCATCCTGCCCACCGTGATCGTGCTCTCGATCGGCATCTTCTTCGCCGTCGTCGTGCCGAAGAAGTTCGTCGTGAAGACTCAGGTCGAGCTGCGACCGGTCAGCATCTCCGTGAGCCCGAAGGAAGCGGCGAACGCGCAATTCCAGATCAAGAGCCGCGAACGCATCAAGAAGGTCACGCAGGAGCTCGAGAAGCGCGAGTACCTGAGTCTGACGCCGGCCGAGCAAGAGGATTGGCTCGAGGCCGAGCAGAAGGACATCAAGGTCACGATCGCGCAGTCGAGCACGCAGGGGACGAGCTTCGTCAACATCGAGTACTCGGACGTCAGCGTGGAGTGGGCCGCGGCCTTCCTGCGCGCGCTGCGCAACGATTGGATCACCGACGTCATCGAGCGCGACCGACGCAAGATCGAGGACGAACTCAAGAAGCTGAATGGTTCGCGCACGCGCATCGAGAAGCAGTACCAGCGCGAGGAACAGGAGCTCACGGAGGTCCTGCGCGCGAACGGGCTCTCGGCGACGCAACCCGTTCCCGGAGCCGACACCGCGCGCACCGAGGACCCCGTTTTCGAACGTCTGCGACGGAACGAAGCCGAGCTCGAGCGCACGAATGCCGAGATCGAGGAGAAGAAGGTGCTCGCGGATGAGGTCAAGCGCCTCCTCGACGACACGCCGCTGCGCCTCGATCTCGAAGAGACCTTGGTCGGCGGATTCAGCAACGAGGAGGAACTGGCCAAGGTCGAGATCCAGATCCTCGATGCCCAGAAGCGCCTGGAGGGCATTCGGCCGCCGCACTCGAGCTACAAACGCACGCAGGAAGAGCTGCGCGGCCTCGACTCACGCCGCGATCAGCTCACGCGCATGGTCTCGAAGGGTGAGCTCCAGCAGCGTTCACAGGCCAATCCGGTCATCCAGACGATGCGCGCCCGCATCGACGCGCTAGCCACCGATCTGCGCGTCGCTGAGGCGCGCCGCACACGGGTGATCGCGTACATCGAGGAAGACCAGCGTCGGGTGGCCGAACTGCAGGCCGTCTATCGCGACGTCCGCGAACGGAAAGAGGCCATCGCGCGGCATGCTGCGAACTTGGGTGTCGCCGAGAGCGCTTACCAGGCGAAGGCCCGCGAGGTGGAGCTCTTGTCGTCGCCGCTCGCGAACCCGTTCGAGATCACTCAGGAAGTCGCTGCGCCGAGCAAGCCGACGGAGCCCAATCCGTGGCTCATCGTGAGCTTCTCCCTCGTCGCCGGCATCGCGATCGGACTCGGCATCGCGGTCGGACTCGAGTACTCGCGGAACTGCTTCCGCACGATGGCCGACATCGGTCGTGTCATGGCGATTCCGGTGCTCGGCAGCGTGGAGCGCATCGTCACGCGCCGCGAACTCCGCATGGTCGCCGGGCGCCGCACAGCCGTGGCGGTGGCCAGCATCGCGTTCGTGGGCGCGGTCCTGTTCGTGACGTGGGCCTGGGCGAACGACGCCAAGTACCTCTCCCAAGACCTGCGTGACGCCATCGAGGGCCTTCGGGCCCGCTTCAACTAGGGTCGGCCCGTGCGCGACCTCCTCGTCGCCGGTTTCATCCTCGCGACGCTGCCGACGTGCTTCCGACGGCCGTTCATCGGCCTACTCGTGTTCACGCTGCTCGCGTACATGCGCTTGCAGGACCTCACGTGGGGTTGGGCGCGATTCGAACGCTGGTCGTTCTACGTCGCGATCGTGACCATCGCGGGGTTCGTGTTCGGATCGGGCCAACGGCGCTTCATGCTGCCCGACTTGCGCTGCTGGATCATGGTGGCTCTCGTCGTGCTCGTGGGGATGAGCCTCGTCACATCGCGCTTCTTCGTGGCCGGAGATCTCTCGAGCTTCATCGAGTACTGCAAGATCATCGGTGTCGCTCTCTTCACGACGGGCGTGGTCAAGAACCGGGAGTACTTGCGGATCCTGGTCTACGTCGTGGCGCTCTCCTTCGGCTTCTTCGGGGTGAAGAACGGCATCGCGTTCATCCTCTCGGGCTTCAGCATGGAGATCATCCAGGGGCCCGGCGGGATGCTCTCGGACCGCAACGACTTCAGCTTGGCCTTGTGCATGGGCATGCCGTTGCTGCTGCACCTCGGTCTTTCGGAGAAGCGTCAGATCCTGCGGCGCGGGCTCCTGATTTCGATCCCGCTCATGGTGCTCACCATCGTGTCGTGTCACTCGCGCGGCGCGTTCCTCGCGATGGGGGCGATGGCGATGGCGATCGCCTGGCGCTCGAAGAACCGCTTCGCCGGGTTCGCACTGGTCGCGTTGTGCGGCGCCGCGGCGTGGATGGCCGCTCCGTCGAGCTACAAGGACCGGATCTCCTCGATCTCCGAGTACGAGACCGAAGGTTCCGCCCGCGGTCGGATCGAGGCCTGGAAGGTCGCCGGCAACATGATCGTGTCGAAGCCGCTCCTCGGAGTCGGCTTCAACAAGTTCCAGCAGGAATACCCGAGCTACGATCCGAAGCGCGGAGTCGAAGCGGACGGTAATCCGAAGGCCGAGGGCACGCGCGTCGCGCACAACAGCTACCTGCAGATCTGGGCCGAGTGCGGCACGCCGGCGTTCATGCTGTATCTGCTCCTGATCGTGCTGACCTTCCGCGATCTCGCGATCGTGAGGCGCGAGGCGGAGCGGCGCTACCACTCGAGCTGGATCCTCTCCTACGCGAACATGTTCGAAGCCGGCATGGTCGCGTTCGTCGTGGGCGCGACATTCTTGAATCGCGCACAGTTCGACCTCTTCTATCACTACGTCGCCATCGTGGTCGTGTTCGGCAAGGTCGCGCGCGACGCGATGGCCGAAGACCCCGAGCGTGTGAGCAGTACGGCCGAGCGCGGCTCGCTCGTGTTGGCTCGACCCACGGGGTTCGGCGGACCGCGCATCGAGGACGGCTTCACGCGCACCGCGCCCACGAGCGGATTCGGTCGGCGTCCGGCTCCCGGGGGGCTCTAGGAACGTGTGCGGCTTCACCGGCATCGTGCTCGGGGATCCGCGTGGTGTCGTCGACACCGCGCTGCTCAGGCGCATGACGCGGACGCTCGAACATCGCGGTCCCGACGACGAGGGGATCTTCGTGAAGGCCGGCGCCGGCCTCGGATTCCGTCGCTTGTCGATCATCGACGTCGAGGGCGGACACCAGCCGATCCTCGACGAGGACGAAGACATCGCGGTCGTCTGCAACGGCGAGATCTACAACTTCGTCGAGCTTCGCGAAGGGTTGCTCGCACGCGGCCATCGCTTCCGCACGGGGTCCGATGTCGAGACGATCGTGCACCTCTACCAAGAGCACGGCGAACGCGTCGCAGAGCACTTGGTCGGCATGTTCGCGTTCGCCATCCTCGATACTCGGGACCGTTTGCGACCGAAGCTCTTGCTCGGGCGCGATCGACTCGGCATCAAGCCGCTCTATTGGGCGCTAACCGAGTCGGGACTCGTCTTCGGCAGCGAGTGCAAGGCGCTGCTCGCGAGCGGACTCCTGCCGCGACGCATGCGCGCGAAACGACTGCTCGACTATCTCGTGCAAGGCTACGTTTCCGGGCCGGAATCGGCCTGGGAAGGCGTCGAGAGGTTGCCCCAAGCGACGACCTTGACCTGGACTCCGGGCGAGGCTCCCCGCATCCGGCGCTATTGGGATCTGCCGCTGGATGGAGAGCGCGAGCCCGCGGCGCCCGACGAAATCCTCGAATGGGTGGATCGCGTCGTGCGCGACCACTTGGTCTCGGACGTGCCGCTCGGTGCGTTCCTCTCGGGCGGCATCGACAGCACCGCCGTCGCCGACGCGATGGCGCGACTGCCGGCCTCGGACGGCTCCGCGCGCGAACTCGTGTTCTGCTCGGTCGGTTTCCGCGAGAAGGAGTTCGACGAACTCGATCGCGCACGCGCGACGGCGACTCGACTCGGAGCGACGCACCACACACGCGTGCTCGACCCCGACCCGCGGATCGCACTGGACGTCCTGCCCTGGTTCTACGACGAGCCGCTCGCCGACCCTTCGACCGTGCCGACCTATCTGGTCTCGAAGATGGCGCGCGAGCACGTCACGGTCGCGCTTTCGGGCGACGGCGGTGACGAAGTGTTCGCCGGCTATCGACGCTACGTCTTCGACGTCGCCGAGAACCGCGCACGGTCGATCCTCGGACGTAGTGGAACGCGGGCCGCAGCGTTCGTCGGTCGCCACTACCCGAAGCTCGACTGGGCACCGCGCTCCGTGCGCGCGAAGAGCACGCTGCAAAACCTGGGTCGCGATCCGGCGCGCGCGTACTTCGCGAGCCTCACGCAGCTCGACCGTGGCGATGCGCTGCAACTGCTCCACCCCGAGCTGGCCGACTCGCTCCGAGCGCACGATCCGTTCGACGCGTTCGCGGGTCTGTACGCACGACCGCGGTCGGGCGACGCGCTCTACCGCGCGCAGTACGCCGATCACTTCCACTTCCTGCCCGACCAGATCCTGGTCAAAGGCGACCGTGCGTCGATGGCCGCGTCCCTCGAGGTCCGTCCACCGTTCCTCGACCATCGCTTCGTCGAGCGGTTCGTGAACCTGCCCACGCGCGAAAAAGTGCGCGGAGGCCGCGGAAAACACGCCTTCCGCGAGGCGTTGCGGTCGCGGATCCCTGCGGACGTCCTCGACGGGCGCAAGATGGGCTTCGACGTGCCGCTGCGTGCCTGGTTGCGCGGTCCGCTCGCTCCGGCGGTCACCGAGGCGATCGAGACCCTCCCCGAGCGCTGGTTCGACCGCGCGCGCCTGCGCGAGTGCAATTCCGCGCATCAGAGCGGCGCGCACGACCGCTCGAACCTCCTGTGGAGCCTACTCGTCCTGGAACATTGGCGTCGGCGTCACGCCGCAGCCGATGATCTCGCGTGAAGAGCTCCATGCCGACCACGACGACGACCGGCGTCCTGCACGCGCTCTCCTTCGACGTCGAGGAGTACTTCCAGGTCGCGAACTTCAGGTCGGCCTTCGAGCGCGACGGCTGGGACGGCGTGCCCTCGCGCCTCGACGTCGGAATGGATCGCATCCTGTCCCTCCTCGATCGCCGCCACGCGCGTGCGACGTTCTTCTGGCTGGGTTGGGTGGCCGAGCGACACCCGCATCTCGTGCGTCGGTGCCTCGACGCGGGTCACGAGATCGCGAGTCACGGGTACGAACACCTGTTCCTCGCGGATCTCGGACGCGAACGGTTCGTCGAGGATCTCGCGCGCACCGAGCGTGCGCTCATCGCAGCCGGCGCTCCAAGGCCCATCGGCTTCCGCGCTTCCACGTTCTCGCTCTCTCGCTCGACGTGGTGGGCTTTCGACGTACTCGTCGAGCGCGGCTATCGCTACGACTCGAGCGTGCACCCCGTCTCGCACCCGACCTACGGGGTCCCGGACTTCGATCCCGGCATCTCGCGCGTCGAAGCGGCCGGTGGGAGCATTCTCGAGTTCCCCGTCGCCACGTGGCGCGCGCTCGGTCGCAACTGGCCCGTCGGCGGCGGCGGCTACTTCCGACTCCTACCGCTGTGGGCGACGAGCAACGCCTTGGCGTCCCTCGAGAAGGACGGACGTCCGGCTGCTCTCTACCTGCATCCGTGGGAACTCGACCCGGATCAGCCGCGTGTGGACGTGGCGCGGTTCGCGCGCTTCCGCCACTACCTGAACTTGAATCGGACTCTGCCGCGACTCGAGGCGCTTCTGGGCCGCTTCCGTTTCGGGACGATGGCCGAGGCCCTGCGCGAGCGCGGTCACGACATCGGGTAGGAGCGACGGTTCACGTCGCCGGCGTCAGGGCTTGGCTTGGACCCGCGCGAGTCCGCGCAACGCCTCGAGGAAATCCGCCTCCATGCGCGAGGGGCGCTCGGGTCGCGCTTCGCGGAGCAAGCTCGCGGCCTCGCCGAGTCCGTCTTCACGGCCGCGTGCGAGGAGCGCGATCGCAGCGAGGATGGCGGCCGCGCGTTTATCCGCGGCGGTGGCCGCTGGATCGTTGCTCGCAGCTCGCGCCGATTCGAGTGCTTGTTCGCTGAGACGCGGACCGAGGTTCAGGAAGCTGCGTGCAGCCAGCACGCGCAGGGCCGGGTCGGGCGCCGCTTTCTTTTCCAACGCGGTGATCGCGGTCACGATGCCGTCGATCTCCGATGCGTCCATGTCCGCTCGCGAACGGATCCTCAAGACCTCGCGCGACACCTCGCCTTGTTCGTTGATGCGCGCCGCGAGCCTCAACGTGTAGAGCGCTTCCTCGCGATCTCCGTTGGATTCGAAGGCGCGCGCTGCGGCGGTCCAAGTCGCGAGGGAGCCGGGCGCGAGGTCGAGTTCCTGCCGCGCCAACGCGATGGCCTTCTGCGGATCGAGCCGGGCGAGGAAGTCGATCCACGCCGCGGCCGAACCGAGCACTTCGTGATCCAGTGGTCGGCCTCGATGCCGCCCGCGATACGCCTCGAGGCGGGAGATCGCTTTGCGCACGCCGAGTGCCGGGTTGCGCGGGTCGAGTCCGAGATCGATGCGCGCGAGTGCGAGAACCAGGCGCGGATCCTCGAGGTGCCCCAGCGCCAGTGTGCGCAAGGTGTCGCCCGTCGTGTCCTGCGGGAGCGGGCCTTCCGGATCCGTGTCGGCGCGGTCGATGGCCTCGAGCAAGGTGCCGATCGCGCCCGCCGTGTCCAGCGGACCCGGCTCCGTTCGGAGCGCCCGCGCCAGCCGTTCGACGGCAGCTCGCGGGCGACCGAGTTCGAGGAGGGACCGCGCCGCGATGCTCGAGAGTTCCGCGCTCGCGGGCTCGCCCTCGGTTTCGGCTTCGGCGATCGCTGCCGCGTGATCGCCGCGCGACTGATGCCAGCGCGCGCGGTCCTCGCGATCCGCGATCGTCCGGCCTTCGAATCGTCCCAGTGCGCGCAGTCGATCGCCGCGGAATTGCCCGTAGGCCGCAGCATCGAAACGCAGTTCGGGATCGAGATTCTCGAGCAGGGACCACGCGGGTTCGAAGTCGGGCGCGAGTCGCAGGACGCTCTCGGTTCCGAGGCGTGCTGCGCCGACGTCGCCGGCCCGTTGATCGAGCGTCGCGAGGAGCCATGTGGGCCAGATCGCGAGGGCACCGGGAACGCCGGCGCGGACCCGCATGTCCGCGGCCGCCACGGCGTGGCCCTCGACGGTTGCCGTCAGCGCCACCCAACCCGCCGCCGCCTTCGCACCGGACGCGTTGGCCAGTGTCTCGAGGAATCCGTCGATCGCGGCGGGCGCGACGCGGCCCAGTCGCGGATCGAACTGCGTTTCCAGTCCTTCTTCGATGTCGAGCGCACGCGCGAGGAGCGTCCAACGAGGGTCGAGCGTCTCCTCGCCCGCCGAGCCCTGGGCGATCTTGGCCCGGGCCTCCGCGTCGCGACCCTGAAGAACGAACAGTGCCGCCGTGAAAATCGCCTGGGCATCCTTCGTCTTGACCTCCGCGCGCTCCGCGAAAGTCTTCCACGACTCCACACGACCCTCGTGGATCGCGATCACGAGCGCTGTGCGTTCGAGCGCGCCCTTCAGTTCGAACGCTTCAGCACGCGCAAGTGAACGGCTGGCCGTAGCCGAGTCTCCGGTGAGATGGGCCGCGATCGCGAGCTCCAGACACAGATCTCCACCGCGTGCCTCGGGAAGCGCGTCGATCGCATCGAGGAGCATGCGTGCGCTCGCGTGATCTCCGGCGCGCAGGGCGACCCGCGCCGCGGCCATGCGCGTCGCTCGACCGAGTCGCTTGTTCTGCGCGAGGAGGCCGAGCGTTGCGCGCGCGGCATCCGGTGCGCGACTCCAACTCGCAGCGCGGGCACCGAGGATGGCCGACTCCTTCAGCGCGGCCACCGCACGCCCCATGGGCTGCAGGATCGACCACGCGCGCGCGGCCTCGCCCGCCTCGAGAGCCAGCGACGCTGCGAGCAGGCGCGCTTCGTCGCCGAGTGTCGCGGGGTCCATTCCCTCGAGCACGGACAGCGCGATGCGCGGTCGGCCCGAGATGGCGAGCGTGTTTGCCGCAGCCACGCGGCCGAAATACTCGGGATCGGCCCGCATGAGCTCGTGCACGTCCTCGGACTCGAGCTCGTCGAACGGCACTTCGCGCAGGATTTCGGCCGTGACCGGGGATCGACCGGCGGCCGCGATCCGCGCGGTCACCGCCGCGAGGAGCTTCGAACGATCCGTCTGACGTCGCGCGCCCGCGAGTGCGAGGTCGAGTGCCGGGACGAAACCCGGGACGAGATCGAGGAGCCGATCGAGGTGTGCCTTCGCCCGCGCTCCATCGCCGGCGGCGTCGTGGATCTCCGCCAAGCGGAACAGCTCGTACGGACTCGCATCCGAGGCCGGCGTCCAGATGCGCGCCTGGAGCAGGCTCGTGCGCACGACTTCGGGATCGAAACCGATCGACGTCAGTTCGCGTCGGCCGATCTCGTGCCAGCGGGGGAGGAGCTCCTCCGTGCGCGCTGGAAGGAGACTCATGCCGTACGCGAAGCGACGATCGGGGACCCGGAATCCGCCGTGCGGCGCGGCCATCAAGAGCTCCGCGAGTCGCAGATGGAGCTCGCCGTCGAAGTCCGGTTCGAGTTCGATCGCACCCTGGATCGCCTCGCGCTCGAACTCGGGTTCGCCCAAGACGCGGGAAGCCTTCGCGACCGCGCGCCACGCCTGAGCGCGCGCGCCGGGCACGGGCTCGGGAGCTGTCGAGGACAGGAACTGACGCAGGTACGTGCGGCCGTACGCGTCCTGACCGGACAACACGAGTCCGATGCCCTGGAAGAAACACGCCGCGTATGCATCGTCCGTGGAACCGACTCGACGCAGTTGATCACCCGCATCGCCCATGAGATCGGGGCGCCCGGCTGCGAGGCCGATGCGCGCGAGCATGTGGAGGAATTCCGCGTCGAGCGGCACGCGTCGCAGCGACCATTGCCGCGCGAGTTCGCTGGCGAAGCGGTAGCGCCCGAGTTCTTCCAGCGATTCGAGGAGCGAGCGCGCGACGACGACGTCCGTGCGCATCGCGTCGAAGCGCAGCGAAGCCATGGCCAGATCGGCAGCCAGGTCGCGGCGTCCCGCTCGACCGAAGAGATCGAGGAGGCCCGCCAGCGGTTCGGCGTCGACGCCGCATCGAAGCGCACGCGCGTAGGCCTGGCGCGCTTTCGCCGAATCCGCGGACGCGCGATCCGCGGCGCGCAGGATGTCTTGCAGCGACTCCTCCTCGTCCCGGAGCAGGACGCGCAGTCGCTCGCCGATCGCGGGCCGTTCGAGGTCCTCGGCGTCGAGCGCCGCGGAACGAGCGAGCAGCTCACGCGCCTCGCTGAGTTCGTCCGGAGCCAAGAGCCGCGCGACCAACTCCGTCGCCGTGGCCTCGCTGCGTTCGGCTGCGAGTCGATGCAGGCGACCCAACCGAGTCCAGGCCATCAAGGAATCCGGTTCGTGCTCGAGACCTCGTCGAACGCGCACCTCGGCGGCCGCGAAATCCCCGGCGCGCGTGTCGAGATCGATCAAGTCGGACTCGACATCGCGATCCTCGGGACGCTTCTCGGCGACCGCGAACAGGTCGGTGCGCGCGCGATCGAACGCGCCCAGGTCCATGAGCAGGCGTCCGCGACGCAAGAGCACACGCGTTTCGAGATCCGGATCTCCGGCCTCGCGCGCGCGTGCGAGGACCTGGTCGAGGTTCTGCAGAGTCTGTTCGCGGTCGTAGCGCCCGTCCTCGATGCGCTTCTCGACGGCCGCGAGGAATTCCTCGGGCGTCACCTGCGACTGGCGCGAGACCATCGCGCCGACGATCGCGAGGAGCGCCAGAGCGGCGATGAGGAGCGTCCAAGTGGGCCAGCGCATGACGTGTGGACGAAGGGTTCTACTCGGGCCGCGTGGGGAACGCCATCAGACCCAGACGCCGCATCTTGTTGAACAGGGTCGTGCGGTCGATGCCGAGCGAGTTCGCGGCCTCTTTGCGCGATCCGGCGCAGTGCGCGAGCGCTTGGCGCAGGATCTCTCGCTCCGGAGCATCGAGGAGTTCGCGCAGGGTCTTTCCCGGTTCGAAACCGACGCTCGGAACGGACGCGGCTGGAGCGATCGTCGCCATGTCGTCGCCCAGGTCCCCGGGCTCGATGGCCTCACCGCGCGCCAAGAGGACTGCGCGTTCCAGACGGTGCTCGAGCTCACGCACGTTGCCCGGGAAATCGTGCGCGAGGATGGCGGCCATCGCGGCCGGAGCCAGAGGACGGCGTAGACGGCCGTGTTCCACGGCGAGCCGCTCGAGGATGCGCTCGGCGAGCACGGTGACGTCTCCCTTGCGCTCGCGCAGCGGCGGGATCACCAGGCCGACGACGCAGAGACGCCACAAGAGGTCCTCGCGGAAGCGACCCACGCGCACCTCGGCGCGCAAGTCCACGTTCGTGGCGGCGACGACGCGTGCGTCGGTCGTGCGCGTCTCGCTCTCGCCGACGCGTTCGAACGCGCGATCCTGCAGCACGCGGAGCAGCTTCACTTGGAGCTCCGGCGACGCCGTGCCGATCTCGTCGAGGAAGATCGTGCCGCCGTGAGCGGCCTCGAAGCGACCGGCTCGATCCTTCGTCGCTCCCGTGAACGCGCCGCGCGCGGCGCCGAAGAGTTCGCTCTCCAGCAAACCGGCGGGAATCGCACCGCAATTCACCTCGACGAACGGACCGCGCGCTCGACCCGAGCGCTGGTGCAGCGCGCGCGCGAGCATCGTCTTGCCCGTACCGCTCTCGCCTTCGATGAGCACGGTCGCGCGCGTGTCGGCGACCGACTCGATCGTGGCGAGCACTTGTCGCATCCGCGGATCACGTGTCGAGATGCCGAAGAGCTCCGTGCGGCCCGCGAGATCCTCGCGCAAGCGGCGGTTCTCGCTGCGCAGGTCGCGAGCCTCGAGCGCGCGCGCGACGGCGAGGAGGACTTCTTCGGGCTCGCACGGCTTCTGCAAGCATTCGGCGGCGCCACGTCGGACCGTGAGGACCGCGTCCTCGATGGAACCGAACCCGGCGAGCTCGATCCACGCGGGCGGAGTGTCGAGGCGCTTCAGTTCGTTCGCGATGTCGAGTCCGGCAGCCTCCGCGTCGCACAAGAGGACGTCGGTGCCGCCGGCACGGAGCGCGCGTGCGAGCCGCGAACCGCCCGACACGGCCTCGGCCTTGTGGCCGGCTTCCTGGAGGAGTCGCGCTAGATCCTTGGCCGAACCGTCGTCGTCGCAGATGAGGACGGTTCCGGGGCGCGAAAGAGGGGAGTCGAATCGTTCCGACACGTCGTTTCTTTTCGACGCGCCGAGGCGGGATTCTTCAACGTCGCTGGACGATCGTCGTGCTGGCCTGGTCGGTCGGCCACAGCACGACCTCACCGACGTTGACGTGCCGCGGTCGCGTCACGATCCACAGGATCGCGTCGGCGACATCCTCCGGGGACAAGGGCGTCATGCCCTGGTACACGGCCTTCGCGCGCTCCGTGTCGCCGCGGAAACGCACCCCGCTGAAGCCGGTCTCGACCATTCCTGGATCCACCGTCGAGACGCGAACGCCGGATCCGGCGAGGTCGAGCCGCTGCGCTTCGTACAGCGCGCGGACGGCGTGTTTCGTGGCGCAATACACGTTTCCGCCGGGATAAACCTGTCTTCCCGCGACGCTGCCGAGGAGCACGTGATCGCCCCGTCCGGCCGTCTTCATCGCGGGCAACGTGGCGGACAGCACGTGCAGCACGCCTTTCAAGTTCGTGTCGATGACGGTCGCCCACTCCGAGGGATCTCCGTCGGGCAACTTGTCCGCGCCCAGCGCGAGTCCGGCGTTGTTCACGACGAGATCGGCGCCTATCCGTCCGAGTTCCTCGCGCACGCGGGCTGCATCGCGCACGTCGAGGACGATGACCCTCGAGCGCGGGCAGCGCGCTGCGACCGCGTCGAGGCGCGCGCGGTCGCGGCCGACGAGCGCGACCTCGGCCCCCGCCGCGGAAAGCGCGATCGCGGCGGCCGCGCCGATACCCGAAGATGCACCGGTGACGATCGCGCGGCGGTTGTCCAGGCTGGTCATCGCGGAAGTGTAGCGGCGTATGCGAAAACACTTCCGATCCTTCAGCGGCTTCCCCGCCTGGGCCGATGGATCGAATTACGCTGCCGAGCATCCACATCGTGATCCGAAACTTCTTCCTCGTAGCCCTGGGCGTCGCTTTTCTCGCCTCGTCGGTCCACGCGTCCGACGCCACGCTCTACCACGGCGGCCGGTTCGTCCTGAACGACGGGCGCGGGACCGCGACCGAGGCCCTGCTCGAGCGCGACGGACTCGTCGTGGCGACCGGCACTCTCGCGGAACTGTCGCAACGTCCCGACGCGGCCGGCGCGGTGCGCGTCGACCTCCGCGGCGCGTGCATCGTGCCCGGTCTGCAGGACGCGCACGGTCACCTCGAGGGATACGGCGCGTCGCTCGAACAGCTCGACCTGGCCGGGATCGCGAGCTACGCGGAGTTGATCGAACGCGTCGCGGCAGCGGCCTCGAAGGTTCCCGAGGGCACTTGGGTCCGCGGGCGCGGTTGGGACCAGAACCTGTGGGAAGGCGGCGAGTTCCCGCACCACCTGCTGCTCTCGAACGCGACGCCCAAACACCCGGTGTTCCTCGAGCGCGTCGATGGACACGCAGCGCTGGTGAACGAAGCCGCGCTCGTCTTGGCCGGTCTCGACGGTGAAGTCGATCCCGATCGAACCGTTCAGGGCGGACGGATCTTTTTGGACGAACAAGATCGCGCCACCGGAGTCTTGCTCGACGCGGCGACAGCGCTCGTCGAGGCGGTGATCCCGAAGTCCAACGCCGCGCTGCTCGAGAAACGGTTTCTCGTCGCGCAGGAGAGGTTGGTCGCAGTCGGGCTCACGTGCGTGCACGACATGGGCACGTCACGAGCGATGCTCGCGCTCCTGCAGGATCTGCGCGCGCGCGGGCTCTTGAAGTTGCGCGTCGTCGCGTACCTCGACGGCATGGTGGTGCTCGACAAGAAGTCGCTCGTCGGCTTCCCGATGCCGCCGGATCCGCGCGACATGTTGTCCGTGCCGGGCGTCAAGCTCTACGCCGACGGAGCCCTCGGTTCGCGCGGCGCGGCATTGCTCGAGCCGTATTCGGACTCGCTCGAGGACAAGGGGCTCTTGCTGCTCACCGAAGAGGAACTCGCGACGCGTCTCGCGCTCGTGACGCGTGCCGGCATGCAACCCGCCGTGCACGCGATCGGAGACCGCGCGAACCGCGTGGTGCTCGACGCTTTCGAGCGTCTCTCGATCGCAGTGCCGGGTTTCCGCGACCTGCGTCCGCGTATCGAGCACGCGCAAGTCGTCGCGCCCAAGGATTGGCCGCGTTTTCCGGCGCTCGGCGTCGTCCCGTCGATGCAGCCGACCCACGCGACGAGCGACATGGCTTGGGTCGACGAGCGCCTCGGGCCCGAGCGCACGCGGGGTGCGTACGCGTGGCGCGCGCTGGCTCCCGAACTGGGTCGCTTGGCATTCGGCAGCGATTTCCCGGTCGAGAAGCCCGAGCCGCTCGAAGGCCTCTTCGCGGCGCGGACGCGCACGAAGGCGGGTGGGAAGCCCGAGGACGTGTTGCTCCCCGAGCAACGCCTCGATGGTGCCGCGGCGCTGGCTGGATTCACGAGCGGGGCCGCATGGGCCGCGCGGCAAGACGATCGTCGCGGCCGTCTGTTGCCGGGCTACGCGTGCGATCTCACGGTGCTGGGTGTCGATCCGACCACGTGCGATCCGAAGGACTTGCTCCAGGATCACGTGCGCATGACCGTGATCAACGGCCGCGTCGTGTGGCGTGCCGGCGCGAAGCCGCCCGACACGCGCGGTGGTTGATCGACGCGCGGACCGGGCGGAGAGCGCGCGAAGGAATCGATCGTACGGGGCTCAGCATCGAGTGACGCCCCTCTGCGGCGCGAACGCGTGCGACATCCGCACCGGGCTCGGAGGGCCATACTTATCCGATCCCCGCGCCACGCGATCCTTGGGTCGGGGGCGCCAGCGCGCGCTCACGTCCTGTGAGGGCATCATGCGCCTTCAGAGCTCGTGACGAGACTCGAGTACGAAACCCACGGGGAGGGCCCGTCGAACGCCGGCGCAACGGGTGTTGGACCGAACCGCGGCAAACCGGTGTGTCGGCCAGGGCACTCCTGCTCCAAGACCCCGCGAACGCCGCACGTCGCGATGTCCATTCGCGGCGGACCTTCGATGGGATCGCCGACTTGGCGGAGACCGCTCCGGATCCGGCTGCGAGCGGATCCTCGCGCGTGGAACCTCGATCGAATGGCCAGCCGGATGTTCACGTCGCCTCCCGGTCGATCGCTGGCGGAAAAATGCCGGGAAACGGACCGAACGGACCGCCGTCGGCGCCTCGAGACCCTGCGTGCTCGTTTCGCCCGCGTGCCGAGCCGCGCCTCGAGCCCTGGCCGCTTCCAGCAGCCGGCTCCTCGTGCGTCGACAAGCGCCCTCCGCGGAGCCAGCCCGTCTTGAGCAGCCACGAGCCCGCCGACGCGATCGGCCGCGCAGCCCGCGCGACGCGGTCGCTCCAACCCTCGAACCACACGCCCGACGAGAACGCGTCGATGCCGAGGATGCGCGCGCCGTGCTTGCGCGCGTTCTGCAGCACGTAGACGAGCGCGTTGCGCACTTCGCGGGGCGTGCGCAGGATCCGCGCGTGATAGCGATCCGCGAGGACCTTGCCGTGACGATCCCATTCGCGGTTGAGCGCCTTCGCGACCCGCACGAGCAGACCTTGCATGCCGCGAGAGATCGCGCGTGCGTCATCGGCCTCGACGATGAAGTGCAGGTGATTCGATTGGATGGAGAACTCGACGAGGCGGAACCCGAAGCGGTCCGAGCCGGCCGAGAGTGCGCCGCGCAACGTCATGAGTGTGCGTTCGCGCCGCAGGTTCGGTAGCCCCGGCATCAGGCGCGTCGTGACGAGGACGGGATCGCGCGGCGTCAACGCTGGCCTGCCTGAGTGCGGCACGAGAGAACGGTCGCCTGTGGGCTTGCGACCCGCGCCTCGCCGCTTTCCGCCGCGGCGGAAGAGAGTGAGTTGTGTCGAGTCCGAGTTCGACTTCGCCTCCGTCGCCTTCACCTTTTTCGACTTCGTCATCGTCACGTTCGTCATCGTCATCGTCATCGTCGCCGTCATCGATGGCCTCTATTCCTTCAACGTTCGGCAAAGATTGGAGTCGCAGTATTTCTCGGAAAAACAAGCACGAAGTGTGTCGGTATCGAGTGCGATCGAGTGCGATCGAGTGCGAGTGCGAGTGCGAGTGAGTGCGATCGAGTGCGATTGAGTGCGATTGAGTGCGATTGAGTGCGATTGAGTGCGATTGATTCGGCACAGATCGAAGCGAGCACTGCACAGGAACGCGAATCACGAATCACGTTGCCTGACGCGCGCGGAGTACCCGTGAAATGACCCTGTCAGCGGGCTCTCAGAACCTGGTTGCGCCACTCCGCGTCTGCCTCGAGCGCGTGAGCTCTTCGCACGCCATGCGTCGGCGCCAAGTCCCACACCGAACGCGTCACGCTGCCGTTCGCGCCCCTCGTGCACCTCGTGCACCTCGTGCACCTCGTGCACCTCGTGCACCTCGTGCACCTCGTGCAC
>CAZKIY010000005.1:20896-31675 GCA_964552875.1 uncultured Planctomycetaceae bacterium
CTCGTGTGGTCGGGCGACGGAACGATCGCGTGCGAGGTTCCCTGCGCGGGTCCGCGTGATCGCAGTTCGACGCTCATCGTCCGTCGAGTTCCGCGCTGACTGGATCTCGAATCACTGCATGCAGGCGCCGACCGTTGCGCCTCCGAATCCGACTTCACGCGCAGCCGACCGATGCCCGGGATGATCCGGCACAGACCCCTTTGCCCAGCGGACGGAGTGCGTCCGAGCCTGCGCACCACAGGGGCTCGGCTCGCCGCCCGTGCCGGTCGCGACGCGAGCTCTTCGCGGCCCCACGAACGCTCCCGGCCCGTCGCGTCGAACGGAGGATCACGAATCGTGCCACGCCGAGTTGGAGTCGATCGTCACGACTCCGAGGCGGATCCCAGCTGCCTCTCGACGAACGATCTCTCGATCCGCCTCTCGATTCGGCACACATTCCTTCGTCCATGCACTGCACCGGGCGTCAGGAACCGTGCACCCCAGTCCGCAACCGCGCGGCTGGGTACGGCGTCGCGCACCTCGAACGTCGAGTCGACCCGAGAGTCCGTGAACTCACCACCCGCCCCATCCAGAGTGGTCGCGACTCCGCGACAGCGTCCGCGCCCGGCCCTGCGGGATCTCAACCCGGCGGCGGAGACTGCATGCCCTCGAGGAACCCGAGCGCGCTCGCCTCGGCTCGCTCGGCGCGGATTTGCCGCGGAACGAGGCGCTGCAATACGCCTGTTCGCACCTTCATCGCCGCCTTCTGTGCTTCCGCGCCGTTCGCGTCGACGCGCTGGATCTCGCGAAACCCCCGCGGATGCAGCGCGAGTCGGATGCGATCCACTGCCGCCGTCTGGAACATCGCCAGAAAGCCCTTCTCGAGCGTCACCCGCGACATCGGGTGGATGCGCGTCATCGCGCCGCGCCACCGGTCGCGTTCGGACACGAGCAGCACGTGGTTGAAGATGATCTTGTTCGTGGTCATCGAGAGCGCCTTCTTCGGCACGGTGCGATTGACCAGATCGTCGAGCTCGTCCAAAGCGCCCTGATTCTTCAAGGTTCCTACGCGCGCCCACCGCGATTCGGGCACGAAGCGATCCGCGTTGAGCTCCCAGTAGAGATGCCCGAGCCCCTTCGTGCGCGCGTACCGTGCGAGGTGATAGGGGACGAAGTGATTGTGCGCGATCGTGTCCGCGGCGAGGTGCGACAGGTAGCCGTGGATGAAGGCCTCCTGGCGCGGGGAGCCCGCGAGGTCGCGCATCTCCTCCACGATCTTCCAACGGTGGCAGTGACTGTAGGCGCCGCCGAACGCCTTGAAGTTGATGATGTCGGCCGCGAGGTTGCCGTAGTCGTACGCCGCCCGCTCCTGGTCGATCAGCTTCGCGACGTCGAGCGGGAGCAATTCGCGGCGACGCCGGTGCACGCGCTCGGCGTATTCGAGGTGCATTCCCGGGCCCCAGCTGAGGCCTAGGAGGGCAGCGAGCGCGAGCAGGGCGAACAGTGTGAACATCATGGGGTCTACGCTTGGTAGTGCCCGCGAACCTCGCCTGCAAGGTTCGTTCCCACCGCGAGGCGCGTAGTATGCGCTCGCGATGCCCGATCCCGTCGGCTCGACATCCCCCGATCTGACATCCCGGCTCGCCGCGCGTGCCGGGAAACTGCGCCTCCTCGTGGCGAGCCTCACGGGTCGCTCGCTGCGCGCGCGGTTCGAAGTCGACGACTTCGTGCAGGAGACCTTCGTGCGCGCGCTGAACGACCCCGCGCGGCTGCCCGCGGACGATGCGGCGCTGGATCGGCACCTGGCCCTCCTCGCACGCCACGTGGTGATCGACGCGGCGCGCTCCCTGCGCGCCGCGAAGCGCGAAGGGGATCGTTCCGCGGCACCGCTCGCGGGATCGTCCAGCGGCGGATCGTCGTTCGTGAGTCGAATCGCCGCGCACGCCCCCGGTCCCGGCACGCGCGCAGCAGGCCGCGAGCTGTCCCAGGACCTCGTCGCCGCGTACTTGCGCCTCACGGCCGAGCACCGGCGCGTGCTCGGATTGCGGCAGTTCCAGGGCCTGACCGCTCTGGAATGCGCGCGCCGGATGGGTCGGTCGGAGGTCGCCGTGCACTCGCTCTACCGCCGCGCACTGGAGGCCTGGGGCGCGGAGTTGGGCGGCGAACCGACGCCGTAGAAAGTTCGAGAATCGCGCGGTGAGTGAGCCGCGCGCTCACGCTGGATCCCGCATGGACAATCACGAAACCGCGACGACGCCGAAGCTCGACGACCTGCTCGACCGCGCGGTGGCCGAGTATCAGGACCGGATCGTGTCGGGCGGCGATCCAGCCGTGGAACCTTTCCTGGAGCGCGTGCCGTCCGACTTGCGAGCCGCTCTGCGCCGCTCGCTCGACATGATCCGCGCCGGGACGGTCAGCGCGCCGCGCGCGAGCCGCGTGCTCGTCCCGGGTGTGAAGCTCGGCGCGTATCAACTCGTGCGCGAGATCGGTCGCGGAGGGATGGCGATCGTTTTCCAAGCGACGCAAATCGACTTGCGGCGCTCGGTCGCGCTCAAAGTGCTGCGCCCCGGCCTCGCGGTCGAACGCGGCCACGTCGAGCGTTTCCAACGCGAAGCACTTGCGATCGCGCGCTTGCAGCATCCGCACATCGTGAACGTGCACGCCGTCGGCCAGACCGATGGTTGGCACTGGATCGCCATGGAGTTCGTCGAAGGGCGCAATCTTGCGCAGGTCTTCGTCGAGATGGCGCGCGTCGAGCCGGATCCGTCGAAATGGACCCCGGATCTCTTGTGCGCGAGTTCGGGGATCTCGACCACGCCGTTCGCGAACCTCACGTATCCGCAAGCGCTCGCGAGGTTGCTCGCGCCTGTCGCCCGCGCCGTCGGTGTCGCGCACGAGATCGGACTCGTGCACCGCGACGTCAAGCCGTCGAACATCCTCGTGCACAAGGACGGTCGTGCGCTGATCGCCGACTTCGGCCTCGCGAAGGGCGACGGCGATCCGGCTCTGTCCATGTCGGGCGAGCCGGTCGGCACGCCGTACTACATGTCGCCCGAGCAAGCGATGCTCGCGACGTCGCCCGTGGATCGGCGCACGGACGTGTACAGCTTCGGTGTCACGCTCTACGAAGGCATCGCGGGCCGACGTCCTTTCGAGGGCACGAACACGTTCGCGGTTCTCGACGCGATTCGCGCGCACAATCCCGAGCCGTTGTCGAAGCACGTTCCGCGCGTGTCGCGCGACGTCGACGCGGTGGTCGAGGTCGCGATGGCGAAGGAACCGGGCGAGCGTTACGCGCTCGCGTTCGATCTCGCGCACGACTTGGATCAGCTCGCGACCGGCGGCGTGCCGAACGCCGCGGGTCGTCGAGGCGGAGAATGGGCGCGTTTTCGCCGCGCGTGGCGCGCCGCGCGCATGGGGCACGCCGCGGAGTACCGGACGCGCGCGCAATTGCTCGGGTTCCCACTCGTGCACATGCACCTCGGTCGCCGCATTCCGAACACCAAGAAGCGCACAGCCCGTGGTTGGATCGCGAGCGGAGATCGCGCCTACGGTTTACTCGCCTTCGGCGGCATCGCCGTCGGCGGGTTCGCGTTCGGAGGGATCTGCGTGGGCCTCGTGAGTTTCGGCGGCATCGCGGCGGGTGGGTTCGCTTGGGGCGGGATCGCCGTCGGCGCGCTCGCGTGGGGCGGAATCGCGATCGGCTACCTGGCGATGGGCGGCATCGCGTTCGGGATCTACGCCGTCGGTGGTCTCGTCAACGGCGTGCCCGCCGGCCAGTCGGGAATCGATCCGAACGTGACGCTGCGGGCCTTCGCGCGGCGGTGGTTCGGCTGAGGGCGGGAGTCGGATCGCGCCGGGCGTGGGGCACCGGTTCGACGCCACGCCGGCGTTTGCCGCTCCTGCGTCGGACACATGTTCGAGGCCGTCGAGCGCCCATCCAGCACTGCACATGACATCGAGCTGAGCGGTGAGCTAGATCCCTCGGTTCACCGCCGAGAGCCGAACAACCCATGGACTCGAATCTGTGCCGAATCAAAAACCTCGGATCCTCCGACGGGTCACTTCACGGCCGCTCACGTCCGCAAGTTCGCGACCTCGTCGAGCACGCGAGCCGTGTCACGTCCCTCCGATTCCGCCGGACATCGTTCTGCCGCCGACCGCGAAGCCTCGCGAGCCGACCGTGCGCGCTCGGGTTTCGTCCACGACAAGAGCTGCTGGTAGAGCGTCTGCCGCACGTCGTCACCGAACAACGCGACTCCGTTCACGTCCTCGTCGACGAGCTCCGCTAGGCCGTTCGTCGCTGTCGTCACCACCGGCAATCCGCACGCCATCGCCGCGAGTCCAGCGCGCGAGAATGCGTCGTAGCGCGTGGGCAGGACGAACAGGTCCGCCGTGTGGAGGATCCGCGCGAGCTCCGTCGGCATGGGCACGAAACGCACCGAATCCTTGCAGCGGGACGCGGCGACCAGTTTCTCGTGGCTCCCGCGATCGGGGTCTGTTCCCGCGACCACGAGTTGCGCGCTCGCGCGGCTCGCGGACACGGCGTCCCAGACCTTGAACAAGCGATCGAAGCCGTTCACGTGCCAATCGTCGGCCACGAACGCGACCACGAAGGCACTCGCATCGAGCCCGAGCGCCTGGCGTGCCGCCGCGCTTTCCTGCTCACGCCGCGTGGGGGAAAAAAGGTCGAGGTCCACGCCCGGCCGAACGAGGCGGATCGACTCCGGTAGCACGTGATGCCGCTTCATCGCGTCCTTGCCGACGAGCTCGGAAGGCACCGCCACGAACGTCGAGCGTTCGCGCGACATCCCGCGCGCCTCGATTTCGAGCGCGGCCTTCTCCTCGGAGGACTTCGCGAGCGTTGACTCCTTCGCGAGCTCGAGGCGCGTCTCGCGCACGCCCTCGCAGAGCATCAAGACGTCCGCTTTCGACGTGCGGCCGAGCGAGTACACGACGTCGAACTTCTGCTTCGCGCACCAGGTTTCCGCCGCGGAATCGAACGCTTTCGCGCGGCCGGACGCGGAGAGCGAGAAGGGCTTCAGCGTCTCCATCAGGACGCCTGCCGCGAGCGGCTGGCACTTCTCGTTCGTGACGCACGTCACGGAGTCCTTTCGCGCCACGAGGTGGGCCGCCACGCGGCGTGCGTGCTCGTCCGTCGACGCGTTTGCGCCCGGTTGCGCGTGGATCAGGGCGATCTTCATGGGTGCCTGAGCCTACCCCGATCGCCGCGGGGCGCGAACGAATCACCGACGCCGACTGTTCCCGCTGCGTGCCCCGACCTCAGAGGATGTCGAGAATCCCCGCCTGCCCGTCCGTGAGACTCGCCGGCGCCGAGGGATAGTTCACGCCGATCGACAGGAACGCATTCCACGGCGTCCGCTCGCGATCGAGCACCATGCCGAGCGCGACGGCGGAGAACGCGCGGGCTCCCGCAGTCAACGACGAGTCGGCCAGCATCTTCGCCAGCGGCTCGGCGCTCGAGAGCGATCCCGCGAACCCGATCGCTCGCGCCAAGCCGGCCTGCGAGGACAGACTGCGCGCGTTCGCGAGCTCGGCGATGAGCGTCGTCTCGATGTCGGCATCACCGATCAGCGCCAGGGCAATCGCCGTTTCACGCAGCAATTCAGGCTGGAAACGCGCTTTCGCGAGGATCGCGCGCAGCGGTGACGAGGCCTCCTCCGCACCCACGAGACCGAGGGCCATGGCCATGTGTCCGCGCGCGGTCGGGTCGCTGACGTCGGCCAGCTTCTTCAAGAGGTCCTTGATCGCGCCCTTGTCGCCCGTGAGGCCGATGCCGATCGCGATCGCGGCCGCTTGGTCGACCGCGCCGGCATCGTGGAGCGCGCGGCGCAGCGCGGAACGCACGGGACCCGAGCCCTTCTGGCCCGTGGATGCGCGCCCGCGCTCGAGGATGCCGAGCGAGATCGCGGCCCACGAGCGTTCGCGACTCTTGCCGCGCACGAGCCGGTCCATGAGCATCGTTTGCACTTCGGACTGCACCGCGGACGGATCGTCGGACGATCCCGCACGGCCCGCGACTTGCGCCAGCGACACGAGTGCGAAGAGTCGTGCATGCGCATCCCGAGCGTCGAGCGCGCGCTTCAGCGTGGCCCGCATCGCAACGTCCGCCGCGTCCGCATCGCAGTCGGCGAGCCGACCGAGCCCGATGATGGCGCCGCGCACGACGCCGTCGTCCTCGCGTTGCTGTCGGTCGAGGACCAGCCCCAACTCGCGCGCGATCTCGGCGCGCAGTTCCGTCGGTGCATCCTCGCCCAACCGCGCCAACGCGTCCGGCGCATGTGCGCGCGCGATCGCGGGGCGTTCGTCGTCGGCGAGCACGCGTAGGAGCAGTGCCGCCTGTGCAGCGCGCGATCGCGGCTCGAACATGGTCGCGGCGGCTGGACCGCGCGTCCGTAGCGAAACCCGGCCTTCGTCCGCGCCCATCGGCACGATGCCGAGCGCGATCACGCACGCCGCTTGCAGATCGGAGGATGCCGTTCGCCGCGAGTCCTCGAGCGCACGCGCGATGTGATGAGCGACGAACTCAGGCACTTCCTGCCGCTCGGTGCGCGCAGCCGCGACCGCCAAACCGTACGCCGCGAACGCGCGCGTGCGCGTCGACACGCGTCCTCCGGCGAGCTTGCGCCCCTCGTCGTCATCGTGCAGCAAGTGCGCGAGCCCCGTCAGCCCGCCGATGTTGCGCAGGATCCCGAGCGACGCTGCGGCCGTCTCGCCGATCTCTTGATCCGGGTTCGCGAGGAACGGTTGCACCGCTCGCGCCAACTCGCTCGCACGCGTCGCCGCGCCGTCGTCCGCCGACCGCGCCATCGCGATGAGCAAGCTCGACACGAGATCGCGTTGTTTCTCGCGGCCGAGTGCTTGGGTCAACGCATCGAGTCCGCGCGCCATCCGCTCGTCCGCGGAGACTGCCGCGCCCAGCGTCGTCGGCGCGCGCGATTCCACCCGCCCTTTGAGGTCGAGGTAAGCGTGGCGGTTGTGCGCCCACCAGAACTCCCAACTCGTCGCCTCCAAAGTCGCCGCGCCGCCGGTCGGGATCGGCACGCTACCGGGGCGCACACCGGTCGGGACGGAGGCGGGCGGTGGTGCACCTCCCGGCCCCGAGAAAGGCCTCACGGCAGGTCCCGGACCGCTCGGCGCCGACGGGCCGGTCGGCGCGGATGGGCCCGGTCCCGTCGGTCCGGGGGGAGAGCCCGTGCCGGGCGGCACCGTGTCACCCGGCCCCGGGTTCGACGTCGGCGGCACGAAGATTCCGCCGTGTCGGGCGAACGCGGCGGCCTCGAGAGTCGCACAGGCGAGGAGCGAAAGGGCGAGCACACGCATCGTGGAAGGTCTCCGCATCGGATCGTTCGACTGCGGCTCCAGCGCTCGTTCGGCCACTCGGTTCCGCTCGCTCACCGTGCGCTGGCGCTCAGGGATCACGGGCGGGGAAACGGGCCGCGGCAACGGGCGCGAGGGCGCGCAGTCGTGCGCGGATCTCCTATCACGCGGCATGCCGGAGCACGCTGCGCGGGTAGTCTCCGCGCTGGATGAGCCCGATCCGCCCCACGCCGAGCCGGGCGCCGTCCATCGGGCGCGAGACCGCGGCGGTCGCAATCGCGGCGTTCGCCCTGCTCTTGATCCTGCGTGGCGCGGTCCTCTTCGACCCGCCTTACTGGGACGCGCTTCTCGGACTCTTCCCGCAAGCCGACTGGCAAGCGCGGAACGGTTTCGATCCGCTCCGACTGCTACGTGAAGAGCCGCGCTACATCGACGGCGGCGCGTGCGTGTATCCCTTCAGCGTGGTGCCGCCTTTCGTGGCGCTGCTCCAGCGCGCGAGCTTGGATGCGCCGTCGCGGTTCGCGATCCTCCACCTCTTGACGTTCGCGTGCACGGCGATCGCCTGTGGCGCGCTGTTTCGACTCGCGCGACCATACGGTCGATCGGTCGCCTGGCTTGCGACAGCCGCGTTCCTCGCGCAGCCCGGCACGCAGGCACTCGCGTGCCAGATCGGCCTCGAGATGCCCCTCGTCGCGTCCGCGGCGTGCGGGATCACGGCCCTCGCCGAGCGCCGTTGGGGCGCATCCTTGATCGCGTCCACGGCGGCACTCCTCGTCAAGCCGACCGGCATCGTCGTCGCGGTCACGGCATTGGCGTTCTTCATCGCGCGGGTCGTTGCACCACGCCGGGCGGGCACTCCCGCGCCGCGCGAACGGAGCTGGGCTCTGGCGCACGCCGGCCTGGGTCTCCTTTTCGTGGCTGAAATCGCGCTCCTGCACGCTTTCGAGCGCGAGCCGGCCGGTGCGGGACTCTTCGGTGGATTCGTGCTCCTCTTCACGAAGCGACTGCTCATCGTTCCCGAGTTCGCGCTCTCGCTCGCCACCCTCGTCGTGGCTCTGATCTTCGCCTGGGCGCGGCGAGATCGCACAGCGCCGATTCCGCTCGCGATCCTCTCGCCGGCGCTGTTCCTCGTCGCCTACCTCGGGCTCCTCGCGCAGTGGGAGAACGTGCTCCCGCGCTACTTCGTCGCCGCGTACCCGGCCGTGTTCGCCTTGATCGCTGCCGCACTCGTTCGTTTCGCACCGCGCGCCGTCGCGGCCCCGGCGCTCGGCGCGATCGCGCTGTTCGGACTCCTCGGCACGCGCGGTGAGTTCCAGCCCGATCGCAGTGGACCGTTCGCGCTACCGGGCGAGTCCACGCCGATCGCCCCGAACGACGGCTGGTTGCTGGAGCGTTCGCTCCGTTTCCGCGACGGGCTCGCGCTCGACCGCGAGATCGCACGCTTCGCGAGTAGCCGTGAGGGTGCCGTCTTCGTCGCGCCGTGGCCGATCCAACACGCTCTGGTCGAGCCGTCGTTCGGCTACGTCGATCGCTCGGTCCCGTGTGCGTCGGCCGAGACTTCCGTCGTGTGGAGCCGGAACCAGCAACCAACGCTCGCCGAACTGCGTGCAACGGATCGCGAAGTGCTGTGGATTCTGACACCCAACGACTTCATCGGCGATGCGTCGAAGCCGCGCGTGGGGGACTTCGTCGTCGCGCGTTTCGCGGTCGGCGCTCAGCGCGCAATCGTGGTGCGCCGCGCGAGCTTCCCGTGAAGAGGCGAGCGCGCTACGGTCGCGGGATGTCGTCTCCCTTGCGCAGCACGGTTCGTGGCCCGAGCGACCACCCGGAGCGGGTGCTGTTCCCGGCGCGGCGCAGCGCCGGTTCGGTCCTCATGTCCTGCGTGATGCTGCTCGCGCTCGCAGCCTGTGACTCACGCCAGCCGGTCGCGGTCGGAGGCACGGCTGCCTTGGCGCGCAACCTGGCTCACGCGAGCGCTGTCGAGATCCACGTCGACGAGGAGCGAGCCGCTGAAGGCCTTCGCCGACTCGCAGCGTTCGAGCGCGCACGATCCGGCCGCGATGTCCGCGTCCTCGTCGCGTCGAGCGGCGATTCCGACGCCGCTCGCATCGTCGTCGGAACGCCGGGATCGGCCAGCGTCACGGCGCTGGCCGGTCTCGGCGGCATCGCACTCGAGCGCGATACGGAATTCGCCTTCCGAGTCGCCGACGTGACTCACGATCGACCGGCGGATGTCGTGCGCGCGACGTTCGAGGATCCGGAGCGACCGGGTTTGCCCGTCACGGTTTGGATCGGGAACGACCTCGATCTCCTCGTCCGTCAAATCGAGGACGCGATTCCGCGCGCGACCCCTCTACTCGCGACATGGCGTGGCGGGGACCCCGCGCTGAGAGCCGAGCTGTGGCCCGAAGGCGGGATGCGGCTCGGCTCCATCGAACGGATCGCGCTCGTGCGAGCGGTCCAACGTGCACCCACCGCGGCCTTCCGCTCGATTCCGGGTTTCCAAGTCGACGTCCCGGCCGCGCTCGACGAGGGCGAGGTGGAGCGGATCCTCATCGTGCTCACTCGAGCGCGCGAGCGTGCGAGTGCGTGGACCTCGGCCGCTTTGCCCGATGTCGCGGTTCGTCTGTCGGTGATGGCCGACGAGTATCGACTGGGCGGCGAGCACGCGAACCTCGGCCGGTGGAACCGCGTGCGTCCGTCGGCCGACATGCTCGTTCGAGCCGGCGCTACGGACGGCGGCGCAGCCGCGGTTCGCGCCGGAATGCGGGCCGCTCTCGGACCGGCCGTGATTCCTTGGATCGAGGAAGGTGCCAGCGTCGCTGCCGCCGGATCGTGGTTCGGTCGAGACCTCGAGCGCTGGCTGGCGTGCGTCGCCACGAGCGGCCGTGTTCCACAGGCTCTGGAACTGGTGGATCCTGCGAGCGACCGGCGGATTTCAGCGCATGCGCTCGCGCCGCTTCGTGCAGCGCTCTTCGAGCACTTGCGCGCCGCTCGCGGCGATGGGTTCGTCCGCGCCTTGTGGATCGGCACGCGCATGTTGACGGTCGACGAAGAGCTCGAGACCGCGTTCCGCGCGAGTCTCCTTGCGCGCGTCGAGCCATTGCGCGCGGAGGTCGTGCGGCGAGCCCAGGAACGGCGCGCTGCGGTCCTCTCCGGCGCGCCGGAACTCGGCGCGGCACTCATCGAGACTTCCGTGGATCCGCTTCGAGGCTACGGTTCGCGCGGCGCGCAACAGGCGCTCGTCGACCTCGCCGATGCCGGCGCGGGCACCGTGCTCCTGCGCGCGGACTTCGTCGAGTCGATCCTGCCGGTCGGTTGGCCGTCGCCGCGTCCATGGGCGCCGGTCTCGGGCGACGTCGCGCTGTTCGCGGGCTTGCTCCAGGCGCACGCGAGCGGGCTCTCGACCATGCTCTCCGTCAACGTGCTGACGAGCGACGCCGGTTCGTACAGCGGCGA
>CAZKIY010000005.1:31775-33894 GCA_964552875.1 uncultured Planctomycetaceae bacterium
CGACCATGCTCTCCGTCAACGTGCTGACGAGCGACGCCGGTTCGTACAGCGGCGATTCCGCACAGGATGGAATCGCTGCGTGGCAACGTCTCTTCGCGCTCGAGGCGCGAGCGGTCGAGCACGCCGGATACCTCGCGAACTTGGCCGACGCGGAGTGGCTGTGCGTGGGCACGGCTCTCCGCGCGATCTCGCCCAGCGAATCCGACGATCGACGCGCGGTGCCACAGGAGTCGGTGTGGAAACGCGAGGGCTGGAGCGCCGTCCTCGGTGCTGCACGCGGCGCTTTTCCCGGTGCGATCACGTACGCGACTGCCGATGTCCACGAGGCCGAAGGCGTTCGATTCCTCGGTGATCTCGACGCGATCGGGATCGAACTCGCGCCGTCACCTGAGCCCCATTCGCTGAATCCGCGCGCGGATCTGGCTGCGAAAATGGCCGTCGCGCTCGACGGGATCGGGGCGATCGCCCGTGGCGTCGGGAAGCCCGTCCTCGTGACGCACGCGAGCTTCTCGCCGATCCGAGCTGACGGAACGACCGTCGTCCGAGACGATTGGCGGGACGCGAGCTTGCTCCTCTTCGGAGACGCCTTGATCGAAGCGCGCGGACGCGGCGTCGACATCCGCGGCGCCTGGGTCTCACGTGTGGCCACCGATGCGCGCGACCCGGGATTCGGCGCTCGCGATTCACGCTTCGGAGTTCAGCACCTCGAACCGTTCCACGCTCGATTCAGAGAAGAGTTCCGGACAGGAGCGCGATCGCCACGCTGAAGTAGATCACGAGGCCGGTGACGTCGGAGAGGGTCGCGACGAGCGGCGCCGATGCGCTGGCCGGGTCGAGGCCGAGTCGTTTCAGCGCGAAGGGCAAGAGCGCGCCGACCATCGTGCCCCACGTCGCGACGCCGAGCACCGAGAGCCCGATCGCGACACCGATGATCATGAAGTGATCACGCAGCGGCACGTTCGTCGGATCGCCCGACGTGTGGTGCCAGACGATGACGATCACGAGGCCGAGGACGCCCAACATCGCCCCCAAGGCCAATCCGGCCGCGATTTCCCGCAAGAAAACGCGCCACCAGTCCTTCAAGCGCACTTCTCCGAGCGCCATCGCGCGGATGATGAGCGTGCTGGCTTGCGAACCGCAGTTGCCCCCGCTGGAGATGATGAGCGGCATGAAGAACGCGAGCAACTTGACCTCGTCGAGCGTGCTCTGGAAGAAACGGATGGCGCCGACCGTCAGCGTGCCGCTGACGAAAAGGATGACGAGCCACACCGCGCGCTTCTTGAACATCTCCAGGAAACCGACCTGGAGGTAGGGCGCTTCGAGCGCCGCCGTTCCACCGATCTTCTGGATGTCCTCGGTCGCCTCCTCGCGCACGACGTCGACGATGTCGTCGGCCGTGACGACGCCCTGCATACGGCCTTCGTCGTCGACGACGGGGATCGCGAGCAAGTCGTGCAAAGCGAAGAGGCGTCCGACGGCCTCCTGATCCATCTCGTCGGGAACCGTGACGAGATCCTTCACCATGACGTCGCGCACGCGCGTGTCGCCGCGCGCCATCATGAGCTGGCGGAACGAGACGACGCCGAGGAGCCGCGATTCCTGATCGAGAACGTAGGCGTAGTAGATGCTCTCGACGCGTTCGCGCGTCTGGCGTCGCAAGTAGCCGATCGCCTCGTCGACCGTCATCTCGGGACGCAGCCGCGCATAGCGCGGGTTCATGAGGCCGCCGGCCTCGTCCTCCGAGTACGCGAGCAGCACGTTCATCTCGCGCCGCGTGGCGTCGTCGAGCAATTCGAGCAACCGCGGGCGTTCGTCGTCGGGCGTCTCCTGGAGCACGTCCGCAAGGTCGTCCGGCGGGAGTGCGCGGAGCCACCACCGCTGTTCGGCGGTCGGGAGGTTCAGGACGATCTGTGCGCGATCGAACGCGGACAGCTCGAGGAACACCTCCTCGGCCTCGGCCGAGGTCAGGTGCCGGAAGCCCTCGACGCGACCTTCCGTGTCCAGGACGGCCCACGCGTCGCGCAGGTCCGCAGCGGCAACGCGCGGGTTCGCGAGGTCGTCGTCCGTGTCGAGGGGAACCACGCCGCCCGTTCTACCGCGGCGCGCGCCGCCGTCGAAC
>CAZKIY010000006.1:0-4192 GCA_964552875.1 uncultured Planctomycetaceae bacterium
CCGTGAGCGGTCCGCGCCAGGACATTGTTGGCGCCGCCGGCCACGACGCGGCAACGCAGACGCGCGATCGACAGGTCGTGCAGGATCCCACCCATGGCGCAGGGCGCGAACACGTCGCAGCGCTGATCGAACTCGGTCGCCGGGTCCACGAGTTCGATCCCGATCTCACGCGAAACCGACGTCGCGCGGGCTGCGTCGAGGTCCGAGGCGCGCACGCGCGCTCCGCGTTCGACCAAGCGCCGCGCGAGGCCCGCACCCACTTCTCCGAGGCCCTGCACGACGATCGCGCGCCGCGGGAAATCGGCCTCTCCGTCCAGGTGCACGAGCGCGGCTTCCAGCCCACGAAAAACGCCCTCGACCGTGGCCTCGACGAGCATCCCCGGCCCGTCGGGTCCGGGGTCCGTGGCAAAGCGCGTCCGCGCGGCGACGTAGCGCAATTCCTCCTCGCCCGTGCCCACGTCCGGCCCGGTGTACCAGCGCCCGCGGAGTCGCTCGGCGAGGTCGCCGATGGCCCGGTACGCCGCGGAGACATCCAGGCCCGATCGATCGAGGACGACCATCTTCGCGCCCCCGGCGGGGAGTCCGGCCAGTGCGCATTTGTGCGTCATCGCGCGCGCGAGTCGCAAAGCGTCGCGCAGAGCCTGGTCTTCGTCCTCGTAGGACCAGCGGCGAACCCCGCCGAAAGCCGGCCCGGCGCTCGAATCGTGGATCGCCAGGAACGCGCGCAGTCCCGAAGGCCGGTCGTGGACGGCCAGGACTTCCTCGAATCCCTCCCGGGCCATCGCATCGAGGATGTGGGTCGCCATGGGAGGGATCTTCTTGCGCGTGGAGTGCGCGTCAGCTTGGTGCGCCGCGCGGCAACGGGCTAGTCTACGACCCGACGCAGCGTCTCGAAGCCCGGGCAGGAAGATGTCCAAGCCTCGGTCGTCCGTCTTCCCATGCAGGTCCGCTCCAGCTCGTTCCTCCCCCTCCTCGCCTGGCTCGCCACCGCTTGTGCGACAGTGGAGAAATCACCGGCAGAGGAAGCGGCGGAGGCCACGAAGTCCACGGCGCCGGAACATCCGATCGCTGAGATCGTGGAAGCCACGCGTAAGCCCGAGAGCATCGGCAGCTTGCTCGGGTCGATCGACCGCGAGATCACGGCCTGGAACAACTTGTTCCTCGCGTCGGTGACCGAGACCGATCGCGCCAAGACGCGAACGCTCGAGAAGTCGATCATGACGAAGGCACACAATCGTCGTCATGAGATCATCGAACAGCTCGAGACCGGTCCGGTCACGAACCGCATCGTGGCTGCCGCGGCGCTCGGTTTCACGCGGGACGCCGCGGTGCAGAGTCCTCTGCTCGCGGCCCTCGATGACACGGAGCCCGAGGTCGTCGCGTCCGCTCTGCTCGGACTGTGGCTCCTCGAGCGCGAAGACACGCCGCTCGATCGCATCTCCGGCCATTTGACCAATGGCGACACGGACGACATCCGCACCAACGCCGCGCTGTGCCTGACGACGCTCGTCAAGAAGGGTGCGCGCGGTGATTCGGCGCTACCGGCACTGCGCATCGGACTGATCGATCGCGCGACCACGGTGCGCGCGCAGTGCGCCCTCGGCCTCGCCGAACTCGGCGACTCGGATTCGTTCCAGGCAATCGCGGACTTGCTCATGGACGAAACGACGCTCGCCGTCGCGTCGGCCGCGCGCGCGCTGGCCTTCCTCGGGACGAAGGACGGCAAGCTGCGTGGCAAGGCCGCGCGTGCGCTGGTCACGGCATGGATTCGCGCCGACGACCCGGCGAAGACATCGATCTATCGCTCGATGATCGAACTGTCGGGCACGAACTACGGGTCCGACGAAGAAGAGTGGTCCAAGTGGGCGACGCGGCTGCCCTAGCGATCTGGGCGGGAATCGCCGCGCTTTCCTGGCGCGTGCCCGAACCGGAATCACTCCCGGTTCGCACGCTGGGAGCGCAGGTCGCGGCGACGCCGTCGGCGACCGCGAAGCCGATTTTGCTCGATCCGCCGCCGCCGCGCGCGCCCATCGCCTCCTTGCGCGGGTTCGAATCGCGCTCGCGAATCGAGTACGCCGCGCAACCTGGCCGCGGCCACGAACTGCGCGCCGCATACGTCTTCCCGGAACGCGTGCGCTGGTGGATTTCTGCGCGCGACGGCACGAACGAAGAGCGCCGACTGCGCTACCGACTCGGTCGCCACGTCCTCGCGGTCGAGCCGCGCCAATCCGGTTCCGTGGAGTACGCGGCCGAGGATCGCGACGCCTTGATCGCGGCGTTCGAGCTGCGACGCGCGCTGTTCCTCTACCCCGACGGGTTCGAATGGACGGGCGACACTCTCGAACGCCGCGCGGTCCTGTCGAACGGAGACGTGCTCACCGCGCGCCTCGCTGGCAAACCTGCGCGCCCCGTGCGCCTCGATCTCCGCCCCGCGAGCGGCGAGTTCCGTGACTCCTACCGATCGATCACGTGGCGCACGGAAGGCGCTCGGGCTTGGCCGGCATCGTTCGAGGTCTGGAACGCCGAGACGCTCGCGTGGCGCGAAACGGTGGACGCGATCGACGTCGAGACCCGCTTCCTCGATTCCTTTTTCGTTCCGCCGGATCGGCGCGGAGTCGTCGGAACTCCCGTCGTCGGCGTGCGTGATCTCGACATCCCGCCGGTCTGCGTGCGTCGCTTGGAGATCCAGGCCGGATCGACCTGGGACGCAGCGCGCGCCGAGCACGACCGCGTGGCCGCAGCGCACGCGCGAACATCCGCTCCTGCGCTCGAGAACTTCCTGACGTTCGAGATCGCCGCGGACGGCACACCCAGAGCGATCCTGCTGCGCCTCGCGCGCGTGCCAGATGAGGTCCCGGAGAGCTTCCGAGTCCTTCCGGAGCGCATCGGCGTCGCGACGTCGGTCCGCGGTCTCGTGGGTGTGACGGTCGAGGCGCTCGAGCGCGTCAGCGGACGCTTGCCGCCGGGCTCGAAACCGGGACCGGCCTACGTCCGGTTCGATGGCGCGAAACCGGAGGGTGACGTCGTGGTGGTCGTGCCGGCGCTGTAAAGCTCACGCCCGGACTGTGACGTTCGACGAGGCCGCACGCGGCTCTCCTTGTCCTCTCCGGAGGACCGGCCCAAGATCGAGTCAGCGCATTCTTCCAGCCGCAGGTACGTTCAGGTTCGCGGCACCGCAGTTGCTGACGGCCTTGCCAGGCCGCCCCCAACGAGGCCCCAGGTCGAGCCATGATCCACACCCACACGTCGCGCTTCGTCCTCGGCCTCCTCGGCCTGATCGCACTCGTCACGACCGCGGAGGCCCAGCGACCGAACCCGGGCCGCCCTTCTGGAGGTGGCGGGTCGGGAGGTGGCGGACGCCCCTCCACCCCGTCCGTGTCGCGCCCAGCGGTTTCGCGCCCTTCCGCGCCCAACGTCTCACGCCCCTCGGCGCCCTCGGTCTCCCGCCCGTCCGCAGCGGCGGTGACGCGAACGACATCTCCGACCGCGAACCGCCCGACCTACCAGCGTCCGACCGCGCCGCAGGCTCCGACCGTCCAGCCCCGTTATGAGCAGCCCTCGGCGCCTCGCTATGAAGCTCCGAGCGCGCCCCGGTACGAAGCGCCGCGGTACGAAGCGCCGCGGTACGAAGGGCCGCGCTACGAAGGGCCGCGCTACGAGGCACCCCGCTATGAAGCGCCGGCTGCTCCGCGCTACGACGCTCCGACCGGCTCCCCCTACGACGCACCCTCGGGACGCTCGACGACGTACGACGGCGGTGCCGGACCGAGTTCGCGCGCTTCAGGTGGAGCGCGTTCCGGGAGCGACCGGGCGGCCCCCACGCCCTATGGCGGCTCGCGCGATGACGCGGGCCGCATCTACGATGGCGGACGCGGTTCCACGGGCCCGAGCGGCCGCATCGAACCCGCGCGCATCGATCGCGCCTCGCCGACGCCCTACCAACCGCGCGTGTGGCAGCCCGAGCCGGTGCTCGATCTATCCGGTGCCGTGCGCGCGCCGCGAGTCGGCGTGCCGTCGATCTCCGGCTCCCGGTCCGGACCCGATGGCGGTCTAGCGAACGGGCGGCTCTCGCGCGCCGGCTTCGACGCCGCGCGTCCTGCGGCGGCGGTTCCGCATCCGGAAGTCAGCGCGGATGCCCTGCGGGCGCGCTACGGCGCGGCCACGCGGGACTCGAAGAACTCGGCCGACAGCG
>CAZKIY010000006.1:4292-19337 GCA_964552875.1 uncultured Planctomycetaceae bacterium
CGATCCCGAAGTGGTGTACGTCGATCGTCCGGTCGCCGCCCCGGTCGCCGATCCGAATGCGGGCGCTCCCGGTGCGATTCCGAAAGTAGCGCCCGAGATCAAAGAAGGCCTCGAGAAGTCGGCCGACGAGGCGCTCGCCGCCGGCGACACGGCCTTTCGCGAAGGACGCTTCAGCGACGCCGTGCGTCACTACGCGCGCGCCGTCGAGTTCTCGCCCGAACGCGGCAGCCTGTGGCTGATCCTCTCGGACGCGCTTTTCGCGACCGGTGACTACCACTACGCCGCGTACGCGTTCCGACGTTCCATCGAACTCGACGCGACACTGCTCGAGGCGCTCGTGGACAAGCACGGTTGGTACGCGAACCCGGCGGAGTTCGACCGCCACATCGCCTGGGCCGAGGCTTACCTGCGCGACCACGTCCTCGACGAGGATGCGCGCCTCATCCTCGCGGCGAACTACCTGTTCGCGAAGCGCTTCGCATCGGCGTCAGACGCACTCGAGAGCGCTTTCGGGGCCGGACTCGTGGAGACGCCGGCAGGGCGGGTCGTCCTCGAGCGCTCGCGCCGGGCGCTCGGAATCGTGCCGAAGTAGATCGCTGAACGGGTTCGGGTGCTGACCGGGTCGGTCACACGACTTCGATCTCGCGCGGCCCGGCGTCGCCGCCGAAGAATTCGACGACGGGGGCGCGTCCGAACGCACGTTCGAAGTCCCTCATGAGGCGGTCCGCGACCTCGGCCTCGGCACCGCGCTCGAGCAGGACGACGGCGCACCCTCCGAATCCGGCCCCGGTCAGGCGTGCGCCGTGCACTCCAGGCGTCGCGACCGCGCTCGCTACGAGGACGTCGAGTTCGGGGACGGAGACCTCGAACAGCTCGCGCAGGGACTCGTGCGTGCGGACCATCTCGGCACCGAAACCGTGTGCGTCGCCGCGGCGCAGCGCATCGCGCGCGGAGAACGTCCGCGCGACCTCGTGGATCACGTGTTGTGCGCGGCGTGCGATGGGCGGTTCCAGCTCGTCCCCGTGCGCAGCCAACGTCTCGAAACGAATGTCGCGCAGGCACGTCGCGTCGGGTTGATGACGACGAAGAGCCTCGAACGCGGCACGGCACTGTCCGACACGCTCGTTGAAGGCGCCCTGCGCCAGCTCGCGGCGTACGCCCGTGTCCGCGACCCCGATCGTCACGCGGTCGTGATCCAAGGGCAGGTACTCGCTCGTGCGATCCTTGCAGTCGAGCCACAGCAGCGCCCCCTCGCGCGCGAGACCGACCGCATAGGGATCCATGATCCCGCACTGCACGCCGACGAATCCGCGCTCGGCCCGCAAGGCCGCGTTGACGAGTTCCAGACGCGAGAGGCCCAGCCCGAACACGGCATCCAGCGCGAACGCAGTGCCGACGCAGATCGAGGCCGACGACGACAGGCCCGCGCCAACCGGCAAATTACCGCCGAACAGGATGTCGAGCCCGACGCCGCGCGCACCTTGCGCCTCGGCCAGGAGGAGGATCTCGCGCAGGACGCCGACGGGATAGTCGGTCCAGCGCCCCGCGCGAGACTCGGGCAAGGAGCCGAGGTCGAACTCCCCGCGCGTTCCGTCGAGCGTCGAAGCCAACACGACGCGAGCGTCCATCCGCGGACGCACGGCGACGAACGTCCCGCGATCGATCGCCGTCGGCATCACGGGGCCGCCGTTGTAGTCGAGATGTGCCCCCATCAGGTTCACGCGGCCGGGCGCGAAGAAAATGCGCGGTGACGCGCGGCCCCCGAAGGACGCGAGAAACTCGCGGGAATGGCGCGCGACGAGCCCCGCTTCAGTCATCCGCGCACTCACCTTGGGTCGTGACGGGCTCACGCACGTCTAACGTAGCAACCGCGGTCGTCCGGCGCTTCCTCGTCCACGGTGCCTCTGCTACGGTTCCGACATGGCCGTGCCTCCGACTCTCGGGTTTCTCCGGTCCACAGTGCTCGCAGCGCTGCTCGGGGCTTCGGTCGCGAGCTGCTCCAGCCTCTCCTTCGAGCGCACGACCGAGACGTCCGGGACGTTTCGCTCGACCGGCCTCGCGTTCACGATCTTCGCCATCGATCTCCCCAAGGGATCGCAGCTCATCGCGCGCGAGAACGCGTCGGATGCGAACCTCGCGAACATGGAGGTCCAGGAGACGGTGACGTTCCCCTACCTCGGGCCGCTCGACTGGATCCTCGACATCATTTCGTTTCGCTGGTCGAAGGTCGAGGGAACCTGGGGATACGCGCCGCGCCCGTGAGGAGACGCAGTCGCCAGCCGAAGATCCAACCCAGGATCTTCCAGCCGGCGCGCACGGATCCGGCGATCGTGCCCGAGACCTTGCTCCGGCCTGCGGCACGCATCCGGTAGCGCACGGGGACCTCGACGACGCGAAGTCTCGCGACACGCGCTTTGAGCTGCATCTCTACGGTCCAACCATAGTCACGATCCCGCATCGAGAGGTGCCGCAGGGCGTCCATTCGAATCGCACGAAACGGGCCAAGGTCCGTGTATCGCGCATCGAACAGGACGCGCAGAAGGAAGCACGCGAGCGCGTTCCCGAATCGTTGTTGCCGCGTCAGCGCCGCTCGCGATGCAGCGTCGCGGGTGCGAGATCCGACGACGAAGTCCGCTGTTCCCGAGAGGATCGGCGCGACCAAAGACTCGAGATCGCGCGGATCGTCGGAGAAGTCGGCGTCGAGGAACACGACGACGTCGCCGCTTTGGAGAGGCAGGCGATCCGTGCCGCGCGCGTGCGCACTCTTGGGTGCGACGCGGCCCTCGACGATTTCGAGTGCGGCGAGACAGGCCGACCCGTATCCACGTCGCGGCTCGGTCGCGACGATCGCGCCTGCGAGCGCCGCGACCTCCGCTGTTCGATCTCGCGAACCGTTGTCACCGACGACGACGAGATCGTGGAGGTCGCGCGGAATCGCGGCCAGGACGAGCGGGAGCGATTGCTCTTCGTCGAGAGCCGGGATCACGACCGCGACCGACGGTCGCGGTCGTGCGAGGGTGCGTTCACTCACGCGTCGCGGCGGACGATCACCCAGCCCGCCGGGGCACGTTGCACGATCGAGTGCGCGCCCGGAGCCAGGAGGAAGGCGTTGCTCACGGCGTCGGCGAGATTCGGCGTCGATCGGTGGACCCAACCGAGGTCGCCGCCGACTTCCTTGGCGCCGGGATCGCCCGAGTGCTCGCGCGCGAGCTTCGAGAAGTCGACACCGGCGTCGAGCGCTTGGAGCACGGAATCGGCCACGTTTTTCGCCTCCAGCTCGCTCGGGGTCGTCCGCGGATCCGCGCCCACGGCCGTGTCGAAGGGGAACAGGATCGCCGAGAGCCGCACGAACTGATCCTCGCGCAGCGACGGGTCGACAGCATCGAGCGGAACGCGCTTCATCCAATTCACGCCGAACGGGGGCAGGTCCACCGGTCCGACGACCGCTCCGACTTCGGCCTCGAAGGCCATGCGCTTCAACAGCGCGTCGTTCGCGCCGCGCTCGAAGACCGCGTACTGCCCACCGCGCGCCGCCGACGCCGAATCGTCGGAGAGGTCGGTCGCCACGACGGCGAAGTCGTCCCCCGCTCGCAGGCGGTGTTCCACCTCCTGCCTGCGCTTCGCCCGACGCTCGCCGTCACCCGCAACTTGGATGCGCAGCACCGCCGCATGCGTGGGCACTCGCTGGAGGATGCACCAGCCCGTGCCGAGCTCGACCGGTGCCGAAGTCTCCCCGACCTTCGCGGTGAACAGGAACGCGTCGAGCGCCGGCGCCAGGATGCCCGGGACGAAAGTGCCCATTTCACCGCCATTCCTGGCATCTGGAGCATTCGAGAACTCGGCCGCGAGGCGTGCGAAGTCGGTACCTGCACGCGCGCGGACGACGATCTCAAGAGCGAGTTCCTGTGCACCCGTGGACGTGCGCGTGAGAGCGGAACCGGGAACGCCCGCGTAGGCCAGGACGATGCGACGCGCGGATGCGACCGCCGGCTTTTCCGTCGCGAGGTGCTGCGGAGAGACGAGGAGGGATCCGGCGAGAGCGAGGAGCACGAGCATGATCAGAGGGATGCTAGAGGAGGGAGCGCGAAGTCCGCGATGTCATCTCTCGAGTTCGATGCGGAGTTCTTGCTCGGCGTCTCGACCGTCGACCGAAACCGGCTTGGAAGCCTTGTCGGATCCGCGCTGCGCTTCGAGGACGTACTCGCCCGGCGCGTAGCGTCCGACTTCGACTTCTCCTTGCGCGTCCGTCGATCCTTCGCCGCGGAAAAAGCCTTCGATCGCGCGGCCGGGGTCGTCGGCCGACGCCGATTCGCCCGCCTTCGAGAGGAGTTGGACGCGCGCGCCGGAAACCGGCACTCCGCCTTTCGTGACCCGCGCGCGGACCAGCACGCCCTTCGTGAGCCGGACCTCGATGTCGCTCGGCTCCCGATTGCGTTGGACGTCGAGCCCCGTCTTGCTTCCCCGCGCGAAGCCGTCCGCGGTGACAGTGAGGCGGTGCATTCCGCTCGCGAGGCCGCGCACCGTGAACTTTCCTTCCGCGTCCGAACGCGCTGATTCCACGCCTTCCATGCCGGCGCCTTCACGGATCGCGACGACGCGCGCCCCCCCGACCGGACCCTCATCCCCGAGCACGCGGCCCGAAATCCCGAGCGACGGCAGGAGTCGCAGCACGATGTCGCGCTCGACGCGATTCGAAGACAGCTCCAGCCGGGCCGGATCGCTGGGTGCGTAGATCTCGGCTCCTTCGCGTCGGCGCGACGAAGGTGTCTGCGCGACGATCTCGTATGCGCCGCCTTCGAGCCGATCGAAACGGAAGTCGCCCTTTTCGTCGGTGTTCCGGCGAACTGCGCCGCCATCGCGTGCGATGACACCGGCGAGAAGTCCCTTGGCCTTGGGCGCGCCGCCTGCGCGCCGCAACGTGACTTGGACGCCGTCGAGCGGCTCACCCGTGCGATCGTCCACCACACGACCTTCGACACCGCCCTCGGGAAGCCGCACTTCGAGATCGACCTCGGGCAGATCGGGAACTTCGATCGAAGTGCGCACTTGAGGACCGTCGCCATCCCACTGGACCTGCCACACGCCGGCCTGGAGCCCCGGGAATTCGAAGCGGCCGCCACCCAGCATCTTGGCGGCGCGAAACTCGACGCCGAGCACACTCTCCGTGTTCGTGCTCGTCGCGACGAGGTTCCCGCGCGCGGCCGGTTCGCCACGATACGTCACGATTCCCCGCACTTTGCAAGCGCCGGACGTGCTGTCCACGAGGTCGAACTCGACTTCTTCGCCTTCGGGAACCGTCACGAGATCGAAGTTCAACGTGCCGAAGAAGGTGGCCGGATTCAGGTCCTCGTCACCGCGCGTCGCGACGAGGAAGTAGCTGCCTGCGCCGACGTGACGGATCGCGTAGCGACCCTCGGCATCCGTCGATCCCTGGTACGCGCCGCTCGCTGCCGACCCGCCACCGCCGGGTCCGCCGAACGCGGCGGGTGAGAACGCGAGCACGAGTTGGTCGCGCACGGGTCGTCCGAATCGATCCGTCACCGTGCCCACGATCGCGCCGCCGGGGAGCAACTTGACCACGACGTTCTCGAGTACGCCTTCGTCCGGCATCGCCTTCGCTTCGGACGATCCGCCCGCGTGGTCGCGATGGAACGCATGGACGCGGAACGATCCCGCTTCGACGGCGGTGAGCTCGAAAGCACCGCGCGCGTTCGTCATCACGGCGCGATCGCCGAGCATGCCCATGCCAGCGGCGATCGAGAGGAAACCCGCCGGAATCTCGTCCGTGGAGTCGCCGCCCCCACTCATCATCGGACCGAAAGGGCTGTCCGGGGGGCCGCCGCGACCGCGTCGCCCCGGTTCCATGCCGCGCATGCGATCGCGACGTCGCTCGCGAGCTTGGTCCCCGCCTCCGGATCGTTGCGCGACGACTTGCGCGCCAGCGACCGGATCACCGTTCGCGTCGAGCACGATGCCGCGCACGACGCCGCCGGGGACCAGCTCGACGATCACGCCCTTCTTCGTCTCGCCCTCGACGATCTCGACTGCGACAGAGGTCGGCAGATAACCGGGCGCGCGGAACACGAGCTTGGACTGGCCCGGACGCACGGATTCCACGCGAAACATGCCGCTCGCGTCCTCGACCGTCTGGCCGCCGGAGAATGGATTTCCGATGCCCGGTGAATCCGCTTCGACTTCGACGAGGTCGCCGCCGCCGACCGTGAAGGCTGCCACGGGTTCGCCGCGCGCGGAATCCATGACGACGCCCTCGACGGAGCCGCCGCGCGTCATCTTCACGACGACCTCTTCGGTCGCGATCTTCGGATCGTGCTTCAACTCCGCGTCGACGTAGCCCGCCTTCGAGAACGAGACCTCGTACGGCGCATCGCCCGCGATCGGCCCGGCGAGGAAGCGTCCGTCCGCGTCGGTCTTCGGGAGATCGAAGCCTTTCACGGCCGCGGCCATCATCGGCGCGATCGAGAAGTCGAACTGGAAGTTCTTCCAGTCCACGAGGTCGAACTTCAGTTCGACTCCCGGGACCGGATTGCCGCGCGCGTCCACGACTCGGCCGGTGATCATCGCTCCGGGATCGAGCACGATGTCCGGTGCCTGGGCGGCGATGCCGTCCGCGAGCGAGAGTCGCGCGCCGATCGCCGGCAGGTGCGTGCGCTCGATCGCGACGACGTCGACGTCGCCCGGCGGCACGTTCGACATCGTGTACGTGCCGTCGGCGCGCGTCACGCAGTGCGTGGCCGTGAGGACTTCCTCGGCGCAGCGCAGGTTGCGCAATCCGCGCGGAACGGCGCCGAGATGCGCGTCGACGAGCGGAAGCGGATCGCCGTCGGCGCGGCTCGCGAGGACGCGTCCGGTGATCGTCGCTCCGGCGCGCGTCTGCAGACGAACGCGCGTATCCGCTCCCGCGACGACGGCGATTCCCGTCGCATGGGAAACCGCGAACGACCCCCCCGTCGCCGTGATCTCGAAGCCTTCGCCGGGCGGCACACCGGGGATCGTGAAGCGCCCCTCCTCGTCGCTCGTGGCTTCGAGCCAACGCATGTCGCCCGTGTTCAGGGTCGAGAGGAAGTTGTTCGGTCCAGGAACGAGCGCCAACGTCGCGCCCTTCGCGGGCGAGCCATCGGGCAAGAGCACTTCACCGAGGACGCGACCGCCGCCGCGCACGAAGAGTTCGACGGGTCCTCCTGCTCCCGAGGGCAGGACGCGCGCGCGCGGCGCGGATTCCGGCACGTGGTAGTCGCCGCGTGCGTCGACGAAGTACGTCCCGGTGCGCACGCCCTCGAAACGGAATCGTCCGTCCGCGCCCGAGTAGGCGATGGCGACGGGGCGCACGTTGCGCGAGAGATCGGACGAGCCCGCGAAGAGACGGAAGATGCGGCCGAGGAAAGCGGCACCGGCCGGGGGCATCGGCAGGAGTTCGATGCGCGCATTCGCGACGCCCACGCTGCTCGCGCGATCGATGACGGTGCCCTCGAGTCGTCCTGGCCCGCGCAAGCGAACGCCCGGTGTCCCGCCCGCGCTGCGCGCGACGTCCGCCATCGGTCCGCTGTCGGCGAGGACGGTCGATTGGCCCGCGGCGAGAGCGGTGCTCGCACCCGGCGCGACAGATCCATCGCGAGCATTGGGGCCCACGACAGGCGCGGCTTCGCCGAGCGCAAGAACGAACCACAGCGCCGCCACGAGGATCGGCACCAAGACGACGAGGAAGAGGATCGCGCGCGATGCGGCACCGCGACGGGGAAAGTGACTCGACAAGTGGGACCTCGGGGACGAGACGCGCGGCGCGTTCGATGCGGAACGCGCGCCCGAGATCATGCTAGAGATCGCGCTGCCGCGAGGCTGTAAGAACACCGTTCCCGACGGTTTCGTCCGCGATCGCGATCCCGAGTCCGCGCACGGTCGTGCGCAGGACGTCCTCGAACGACGCCGGCTTCCAACCGAGCTCTGCGCGTGCTTTTCGGCCGTCGAATCGCAATTCGACACCCAGCATCGCCAACGCTTGAGGCGGCGTCATCTCCAGGGGCCGGATGCGGTCGACGAGTCGGGCCACGGGCACGACGAGCGGCCACAAGCCGCGGGGGAACGTCAACCACGGCTTCCGCCCTCCGACGATCCTCGCGACGAGACCGAAGAGATCGCGACTCGTCATCCAGCTCTCGACGAGCACGTAGCGTTCGCCTCGTCGCCCGCGATCGATTCCCAAGATGCAACCATCGGCGGCATCGTCGATCCCGAGGACTCCGATCGAGCCCGGCGGCGCAACCAGCGGCCCGTTGCCGGTCGCCGCGAGTCGCAGGAACTTCGCGGTGTTCGACTGGCCCGACCACGCGCCGAAGATCGCGCCGGGGTTCACGACGACGACGTCGAGGTCCTGAGCAGCGACGATCGCCAATTCTTCCGCGCGACGCTTCGTGGTCGCGTAGTCGCAGCCGAGCGGACCGTTGTTCCACTCGATGGTCTCGTCCAGGATTTCGGGCCCGAGCCCGTGACCGACTGCGACGACGGAGCTCACGTGCAGGACGCGCGCGACGCCGCATTCGCGCGCAGCGGCGAGCACCCATCGTGTGCCTTCGACGTTCGTGGACTCCTGGAGAGCGCGATCCGCGGTCTTGTAGCTGATCAACGCGCCGCAGTGGACGACTTGTGCGCGTCGTCGAGTCTCGACGGCACGACCCGCAACACCGAGCACGGCTTTGCGAATCGAATCACCGTCAGTCAGGTCGCCGTCATGCCAGACGACGGTGGCTCCCGCGAGCACGCCACGGTCCGAACTCGCGCGAGCGAGGACGTGAACTTCATCTCCCCGCGCGACGAGGCGGCGTACGATGGCGCTGCCGAGAAAACCTGTTCCGCCCGTGACGAGTACGACGCTCGAGGCACTCACGCGACCTTCTCCCCGAAGTGCTCCGACAAGGTCACCCGCGCGATCGTCCCTTGTCCTTCCGTACGAGGCTCGAGCGCAATCGTCCCGCCGAGTTCTTCGACGATGCGGCGCGAGATCGCGAGCCCGAGACCCGTACCATGCGTTCTCGTCGTGAAATACGGCTCGAAAAGGCGCGCGCGCACCGTGTCGGAGAGTCCGACGCCCGTGTCCTCGATCGTGAGCACGACGTGTCGATCACGTGCTGAAGTCGCGCGCCGAAGTTCGATCGACAGCGCACCGCCCTCCGGCATCGCTTCGAAGGCATTCGAAACCAAGTTGATGAGCACGCGACGGAGTTCGGTCGAGTCGGCCCAGACGTGCGCGGGCTCGACACGCACGGTCACTGCGATCCGCTGCTCACGCGCCCACGCGGCATTGAGGTCGACGATCTCACCCACCAAGTGAGCGAGATCGAGCCGCTCCGGGGTCGCCTTGCGCGCACCGGCGAACGCCGAGAAATCCGACGCGATCTTGCGCATGTTCTCGACCTGACGGCGGATCAACTCGATCGTGCGCTCGAAGATCGAGTCGAACTCGGGGCTATTCTCCCGCTTCGCGCGATCGAGCAGGTTCGCCGAAAGGAGGACCGGCGTGAGCGGATTCTTGATCTCGTGCGCGACCTGACGCGCCATCTCGCGCCACGCGGCGTCTTTCTCGGCTTTCACGAGACGCCCGCGGCTCTCCTTGAGCTCGGCCGTCATGTGATTGAACGCGCGACCGAGATCGCCCAGCTCGTCGTCGGACTCCACGACGACTCTCGCATCGAGGTCGCCGGCTGCGACGCGTTCCGTGTGGACCTTCAACTCGACGATGGGCCTCGTCGTGCGGCGCCCCACGAGGATCGTGAAAACGACCACGATCGCGAGGACGAGGCCAGTAGCGGTCCACAACACCACCCGCAGCTGATACACCGTCGCGTAGGTGTCGTCGTTGTCGATGCCGAGACCGACGACCCAGCCGAAGCCGCCGTCGGCGACCACGCGGCAATGCTTGAACGCCGCGTTCTTCCAGCGTCCTTGGAACTCGTACTCGGGGTACATCCCCCAATCGTTCGCGCGCGCCGCGGCCGCCAATTGCGGCAAATCGATCGGCGGCTCGGACACACGCTTGCCGTAGAGCGACGTGTTCGGGTGCGCGAGGATCGTGTCTCCGTCCGAAGCCCAGAGCCACGTGTACGAGGATTGGTAGATGTCGGATCCGCCGCCTTGGAGACGCGGCCGGACCTTGCGCAAGACCTGATTCTGCACGTGGCTCCAGTTCAGGAGCGCGAAGACGGCGCCGACGACGAGATCCGGGTCGACGGGGTCGCGAACGGGCATCGCGAATCCGACGTGGAAGTTCTCGGGGTGCGGCGCGTTGACGTCGACGCGCGAGGGCAGCAGGTCCGTCACGTGGTGGTCGACGAGCACGACCTCGCCGCGGAGTGCGGTCTGGAACCAACTCTGTCGCCGATAGTCGCGCGCGAGTGCCGCGAGCACAGCGGGCTCGAGCTTCGCGCCGGAACTGTCGACGTCGCTGGACACCACGAGCTCGCCACGCCCGTTCACAGCGAGGACGAGGTCCCACCCGCGACCACCCGTCACCACGCGGTTGAACGACGTCTGCAGTGTCGGCCCGAAGCCGGCCTCCTCGCCGCCCCAATCCGCGACGGCCCAGGAAGTGATCGGCGTCGTGCTCGTCCACGTCTCGACGTCGGCCAACCGTTCGCCGACCTCCTCGTCGACTCGCGCGGCCGTCTCGCCGGCCATCGTGAGCAGGTAGAAACGCACGGTTTCCCAGTGGCGTTCCGCGATCTTCGTGTCGACGTACCACGCGAATCCGAGAAAGGGCACGAGCACCGCCGCGAGGACGGTGAGAACCCACTTCGTCGCGATCCGGCGCAGCACGCGCGCAGGCTAACCTACGACGCGTGTCCGACGCCTCGTTGCGCATCCTGATCGTGCGTCTCTCGCATCTCGGCGACGTCGTGCAGGCGTTGCCGCTCCACCACGCACTGCGCGCCGCGTACTCGCGCGCGCGGATCGCGTGGGCGGTTCAGCCCGAATTCGCGGGCCTTCTCCGCGGATTGCCCGGCCTCGAGCGCGTGATCGCCTTCGAGCGGCGCGCGGGCGCAGCGGCGTGGCCGAAGCTCGCGCGCGAACTCGAGGACTACGGTGCGGACTGGTCGATCGACGCACAGGGCAACGTGAAGAGCGCGATGGTTGCACTCGCGTCGCGCGCCAGCCGTCGCAGCGGATACGCGCGCGACGATTGGCGCGAGCCGTTCGCCGCGACGTCCGTCACGGATCCGTGCCCGGCCGGCGAGCGCCCCGAACACGCAGTCGAGCGCGTGCTGCGCCTCGCGCGCCACGTCGCGCCCGGTCGGCACACGCCGCGCTTCGACGCGGGCCTCTCGCCCGAAGAGATCGAGCGCGGCGAGAACGCGTTGCGCGCGCTCGCGCCGCGCCCAGGCGGCGTCCTGTTGCACGTCTCCCCGCCCGAGGACGTGCGTTCGTGGCCGCTCGAACGTTTCGCGGACATCGCGCGCGCGCGCGCCGAGCTCGGACCCGTCGTCGTCGTCAGCGGCCCCGCCGAGGAAGCGCACGGCCGCGCGCTCGAACGCGAGCTGCGTCATCCGGGCATCGCGCACGTCGTGGGTCAACGCGGACTGCGCGACCTCGCCGCGCTGTTCACGGCCGCCGCGCGGAACGACATGCCGTTCGTCGGCTGCGATTCGGGCCCGATGCACCTGGCGTGGGCGTCGGGCATGCATGTCGTCCTGGTCGCCGGGCCGCAGGACGAGCGACGCACCGGTCCGTACGAGCACGCGCTCGTGCACGCGGTCGTGCGGACGGATCGCGCGCTCGATTGCGCGCCGTGCCTGTCACGCACCTGCTCGCACCGTGAAGGCCCGGTGTGCATGAGCACGATCACGACCGACGACGTGCGACGCGCCCTCGACAACGTGTGAACGTTCCGCGGCACGGATCGAACGGAGATCCAACCGCGCTCCGCGCTCGCGCAACTATTGCGGAGACGAAGCCGGAGTGATCTCCGTCGTCGGCTTCGTCAACGCACGCAGGCGTGTCGAAACATCGCGGTATTCGGGCCAGAACAGCTCGATCTGACGTAAGGTCGCGAGTTCTTCCTCGGGCGTCGCCGCAGTTGCGGCCTTCGCGTAGAGCTCGCCCGCACGCTGAACGTACTCGCGCAACGTGTCGCGGCGCGTGATCGCGTCCTTCCAGAACTGTGCTTCCGCTAGCAATTCGTCGAAGCGCGCGACGGACTCCTCGAAGCGCCAGTCCCGCTCGAGAGCCAAGGCGTCGCGGTAGATCGTCTCGAACCGCGACTCACGCAGCTCGGCCAACACGCCGTCGGCGAGATCCTGCTGAGCGCGAGTCATCGCGAGAGCTTCTTCGGCGAGCTTCTGCGCCTTCTCGGGCCGTCCCCGCACGATTTCGATGCGTGCGAGCTTCAATTTTTCGGTGACCTTGAGCTCCATCTTCGACCGCTCGAGCGCCCCCTTCGCATCCACGTTGCCCGGGTCGAGCAGGACCGCCATGCGGTACTCACCGCGCGCTGCGCCGAATCGCCCGGCTTCCTCGTGCATGCGCCCCGTGGCGAGACGTTGGATCGCGAGCAATTCCTGGATCTCGTCCTTGCGATCCTTCGCTCGGCTGTCGGTGCGCTGATACTTCTCGGCGTAGCTGAACTGCGAGAGCGCGTACTCGAGCCAGTAATCCGAGTAGGCGTGCAAACCTTCCTTGAAGTACCGCGTGCCGAGTCCCGCGCGGTAGCGCAGGAGCAGGATCGCCAACTCGCGCCCCGCCTTGGCGCCCGGGACGGCCGAGTCCGAGGCCAACGCGAGCTCGTAGTGCTCGACGGCCTCGCCGATCTGGTCGTTCGCGTGGAGCTCGAGTGCCTTCCCCAATTCGCGCAAGGCGACCTTGCGTTGAGTCTTCCGCAACCAGTCCGTTGCCTCCGCGGAATCGGGGTCGATCGCGAGCGCTTCCTGGAAGGCCCGTACGGCCTCCGCGTCCTGATCCTCGAACGTAGCGCGACGGCCGGCCTCGAGGTGCCAGGCGATCGAAGCCTCGCGGTGGAGCTGCGCCGCCGCGGCATCGTCGGGGTTTTGCGCGGAGGCCTCGGCGGCGACGCGCACGGCCTCGTCGTAGCGCTGGTGGTAGACGAGCCAGCGCACGTCCTCCTCGCCGGACTCGGAGTTCGACGCGCAAGCCGTGAGCAGGACACCGGCGAGCATGAGGGTCGTGGACGGAAATCTGTGCATGGTGGACGCGCTTCGGGCCGGACTCGGCGGTTTAGGACTGCTCTCGCGCGACTTTCTTCCCGGCGGCCAAGCTAACCGCCCCCCGGTGTCCGTTTCGAGTTCTCAACTGCGCATCCCGTCGTACAGGACGATCCCGAGACTGCCGAAAACGAGGACGGGTAGCCAGGCCGCGATCGGCGCGTCGAGCGTCCCTTGGAGTCCGAGATTGCGGCACACGAAGTCGGCCGCGAAATAGCCCACGCACAGCGCGAACGCCGAGGCCAGCGTGCGCGCTCCGCCGCCGCGATCGTGGCGCAGGAGCAGCGGCAGCCCGACCAGGACCAGTACCAAGTTCCCGAGCGGGAACGTCACGTGGTACTGCAGAAGCGTTCGGTAAGCGACGTTGTCGGGATCGCGGGACCCGAGCTCGCGCGCTTCCGTGAACGACAACTCGTCGGGCTTCTCACGCGCCCGTTGGAAGGACTGCGCGAGCCGCGGCGTGAACTCGAAGCCCGCCAAGGTGTCCACGGACTCGGTCCGTTGCTCGCCTCCGACGACGGCCACGTTCCTGACGGCACCCTCGAGCCGCCACCGCCCCGGAGAAGCGCTCCCGTCCCATACCGCGCGCGCGGCCGTCGTGGTCGTCGTCGTCGATCCTTGTACGAGGTGTTCCTCGAGGTCGCGAACCTCGGGTGGTCCGCCGCCCGCGGGCCGTGGCACGTAGTGCGTGAGCTTCACGACATTTCCGCGTCCGTCCCGCAGGAACAAGTTGGTGTGGACCGGATGCGCCTCCTTCTTGTCGAGCAGGAACCGCAGCGCGTCGCGCTTCTCCGCGAGCTCGTACGCAGTGAACTCGCGCAAGCCGAACATGCAGACACCGATCAGCGCGGCCATGCAGACGATCGGCGCGAGCAGGCGCTGCGCGCTGACTCCCGCGCCGAGGACCGCGACGACCTCCGCGTGCCGAACCAGCTTCGAGACCGTGAACAGGCCCGCGACGAGCGTCACGAATGGCGCCACCTGCAGGAACAGGAACGGCAGGTGCAGGGAGTAGAACCGCGCGATCGTCAACGCGCTCGGCCTAGTCCCGTCCGGGAACTTCTGCAGGTAGTCGTCGAGGTTCGAGGCCATGTCCATGATCAGGTACAGGCCCACGACGAGGAGCAGCGCCGTCGCGTACGACGCGGCGAACAGCGACAGCACGTACCGGTCGATGCGGCCGAAGAAGCGCAAACGTCCGCGTTTCATCGCCGGAACGCCCTCCACGCCAGCCAAAGTCCGCAGACGAGGCCGATCGCGATCGCGGCCCACGCGCACGGCTCCGGTGGCAGGACCTCTTTGTCGGCGAGCTGTTTTCCGAGGCGCATGTGCAGCACGTAGAACGCCAGAGCGTAACCCGCCGCGGCCGCGAGTCCGCGCAGCTGGTTCCCGCGTGTCTGGAGCAATCCCGTCGCGGCGCCGAGCAACAAGAACACGCCGAACACCGAGGCCAAGGACATTCGGTAGTGAAGTTCGTAGCGCAGATCCTGCTTCCGCCCACCCTCCGCGCCCGCAGCGAGTTCGGCGCGGATCTTCGCGCTCGACTGGTAGCGCATGTTGTCGTAGCGCCCCTCCTTCTTCGTGCGCAGCTCCTGCAGGTCGATGCGCAACGTCATGTCGCCGTTCTGAACTTCCGTTCCACCGACGATCGCGCGCGCGTTGCGGAAGAGGAGCAGGATGTTCGGCTCCTCGACGCGCACGTCGATGCGATCGGCGCGGAGGTTGCGCGCCGGCTCGTCACCGAAGGCCGGGACGTACACGTGCGCGTCCACGAACGCCTTGCCCTCGCGACGTCGCGATGTGAGGTAGAAATCGCCGAACT
>CAZKIY010000006.1:19437-32485 GCA_964552875.1 uncultured Planctomycetaceae bacterium
TCCACGAACGCCTTGCCCTCGCGACGTCGCGATGTGAGGTAGAAATCGCCGAACTGCAGATCCGTGCGCCCGGGGTTCAGTTCTCGCACCGCGGCCGAAAGCGCCGTGATCATGTAGCGGCTCTGCTTGGTCCGGATCTCGGGCAGGACTTCGGACACCATCCAGAACGTCGTGAGCGCGAGCACCAGTCCGACCAGGAGGCCGGGTGCGAGGATGCGGATCGGATGCCGGCCCGTCATGCGGATCGCGGTCCACTCGTTGTCCTGCGCGAGGCGGCCGAACGTGGTGACCACACCGAGCAGGAACGACAGCGGCAGGAGGTAGGGCAACAGCCCGGCGAGCAGGAGCGGCAAGTAGAGGAGAATCGCCTCGATCTGGACGCCTTGCAGCTTGTGGATGGCCGACACGGCGACCGCGGGCAGCGCGAGGACGAGCATGCCGCCCAGCGTGAACGCGACCGCGACCACGAGTTCCTTGAGGACGTGCAGGAAGATCCGCATCGAGTCGGGCGAGGAATCCGAGCGGAGTACAATCCGGTCGTGACGGCAACGCAACCGCGGACCGTACTGAAACGTCGCCCCTGGCGGACGACGGAAATCGAAGAGGGTCCGGTTCCGGTCTTCGTGAAACGTTTTCACGACGCGCGTTTTCCGGGACCGACCGTGGGGCGCTGGCGCGACCTGCGGCGTGCGCGGCGAGAGGCCCGAATCCTCGGTGAACTCCTTGCGGCTGGGGTATCCGTGCCGCGAGTCCTCGGAATCGAGCGCACGCCGGAGGGCGTCGAACTGCGCCTGGAGTTCGTGCGCGGTGCTCACCCGGTCAGCGAGCTCCTCGACGAACCCGATCGCCACCTTGCGACTCACTTGGGCGAGCTCCTCGCAGGCTTGCACTCGGCGGGATTCGCGCACGGAGACGCGCATCCGGGCAACGTGCTCGTGGACGCGAGCGCCCAAACCTGGATCGTCGATGCCGCGTCGATCCAGAAGGCCACGACATCACGAATCACCCGGGATCTCGTGCGGGCCGCGGGAGAGTCACGCGAGCGGACCAGCGCGCGATTTCGTGCGCGGTTCCTGCTCGCCTACCTCCGCCGAACGGATCCCGCGCGGCGCTCCGAAGCGGCTGCCCGTATCGAGGCCATCGAAGGAGCCGCGCGGATCGCGCGACGCCAGCACGTCGCGGCGGAGATCGATCGCTGGTCGCGCGAGTCGGGTGTCGTCGCTCGCCTCGTGGATGGCGATCTGACACTCCTCGCTCGCCGCTCGCTGTCCCGAACGGAAGCACTCGCGCTCGCGCGCACGGCCATTTCGGGAGGCGACACGCCGAACGCGCGAGTGGTCCGCGGTCATCGGGCACGCGGGGTCTGGCGCACGCACGCGCGCCTCGAGGAGCACCACGTCCCGGCCGCGCGCGCGCTCGTCTTCGTGGAATCCCCGCGAGTACTGGGCATTTTCAGTGCACTCCCGGTAGCTCGCACGGCGCGGCGCGAGTCGCCTCTGGATGCGCGTGCCTTCGGCGAGCTCGCGGGAACGCTGTGGGATCGCGGGCTCGGGCTCAGGTCGCTCGACGTCGCGATCGACGAGCTCGGCGCGGCCTTCGTCGACCTCACGTCGCGTGTGAGCGACGCCGTGGATCTCGCGGGACACTTGGCACCTTGGCGCGACGACTCGAGCACTGGATTCGACTGGACATCGTCCGCGGACTTCCAAGCTGCATTCGTGACGGCGCAGCGCGGCTCGCGCCTACAACGCGCGGCTGTCCGCGCGATCCTCCTCACACCGAGCACTCTCTCGTGACGGTACCGGCGAAGAAGCTTCGACGCCGCGCGTTCAGAGCACGATTCCTCGCTGCCTTGACGGGAGCGACACGGTTTGCACCGCGCATGGCCGTCGAGGGCGCCCTTGTCGCATGTGCGCCGCTCGCGCGCTGGACGCGGTTCGAGCGGACGACTCGGACGAACCTCGCGTTGGCCTTCCCCGACATCGACGAGGCCCTGCGATCACGCATTGCCGCGGGCGTGCGCCGACACGCTGCGCGCCAGTTCGCGTCGTGGTTGCGCCTCGCCGCGACGGACGCGTCGACGGGCGGGTGGATCGACGAGCTCGTCGAGTTGAACCCCTCGATCGCGCACCTCGACGACGCGTTGGCGCTCGGCCGCGGCGCGATCGTTGCCACGGGGCACATCGGCGATTGGGAACTCCTCGCGGCTCGACTCGTGCGACGCGGCCACTCGGGCGCCGTCGTCGGGTTGAGGCGCGCGAACGACCCGAGTGCGATGTGGATCGAGAACGCGCGCGCGCGCCATGGCGTCCGCACGATTCCGCAAGCCGCTCCGCCGCGCGAACTCCTGGGCGTGCTCGCGCACGGAGGTGTGCTCGGCATCCTTTGCGACCTCGACGCTCGACGGCTCGACGCCATCGAACTGCCGTTCCTCGGTCACCCGGCGCGAACGCTGACCGCTCCCGCGGCGTTGGCGCGTGCGTCCCGGGCTCCGATCGTGCCGATTCGCTGCGTTCGTCGCGCGTCCGCTCGCTACGAACTCGTCTGCGACGAGCCGTTGGAATTCGAAGTCGCCATCGGGCGCGAGCGGGCGCGCCGCCGGCTCCTCGAAAGCCTCAACGCAACGTACGCGCGCTGGATCCGCGCCGACCCGGAGCAGTGGGCTTGGCACCAAGACCGCTGGAAGCATGGATCCCTGGGCCCGGCTTCTTTACAAAGTGCTGATCAAGAGTTCGCTGCCCGCTGATTCGCGAGGTCTAGCGTGCTCGCCATGAAAAAGTCGCGGATTCTCGTGGTCGACGATGAGCCCGATCTGGTCGAGCTCGTGCGCCACCATCTTGCTCGCGAGCACTACGACGTCGTCACTGCAGCCGACGGCGAGACCGGATTGGCGGAAGCGCGCCGACGCCTTCCCGATCTCGTCGTGCTCGACCTCATGTTGCCCGGCATCGACGGCCTCGAAGTGTGCCGACGACTGCGCTCCGATCCACGCACCACGCATATTCCCATCGTCATGCTGACGGCCAAGGGGGAAGAGTCGGACGCGGTGATCGGACTCTCGCAGGGGGCGGACGACTACGTGCGCAAGCCCTTCGGCATGAAGGAGCTGGTCGCGCGCATCGCGACACGGCTGCGCGCGAACGATGCGCGATCGCCGTCCGGGGACACGCAGAAAGTCGCGCGGTTCGGTGAGCTCGTCATCGACTCCGTGAAGCACGAGGTCATACTGGCCGGCATCGCGATCAAGCTGACCGTGACCGAGTTCAAGCTGCTCCGTCACCTCGTACTGAACCGCGGGCGAGCGTTCACGCGCAACGAGCTCCTCAACGCGGTGCTAGGGCAGGATGCGTACATCATCGATCGCAACGTCGACGTGCACGTCGCCACGCTCCGGAAGAAGCTCGGTGAGTACGGTGCACACATCCTCACGATCCGCGGCTTGGGCTACAAATTCCGCGAGTTGCCGACGTCGCCCGACTGATCGTCCCTCCCGTTGAAGCTCGACTCCTTTTCCACCCGGATCTTCCTGGCGCTCACCGGATTGGTCGCGGCGCTCATCGTGGCGGCCGCGATCTTCGGCGACATCCAGGTGAGCCGCTACCAGAAGGAGGTCTTGCGTGAGCAACTCCAAGGCACAGCCGAGGCTCTCGTGCCGGATTCGGCGGAGGTCCTGACGAAACGTGCGTCGGCGGAGTTGTTCGCGCAACGACTGCGTGACTTGGGACATTCGAACGGGATCCGCCTGACACTCATCGGTGTGGACGGATCCGTGCTCTCGGACAGCGAGGCCGTCGGACCACTTGCGAACCATGCCGATCGTCCCGAGGTGCTCGAAGCGCGGCGGAACGGTGGTGGTGCGGCTCAGCGCAAGAGCGTGACGACGAGCAAGGAAACCTTCTACGTCACGCGTCGTGTCGACGACGCGGGCGCAGTCGTCGGCACCATTCGCGTCGCTTCCGAGGTCGAGCCGCTGCGCAACGAACGTTCTCGGTTCAACGCGAGCCTCGCGATCTTCGGACTCTTCGCGCTCGCCATTGGCGCTGGGGTGTCCCTGTGGATTTCCCGGTCGCTCGCTCGACCGCTCGAGAAGCTCGAGCGTGATGCGTCCGAATTGGCGGCCGGCCGCTTGGATCTTCGCGTGGATTCGGAAGGCCCGGCGGAAGTTCGGCGCTTGGCCGATGGGCTCAACTCCATGTCGCGCGATCTGCGTGATCGCCTCGATGGTATGCGGCGCGCGCGCATCGAGATCGAGACCATCCTCGCCAGCATGCAGGAAGGCGTCGTCGCCGTGGACGGGCGCGAGCGCGTGCTCCTGATGAACGAGGCGGCAGCGCGACTGCTCGGCCTCCCGACTCATCTCGAACCCGGCGCGGCGCTTTGGGAACATCTCCGCTTCCCCGAGCTCGAACGCGGCCTCCGGGCCGTCCTCAGCGGCAGTCCGTCGTGGCACGGGGACTCGACTTCTCCGAATCAGGACGGTCGCACGCTGGGGCTCTCGGTCGCGCGGGTCGCGCACAGCGAAGGTTCCGACAAGCCGCTGGCGGGAGCCGTCGCCCTTCTCTCGGACATCACCGCGATCCGTCGTCTCGAACAGGTCCGCATCGATTTCGTCGCGAACGTCAGCCACGAGCTGCGCACCCCACTCGCTGCGATCATGGGATCGCTCGAGACGCTGGCGGATCCCGAGCAGGAAGAGGCGACGCGCGCGCGATTCCTCGACATCGGGAATCGCAACGCGGCGAGACTCCAAGCGATCGTTTCGGATCTCCTCGACCTCTCGTCGATCGAGGCCGAGGGCGATCGAATGCAGCTCGAGCCCGTGCGCGCGGACGGTCCGTTGCGCACGGCCGCCGGAGCGCTGGCCGGTGCGGCCGAGTCGAAGGGAGTTCGCCTCGAGCTCCCCGGGCCGCTGCCCGCGACGGCTTGGGTGCGCGGCAACGCGCAACGTCTCGAACAGGTCTTCACGAACCTGCTCGAGAACGCGATCAAGTACACGCAGAAGGATGGTCGCGTGCTCGCGCGTGTGCGGCTCACGCCGAAAGAAGTCCTGGTCGACGTCGAGGACTCCGGAATGGGGATACCGGCCGCCTCATTGCCACGAATCTTCGAACGTTTCTACCGTGTCGACCGCTCCAGGTCGCGGGACATGGGCGGCACGGGGCTCGGACTGGCTATCGTGAAGCATGTCGTGCGCGCGCACGGCGGTACCGTGTCCGTGAAGAGCGAAGAAGGTCAGGGCACGACGTTCACGGTGTGCCTGCCCCGCATCCAAGAGTCCCAGAAGTAGCGTGCGGCCCGAACATGTCGAAGCAGACCCAGGAAGAACTGACCGAGATCACGAAGAAGATCCTCCACATCGGCGGACTCGTCGAGAGCGCGGTAGATCGATCGCTGGTGTCGCTCCTCGATCGCGATGCGAAGCTCGCGCGCGAAGTCATCGAAGGCGACAGCGTCGTCGACAACCTCGAGAACGAGGTCGAGGAGAAGTGTCTCGAAGTCCTGGCGATGCGTCAGCCCGTCGCGCGCGACCTGCGCTACATCTGCGGCATCATGAAGATCAACTCGGACCTCGAGCGCATGGCGGACCTCGCCGTGAACATCGCCGAGCGCGCCGAAGTCCTGGCCGAAGTCCCACCGCTCCCCTTCCGACCCGACGTGTCGCGCCTCGCCGCGGTCGCGAAGCGGATGACGCGCGAGTCTCTCGATGCGCTCATCCGTCGCGACGCTCAGCTCGCGCTACGTGTGTGGCAATCGGACTTGGAAGCCGACCGCCTCTACCGCGAGCTCATCGGCGAAGCGATCCAGTTCATGCGCGAGCACCCGGCGCGCATCGGCGACGTGATGCACTTGGTGGGCGCGCTGCGCAACCTCGAGCGCCTCGCAGACCACGCCACGAACATCGCCGAGGACGTGATCTTCGTCGTGCAGGGCCGGATCGTGCGGCACCACATGATCGAGTTCTCGGAATCGCACAAAGGGCTGCTGCCGCCCGCCGCAGACACCCTCGTTCCGGTGGTGCGCAAGCCGAGCTGAAGCCGGCGGAGGCGGGATTCAAGTCCCGGTCGCCAGGTAGACGATGGACCGACGGTGCTCCCCCCGCGCACCGAATCTGCAACTGATTCTTCGTGGCCGCAGCCTCTCCTCGCCTGCACTCTCGGGCTGCTCGTCGTAGTCGGCACGTTCGTGTACTTCGCGCGCCGAATCGACGCCGAGCGACGTGACTTCGTCGAGAGTCGCCTACGCGCGACTTCCGATCTCCTCTCCAACTCGGCGCGCGACATCTTCGCGGGTAGGTCCCCGCGTGACGGATTGACCGCGCGCATGCACGACCTCAGTCTCGCGACGGACGTGCGCATCACCTTGGTACTCCCGGACGGGGAGGTGCTCGCGGAGAGCGAAGTGCGGACCAAGATGCCGAACCTCGCGGATCGCGCGGAGGTCCGCGAAGCGCAGCTGCAAGGGCACGCGACCGCTTCGCGGAAAAGCTCGATGACCGGGAAGGAAACGCTCTACCTCGCGCTGGGAATCGAAGAGAACGGTGCGCATCTCGGCACGCTTCGCGTCGCCACGGACTCCAACGAAGTCCGCGATGTCCTCGGCTACCTCGAGTACGAACTCACGGCGATGGTCGCGGCAGCGTTGGCGTTCGGCGCGTGGATCGGCTCGCGGTTCCTGAAGCGCTCGTCGGCGCTCGGTAGTGTGGGCGATTCGATCGCGAAACCGGAACCGGTTCGCAGAGCCGCCTGAACGAAAGACGCTCGTCGCGCTTCAACGGCCCGGACGCGGGACGGGTCGCGCGTCGCCCAGGCGTGCTCGCAGACGAAGCGCCACGTCGATCGCCGCTTCGCCCGTTTGCGCAGGCTCTTCGAGCAACCTCGCAGCCTCGACGAACAGCGGCCAGGCCTCGGTCTCTCGTCCGCGCACGAGAAGCCGCTCCGCGTGCAGCGTGCGCGACTGAGCCTCGTATCGCCGCGACGTCGGGTCGTCCGACAGAGCGCGCGCGCGCGCGGCGATCTCGATCGACTCCGCGAACCAACGATCGCCGAGTTCCGTGGGCTCTTCCGTGTCCTCCGGATCCCCGGGAACGCGGAAGGCCGCGGGAATCCGCATCCTTTGAGTGGAGCGACCATCGGCGCGCAGCCCTTCGCGCAGGGCAGAATCGGCGATGGCGCGCAACCAGCGCGCTTCGCCCGGGACCGCACGCGAGAGTGCATCAGCGAACGCGATGGTGTTCACATGGCTGGAGCCCGACTCGGTCCACTCGAGCACGGCGTCGACGAGGTCGAGCGCTTCGCGGTCGAGTCCGTCGCGCGCATCGCCGATCGCGGGTCGAATCGCGATCGCGCGCGCGAGGCAATCCGCTGCATCCTGCCTGCGTCCGGCGAGACGGTGCGCGAATCCCCGACCGAGTTCCGACATCGCCAGGTAGTGACCGGCGGAGTCGCCGAATGCGGGCTCGAGTTGAATGCTCGCCGTGAACAGACGCGTCGCCTCGTCGTAGTCACGGATCGCCCCGTCTGCACGCTCGCCGCGTCGCGCCCACTCGGCACTCAGGACCCGCGCGTAGCCGGCGTACCAAGCGCAAGCCGCTGACTCGGGGTGAAGTCCTGCCAGCCAATCCGCCGTCTCGACGAGGATGTCGGGCCGTCCGTTCGCGATGATCACGTCCCGCAGCAAGTCGCGCAGGATGTTCGACTCGGGGAAGCGTTCGAGACCCGTGCGGACGGTCGCCAGGCACGGGCGCGTCAGCCCGCTCGCGCGCAAGTAAGTCGCGAGACCTTGGAAGTCCGTGTCCTTCGCGAAAACGCTCGCACAGATCGTCGCCATCGGCCGGCTGGCGCGCACCGCGGTCAGAGCTTCGAGAGGTCGGTCGTCGATGGATTGACCCATGAGCCGCGCATGCGCATCGGCGACCCAGCGCAACGCCTCGCACGAGATTTCGTCCGACACGAGCGGCACGGCGCGCTCGACCTCGGCGCGCCCGCTCGCCGTTCCGCTGCCCCACGCGTCGAACCGAGAAACAGCTCGCAGTGCGCTCTCAGGCGTTGGCCTGCGCGGCTTCGAACGCGCGAGCAGCTCAGCCGCGATGCGCGCCTGATCCTCGAAACGCGTGAGGTAGTACGCGGTCCGCGAACGCTCCAACGCGAGCAACGCGTCGTCGGGCCGCACGCGCGCCGCCCGCTCGAGCCACGACTCCGCGTCCTGCAGCAAGAGTCCGATGTCGGCCCCGCTCGACTCGATCCGCGCCCGCGCGAGCGCCAAGTTCGCGAGCCCGAACCGCTTCGCCGCGTCGGGATCCGACTCGTGCCCGTTGAGCGCGCGCTCGGCCGCCGCGAGCTCGTCGACGAGTTCGTCCTGAGTGCGGACGGGATCCACCGGGATCGTCGACGGCGGTGTGGGCTCGCGCGACATCTCGAGACCGAGTCGGAGCAGATCCGCGATCTCGACAGGCCCGCCTGCGTCCTCGATCGCGGCCTCGATGCGCGTGGTTTCCTCGGGTGAAACCGCGATTGCCAGGCTCGCAAGTGCACTCACCCGGTCGCGTTCGTCCCCCATCGCGGCGTACGAGCCCAACGCGAACCGCACAGGCCGATCCTGACCGATCGTGCGCGCGAGCAGCGGCAGGAACGCGCGATCGCCACCGAGCGTCGGGGAGCCGGGATGCGGACCCGCCGAGTTCTGGAGTTGGAACGCGAACCAGCCGAGCTCGCGCTCGAAACCGCGCGTCTGCGCGGCCTCGAGAGTTGCATCGAGAAGCTCCCGAGACGGAGGCGCGGCCTGCAGGATCACGCGAAGTGCTTCCACCGATCCCGCGTTCCCGACGCGACCGATCGCGCGAACGACATCGAGCGCCACGTCCCGAGTCTCCGGATCGCCGACGAAGGTCTCGAACATCTCGCGCTGCCAAGACGCACGCGCACCGGCGAGTTGGTCGTGCAACACGTTCGGCTCGCCGTGCACCGAGAACCACGCACTCGCGGTCGGATCGGGCGGAGCGTCGGCGGCTGACTTCTCGAGGGCCGTGTCGAGCTCCTCCATGTCGAAGAGCAGGAACAGATCGAACGACTTCGTTCCATCCGGAAGGATCAACGCATGTCGCGGAGAAACGCGGTCGCCGCCGAGGTACGCGTCGAAGAGTAACGGCTCCAGCGCCATGTGCTCGCCGCACGTGACGGACCCGAGCCGCGGGCAGGACGATCGACGACCGGAGTCGTCGTGGTCGCGCGGCGAGTGCCGCAGCGGATGCCCGACCACGCACACGAAGCGCCTCGTCCACGCGACGAACTCCGGATCGCGGTAACGCTCCTTCACGATGCGATCCGACGCCGATTCGCCGTCCATATTGATCGCGACGAGCATGGGCCGGTTATCGGCCGTCGAGAGTGCGCGGGCGTCCTCGAGGGTGCGCACCCAGGCGATCTGCTCCTGGTGAATGAACGGTTCGGACTCCTGCGCGAGGAGGAAGGCGGCGGCGACGAAGAGAAGGCTGTGCATGCGCGGAACCGATCGTTTCGTGTGGGGATCGAGCGGCACTTCGTAGCACGGCGCGCGACGCCGGTCACTTCGGGGCGTGAGCGTTGTGCGTGGGCGCCCGGGCCGACACGATGCGAGCTTGGACACGGAGATCATCGTGGACGCGACCTTCGCCGCATTCGGCGCAGGCTGGTTCTTACTGAACCTCTCGCTTCTCCGGGACGTTATGGCTGTGCGCCGATTGCCCGCCGCGATGACGAGCGGCCTTCCGAGCGTGACCGCGATCGTCCCCGCTCGCGACGAGGCCGAGCGCATCGAGGGCACGGTGCGCGGTCTCCTCGCATCACGCGGCGTCGCGCTCGAAGTGGTGGTCGTCGACGATCGTTCGACCGACGACACGAGCGCGATCGTCGGTCGGATCGCCGCCGAGGATTCGCGCGTTCGACTCGTTCGCATCGACGTCCTGCCCGACGGTTGGCTCGGGAAACCGCACGCGTGCCAGCGTGGGGCGGAGACGGCGCGAAGCGACTGGATCCTTTTCACCGACGGCGACATCCACATGACGCCGGATGTCGTCGCGCGCGCGGTCACCGCGGGAATGGCCGAGCGCGTCGAGCACGTCGTCCTCACTCCGGGCATCGAGGACCCGACGCTCGGTGCCCGTGCCGCAATCGCCACGTTCGCGTTGGGACTGATCGGTCCCCTCGCGCGCGCGAATCGCGACGAACGCTACGGATGGGCAGGCATCGGCGCGTTCAACTTGGTCGAGGCTCGCGCATGGCGCGCGATCGGCGGACACGAGCGCCTCGCGTACGAAGTCGTCGACGACATGAAGCTCGGACTGCTCTTGCGACGCGCCGGTTTCCGAACGCGCGGGTACCTCGCTGGGCGCGAGATCCAAGCCGCTTGGGGTCGCAGTGCGCGCGAGATCCTTCGCCTCCTCGAGAAGAACCAGTTCGCGTTCTTCGGCTTCGACACGCTGGCGACGAGCGCTTTCATCGCGTTCGGAATCGTGATGTGGCTCGCCGGTCCACTCGGTTTCGCGTGGGGCGGCCCGTTCGGGATCTTCGCCGGCGGCGCGTGGCTCGGGTTCACGATCCCAGCAGCATTCGGCGCGGTACGCGACGGACAGAACCCCCTCTTCGCCGTGCTGGCACCCTTCGGTCCTCCGCTCCTCCTGCTCGCCGTCGCGCGCTCGATGTGGACGACGTTGCGACGTGGTGGCGTCATGTGGCGCGGCACGCTCTATCCGCTGGAGCGCTTGCGCGCGCGTCGCATCCGGGGCTTCAACGGGCGGGCTTGATCCCGAGCGCGCTCTCGAATTCGCGTCCAGCGCCGAAGTTCTGGCACCAGTAAGGACCCGCGAGCCCCGACGCCATCTCGCGGTGGCTCGCATCGAGCAAGTTGCGATGGTGCCCGCTCGAATGCGTCCAGCCGAGGTGCGCGCCTTCCGCACCTGAATCGCCCGCGTGACAGTTCTCGGACCCGCCCAGCGTGTAACCCTCGAGCTTCAGCCGATCCCCGGGTGAGTAGCGTTTCGGATCGGGCTCGAAGTGCCCGAAGTCCCCCGTCAGCGACATGTAGTCGGCGTGCTTCTGCGCTGCCGCTTGGATGCGCGGATTCCATGCCAGCACGCGTCGACCGAGCATCGACCGGTACGCGTTGGTGACGGCGACTTGCGCGCGCTCCTCCGAGTTCGGAGCGGAGACTCCCTCGGTGGGCGCCTTCTTCCACGACGCTTCGTTGAAGGCGTGGACGGCGCGATCGCGTGCGAGGGCCGCGGCACCTGCAGCATCGGTCGCGAACGAGGCCAGATCGACGGCCTCGAGCGTCACATCGAGCGAGTCGACCCAAGCTGGAATCGCAGCATTCCAGGCGAATTCGAGCTTGCGCGCCTTCTGCGCCGCGCGGCTCCACGCAAGGCTCTCGAGCGCGGAACGGAACGCGGTGGGGAGCCGCACGCGCCGCGGAGCGTTCCAAACGTCCCGCACCGAGCCGACGAGTCGATCGACCTCTTGCTGGACGCCCGCGTAATCTTTCGCGCGCTCCGGCGGGCACTCCGGCGGGTTGTAGGGATAGAAGTAGCGCTCCTCGTCGAAGATCAGCGCGAGCGCCGCGACGCGTCGAACTCCGACTTCCTGGTGTTGTGCAGCGAGCTGTTCCAGTTGATCCAGCGTCGTCCCGCGCAGCAGCGCTTCCGACGCGAGTCTCCAGTGTGCTTCGAGCGCAACCGTCGCGCGTGCCATTCCGTCGGGACCGCGCGCCTCGAGCTTCGCGAGCATCGCATCGCGCGACTTCGCGTCTGCGTCCTCGAAGGCACTCGTCGCATCGTCGAGCGCCGCCGTCGCCGCGGCCGTGGCTTCGTCTGCCGCACGACGCCACTTGCCCTTCACGAGGACATACCCGCCGGCGGGCAGTTCCTCACCGCGTGCGCGCGCGACCGCGGCAAAAACGTCGGTCGCCGGCCACTCGGATTTCAGGTGGATCTTCGCCAGATCCTGCAGCGCCGCGATCTTCTCGGCGGGCGTGCCGCGCGAGAGTGCTTCTTGCACGAGGCCGCGTTTCGCGCTCGGAGAGACCTGTGCGATCTTCGCCGAGCGGCGCAGCACGTCGATGTCGAGCTCGACCCAGGGCATCTGTTCACCATGGAACTCGACGAGCTCCGGGTCCGCCGCTCCGATGCCGAGGTCGGTGAAGGCGCCCTGTACCGCAACTCCGTACGCCGCGAGCTCCGTGCGCAGCGCCAGTCGATCCTCGATCGCGCGCGCAGCTCCGACCGCCGCATCGCGCGCGGGCCCGAGCGGGAGTCGCGGCGCGACGGTGAGCCACGCCTCGCGCGCCGCCCCCAACTCACCGCGCGCTTCGCGTCGGCGTGCGATGGCGAGCTGGGTCTCGACGTCCTGGACTTCGATCACCGCCGCGGTCGGAGTGAACGGCGCCGGCGTCGCCGCGCAGAGCGCGACGAGCGCCAGGAACGGTGCAGCGCATGTCATCGACGACGAATCTACCCGCCCGCGGGCCGTCCGGGACGGTCGCCTCCCGCAAGAGCTTGCAGCTCGACCGCCGTCGAACGACCACCGCTCAGATCCGCCAGCTTCGCCCAAGCCGCCAGCTTCCCGCGGGGCGCGTCCACGAGCACGGAATCGAACGCGACGTTGCGGAATCGATTGCGCTCCAGGATCAGCGCGAACAAGAGCTCGAAATCGCCGTGCGGCCCGCCCGTCGGCACCCCATCCGTGAGAATCGTCACGGCGTCGAGATCCGGATCCGCGAGCGCCGCGTCGAGAGCAGCCCACACGTTCCCGCGACCGCTGCGCGTGCAGCGCTCGAAGTCGCCGATGGCACGCCGCACTTGGGCTGGATCGGCCGCTACGAGCCGTTTCTCCCAAGGAAACGCCTCGTTCGTGTAGGGGATCACGTTGAAACGCGAGGACTTCGGCAACGCGAGCAGCGCGCGCCCGAGTTCCCCATCGACGATCTCCTTGCGCGAACGCCCGGCGATCTTCGTTCCCCACATCGATCCCGAGAGGTCGATCAGGAACGCGACGCGATCCGACACGAGCGGCAGACCCGC
>CAZKIY010000007.1:0-7553 GCA_964552875.1 uncultured Planctomycetaceae bacterium
GCCGTCTTCGAGAGCTCGTCGATGTGCTCGAGCATGAGCATGCGGAACGCCTGATCGGCTCCGCCGCAACTCTCGATGATCTTCTTCAAGCCCTCGCCCTTCTTGGCCAGGATCTCGTACTGACCGCGCGCTTCGGCTTCGAGCCGTGCGTAGTTCGCGCGCGCGTCGCCCTCGGCCTCGATGCGGCGCTTCTCGGCTTCCGCCTCGGCCTCGACGATGACCTGCGACTTCACGGCCCGTGCCTGGGATTCGAGCTCGGCGCGCTTCTCGGCCTCGATCTTCTTGCCTTGCGCTTCGGCTGCTTTGGCTTGAGCGAGGTACTGCGCTTCGAGCACCCTCGCCTGGGCTTCGCGCGTGCGGGTTTCGCCCAACTGGTAGGCCTCGGCCTCGCGCACCTTGAGTTCGGCGTTCGCTGCCGCCATCGCGCCGCGCGCCTTGTTCCCGCCCTGGATCGACGTCGCTTGGGCTTCGGCTTCGCGCACGGAGAGTTCAGCGTTGGCGGCCGCGACGGCTGCCTTCGACAAGTTTTCTCCCGTCACGGCCTTGGCATTCGCTTCCGCGACCGAGATGCGCATCTGGCGCTCGGCCTCGCGCACAGACGCCTCTTGCTCGAACAGCGCCTTCTGTTCGCCGATCGCGCGATCCTTGGCCAGGTCGGCGACGCGCACGGCGCGCTCGCGCTCGGCTTCCTTGACGCCCATGTCGCGCAACTTCTCGTTGTTCGCGACCTCGATCGCCTTCACGCGGTCCGCTTCCGCGACGCCGATCGCGCCCTTGCGCACCTGTTGCGCGACGTCGATCTCGGCCTGTTGGATGGCCTCGGACGCGGCCTTGCGGCCGATGGCCTCGATGTAGCCCGACTCGTCCGTGATGTCCTTGATGTTCACGTTGATCAGCACGAGGCCGATCTTCTTGAGCTCGGGCTCGAGGTTCTTGAGGATCTTCTCGAGGAACGTCTCGCGGTCGCGGTTGATCTCGTCGATGCGCATCGACGCGATGACCTGACGGAGCTGGCCGAAGATGATGTCCTCGGCCTGTTTCACGATGTCGACGGTCTTCAACCCGAGCAGGCGAATCGACGCGTTGTTCATCGTCTCCTCGTCCGTGCCGATCGCGACGGTGAAGACCGAGGGCACGTTGACGCGGATGTTCTCGATGGACAGCGCACTCTGGAGCGGGATCTCGATCTGCAGGGGATCGAGCGCCAGGTACTCGTAGTTCTGGATCAGCGGCCAGACGAAGACGCCGCCACCGTGGATGCACTTGCTCGATCGGCCCGTCCCCGTCTTGCCGTACACGACGAGGATCCGGTTGCTCGGGCAGCGCTTGTACCGCCGCGCGATCACGAGCAGGAAGCTCAGGAGTACGACGACTCCGAGCACGACCATCAGGATCAGCGGCAGATTGGGATCGCCGAGCTGCAGGAGCGGGAGCGGTGCGTTCATGCTGAGTGATCCGTCGAGAATCGGCTGTCGGAGGTCTTGAGGGGGATGAGTCGGCTCTGCGAACCGCGCGTGCTCACGCGATCGGTTCGACTTCGAACGTGTCGGCCGTGACTTGGCGCACCACGCGCACTTCGTCCCCGGTTTCGATCGGGGTCGCTTGCTTCGTGAACGCCGCGAATTCCGCCGTGCGGCCCTGCACGACCACGTGGATCTTGCCCTTGCCGCTGTTCGAGGCCGGGACGCGCAAGTAGACGCGTGCAGTCATGCCCACGGCCCGCGCGGGCTCGAGGTTGCCTTGTGCCGTCAGTCGCTTCTGCAGGCTGAAGAGCCACGCGACCGCGACGAGCATCACGAGCCCCGCGCCGATCGCCGCGCCGACCGTGGGCAGCGTCTCCCAACCCGCGCGCGTGCCGGCCCAACCGGCGAGTCCGAAGAACGCCAGGAACGCCGCGATCGTGCGCACGGAGAGCAGCGACATGCCGCTTTCCGCCTCGTGCGCCTCGCCGCTGCCGGCGCTGCCCACGTCGTGCGGGACATCGTGGCCGCCGCCGCCGGCATCGTCGCCGTGCCCGAACATGAGCATCACGGTCTGCGCGACGAGCACAATCCCGCCCGCGGCTGCGCAGACGAGATACACGGTCTGGATCGAGCCGGGCATCGGGCTTTTCTCCGCGCGGGGGGACGCGGGACGGGGGGGACGCGGGAGGCGAAGGGAACGAACGCGCGCGACGAAACCCGGCGCGCGCGGAGAGCCTACTCCCCGCCGCACGCGGTCTTCAACGCAAGAGGAAGCGCTCGACGGCGCCGCACAGGGCCGCGACCTTCGCCTCACTCGTGCGCGGGTCGCGGAGATCGACCGTGATCGGGCTGTATCCAGCGGACGCCGCCGGACCTCCACCCGCCCCGTGCGCCTCCACGCGCGCCGCGATCACGAGCGGCCGGCCGGACAGCGCCCGGGCCAGCGCTTCCGCGCGCGCGAGCCCGTCGGCGCCCCATTCGGGTCGAATCGCGATGCCGCCGAGGCTCGCACTGCTCGGCGCCGCGGGCGGCAGGGCGAAGTGGACGGCGTGCTCGGCCACCGCGAAGCGCCCGTACAGCGTGTGCTCCTCGTCGCCCGGACGGATCTCGACGACGTGCGCGACGCCTTTCACTTCGGCTTGGAACCAGTCCACGTACTCGTTGCCGAGTTCGAAGCCCGGCTCGACCGGCAATTTCACGGCGACGCGCGCGGCCCCGCCGCCCTGGTGCTCGATGTCGATCTGCACCCCCTCGGGCTCGACAACGATGCGCAGGCCGAGCACGGCGTCGCCCACGCGCAGTCCGCGGACGCGCATCATGCGCCGCTCGATCCGACCCCGCTCGAGTGGTTTGGTGCGCGGCGGAGTCGCGGGCACGAGCACGGCGCCGTCGGGTAGCGCACCGGCGAGACCTCCGATTCCGACTGCGTCCTCGGCGCCGATTCCCGGCAGGAAGCGCGGCAGCAACGCGGCGAGGAGCGACGGATCCGCGCCCGCGATCGTCGCGTGGGTCCACGCGTCGTCGGTGCGCCCTTGCCGCAGCGCGAGGAGCGCCAAGCGCGCACGAGCCGTGCGCACCTCAGTCCCACCGGTGCTCTCCAGCGCCGCGCGCCAGCGCTCGAACGTCGCCGGATCGTTCCAGTCGGTCGCCACATCCTCGCGCGCGAGAACGGCTGGAGCCTGGTCCGCGGCCAGCGCCGCGGCGAGGGCCGAAAGGCTGCCCGACGGGAACTCGAAGCGCACCGGTGTCGTCGGCGGAGATTCCGACTGGAACGTCGAGTTCGCCGAGGAGATGGCGCCGATCGAGGTCAGTAGGAGTTCGGCGAACATGCACGCGCGAGGCTCCGTCGGCGCCCTGCCCGAGTCAAGTCCGAGCCGCGCGGACGTTCGGCTCGTTACACTCCGCCGTCATGTCGTCCCCCGCGAAGAACCGCCGTTCCATCGACCGCGACCTGCTCGAGATGCTGGCTTGCCCGGACACGCGGCAACGCTTGGCCGAAGCCGGTGCCGACGTCCTCGAGCGCGTGAACCAGCGCGTGCGCGGCGGCCAGGCGCAGAACGTCGGCGGCAAACCGGTCGCGACCGAGCTCGAGGCCGGACTCGTGCGCCACGACGGCAAAATCGTCTATCCCGTGCGCGACGGCATCCCGGTGCTGCTCGTCGACGAAGGGATCGCGGTCTGATCCGCACGGGATCCAGGCACGCGCGATGATCCTGCGACACGCGGCGCATGCCGATCGGGTCGTTCGACTCGGGTACTGCCTCAATCTGCGCGCGTGCACCGACGTCGGGACCCTCGTCGCCTTGCTGCGCTCCGTCATCGAGCCGGTGCGATCCGCGCTCGGCGGCGCGCAACCGTTCGGTGTCGGCATGTACGTGCCGGCGTCGCTCGCGCGCACGCTCGCCGCTCCCGCGGGTGAGCACGAGCTCGATACCCTCGCGCGCGAGCTCGAAACTTTGGGCCTCGACCCGTTCACCTGGAACGCGTTCCCGTTCGGCGATTTCGGTGACGAAGGCCTGAAACAACGCGTTTTCGAGCCCCATTGGGCCCAATCCGAGCGGCTCGAGTACACGCTCGACGTCGCGCGCATCGCGACCGAGCTCGTGCGCCGACTGAACGGTGCGAGCGGCCTCGCGACTCGACACGTCTCGATCAGCACGCACACGGGCGGATGGGGGAGCACGCTGTCCGAGAAACTTCGCGAGCAGTGCGCGTTCCAACTCGCGCTCTGCGCCGACCATCTTGCGACGCTCGAGGAATCCACCGGCGTGCGCGTCATCCTCGCTCTGGAACCCGAGCCGGGTGCGAACGCGCCGACGCAACGCGCGCTGACCGAGTTGGCCGAGTTCGTGGCGCAGCGCGCCGTGCCGTTCTTGCAGGACGAACGCAATCGTTCGAGCGCGAACGCCCAGCAGATCGTCGATCGTCACCTCGGCGCGTGTCTCGACGCGTGCCACTCCGCGGTCGAGGGCGAAGCGGACGAAGTGGCGCGTGACCTCGCCGCGCACCGACGCGCGACGCCGGCGAAACTCCAGTACGCGAGCGCGCTGCGCGTCGTCGCGCCGGGCACGAACCCGAACGGCGTCGAGCGTCTCTTGGCCCTCGACGAGCCGCGATTCCTCCACCAAGTCCGAGGACACGGCGCGCGCGAGCCGCTCGCCGTCGACGACCTGCCCGACCTCGCACGCGAACTGACCTCGGAGCGTCGCGACCTGTGGCTCTCCGCCGCGGAGTGGAGCTGTCATTTCCACGTGCCGGTCGACCTCGAGGACGTGGGCGGCGCGCTCGGGACCACGCGCGAGGACGCCGACGCGATCCTCGCGAGCCTGGTGAACGACCCCACGGGCTGGTCCGTGAACGAGCTCCACGTCGAGATCGAGACCTACACCTGGGAGGTCCTGCCGGGTTGGGTGCGCGGCGATCGGGCGGTCGTCGAGGGGATCGAGCGCGAGTACCGGCACGTGCTCGGCCAGCTAGCGCTCGCCGGGTGGCGTTGAGCGGGACGCGAGGCGACCTTTCGGGTCGTTGACAGCCCCGCCGAGCGGCCGTACCTTCCTCGCCCTCGAACGAAGCGCAAGCCGAGTTCGAACCTGGTCGGCCCCATCGTCTAGCCCGGCCTAGGACACCAGGTTTTCATCCTGGCGACAGGGGTTCAAATCCCCTTGGGGTCACCACTCAACCACCCATCCGCGACAGCACGGGGAAGGGTGGTTCCTCTTTTATCGGCCCTGGCAAACCCGGCGTCGATAGCGAGCACTGCGACGATGCGGTTCGAGGTTCCCGCTCCTGCGCGCGAATCCATGCGTCTCCGATGAAGCGGTACGATGGGGATCCCAAGACACTGTTGGATCCATTTCGTAAGAGGTCAAACCTCGATGGCCGCTCGCATTCTTCTGCCACTTGTCTCCGGCATCGTTCTCTGCGCTTCGGTTCATGCGCAGAAGGTGCCTGACGCTCGGATCGACACAGGCACGCTGCCGGGCGCCTTCGACTCGATAGTGCCGCAGTTGGCCATCTCCGGGGACACTGTGCTCTCCGTTTGGCGCGAAGCCCGCACACTGGTCGGAAACTCGTGGGCCGGTGACGTCTACTTCAACCGTTCCCTCGATCGCGGCGCGACTTGGGGCGCAGCCGAAACGCGCGTCAGCGTCGGGACATTTCCGCAAGGATTGACGCTCCATTGCTCTCATCCCTACTTCGCGAGCGCCAGCGACCGGCTCTTCGTGTGTTGGACGGCGAACCCCGTGGGCTCGGCGTTGCCGTCCGACGTCTACTTCAATCGCTCGTTGGACCTGGGCGTGACGTGGCTCCCGCAATCGATTCGAATCGACACCGGCACGCCGCCCTACGGCTCCAGCGCGCTGACTCATCACCTCGCCGCGAGCGGAGACAGCGTCTACGTCATCTGGATCGATAGCCGTCCCGACAATCCGGGGCTTTATTTCAACAGGTCCACCGATGCGGGGCTCACGTGGCTCGCGACTCCCCCGAGGATCGATACCGCGGCAGCTCCCTCCGATGGATCCTCGGACTTTCCAGAGATCGCGTGTTCCGACGCCGTCGTCGCCATCACGTGGCGTGGCCGCATCGCGACGAGCCCGAACCACTGGGCCGCCTTCGTCAACGTATCGCAAGATCATGGGACGACTTGGTTTCCACAGCCCGTCCGGCTGAACACGAATCCGACGGGAACTTCGTCGGCTGGCATCACGTCCTGCGTCGAAGGCGATCGGATCTTCGTCGCCTGGACCGATCACAATTTCACGACCCAGCAGCAATGGTGTTCGTTGAATCGCTCGCTGGATGCGGGACTGACGTGGCTGAACAGTCCGGCGCGCGTCTCGAGCCCCGCAGCGCTGGCGTATGACCCGCAAGTCACCTCAGCGGGAGGGGCGGTGCACATCGCATGGAAGGACTACCGCGCGTCGCCGACCGACATCTACTTCAATCGCTCTTTGGACGCCGGACAGACTTGGCAATCGGCGGACACGCGGCTCGACGTCGTAACGAGTGTGGGAGATGGATCGTCCTGGCAGCACAGGATCGCAGCTTCCGGCAGTGACGTGTATGCGACTTGGCTGCACTACGAGGATGCCACGGGCGACAAGAGCGTCTTTCTGAATCGCTCCAACGACCGCGGCGCCACTTGGCTCGCTGAAGCCGTGCGGATGAACCAGAACGGCGGGCTTGGAATCTGCAACGTTCCGACCCTGGCCGCGTCGAACCACGGCGCCTACGTCGCTTGGTGCGATGAACGGAACGGTGCGCCGAACGACATCTACTTCAACATTCCCTCGGGCGCGATCGCATTCGGGCAGGGCAGCGCCGGCTCCGGCGCGATCACTCCCGTTCTGACGGTCAAGGGTGCGAGTTCAATTGGGTCTTCCGTGGTGTGCTCGATCGAGAATGCACTGGGCGCAGCGCCGGCAATGATCTCGATCGGCTTCCACGGCCAGGCACCCTTCACGACCTCCTGCCCGAACTGGTTGGTCGCCAGACCGACCTGGTCGCTACCCGTGCCCCTTTCCGGGCCTGCCGGCGTGCCGGGCGTCGGGAAGGGAGCGCGCACGCTCGCGATTCCGAGCAGCATGAGCCTGCTCGGGATGCGTTGGACGCTGCAAGGCAGAGTGCTCGATCCGGCGGGCATGTGCGGCTATGCGACCACGCCAGGCGTCGACCTCTGGATCCTCTGATCGGCGCCGCCCTCGTGCCGGGTGTGCGCGTGGCATGCGCGGGACCGAGGTGGCTGCAATCGGCTCCGGTTCCGCACTCCCCGGAGCCCGGTTGTCACGGCCACGGTGCCGTGCGCCTACCCCGATCGACGCGGCAATCATGCGGGGGATCTTCCAGGGCGCGTCCGTGAACCGTCCGCGCGGGGAACAAGAGCCTCCCCTAACACCTCATGGGGACCCGCCGAGCCTCACGCCGCAAGTAGGTCGCGGGTGTCGATTCGCGCGCGTTCGCACGGGCGCTTTGTGATCGACGGCTCGCCTGTTACTCCGTAGTTGGATGAGTACGCTCGCGCCGCGCCGATTCTTGATCCGCTGGTGCGGCTGGTTCTTCCTCGGGACCGGGGTGCTTTTCGCGCTG
>CAZKIY010000007.1:7653-13415 GCA_964552875.1 uncultured Planctomycetaceae bacterium
CTTGATCCGCTGGTGCGGCTGGTTCTTCCTCGGGACCGGGGTGCTTTTCGCGCTGCTCGCGCTGCGCTACCTGGCGGTCGCGCCCGAAGCCACGGGGTTCGCGCCGCATGCGTTTCGCGCGTCGATGTTCGTGACGCAGGCGTCCCTCCTCGCGCTCGTGCTCGTCGTCCTCGCGATGCCGGTCGTCGTGATCGTGCCGCGGCGCGCGGTCGTCGTTCCGGTCGCAGTCATGCTCGCGCTGGTCGCGCTCGTGGGGACCCTCGTCGACACGTTCATCTACCAGCAGTACCGCTTCCACTTCGACGCGTCGGTGTGGCGCCTGATGACGGACGGTGGCGCGGACACCACTTTTCACATGCCGCTGCGCACGCATCTCGCTTTCGTGGGGATCGCGCTCGCGCTGCTCCTCGTCCTCGTCGCGTGGTCGTTCGCTGCGTGGCGCATCACGCAGCGCACGAGCGGCGGGCGCGCGGGTCGGTACGTCGCCTTGGGACTCGCACTCGTCGTCGTCGTTCACAACGGCGTGCACATTTGGGCCAACGCGGCAGCCTTTGCGCCCGTTACGCAGCAAGTGAGCTTGCTCCCGCTGCACAAGCCGGCGACGGCGAAGGGCGTGATGAAGCGTCTCGGCGTCGAGATCGCGCGGGCGAAGTTCGTCCCGGGCGAAACGCCTTCGGGACTTCTCTATCCGCGCGAGCCGCTACGCTTCGTTGCGCCGACGCAGCGCGAGAACGTCGTGATGATCGTCGTCGATTCGTGGCGTGCGGACGCGGTGACGACGCGCGTGACGCCGAACTTGGCCGCTTTGGCCGAGGAATCCGTGCGTTTCACGAATCACCACAGCGGCGGGAATGCGACGCGGATCGGGATATTCTCGCTCTTCTATGGGCTGCCCGGGACGTACTGGCACGACGTGCTGGCCGAGCGGCGACCGTGCGCGCTCGTGCAGGGATTCAAAGATCAGGGCTACGAGATCCAGGTGTTCCGGAGCGCGCCGATCTACAGCCCGGAGTTCGACGAGACGATCTTCGCGGGTGTCGCGGGCCTGCGCCGTGAGTCGAAGGGGAACGGTCCGGCGGAATGCGATCGCGATCTCACCGACGACTTCTTGGCCTGGCTCGCCGCGCGTCGTGATCCGCGTCCGTTCTTCACGCTGATCTTCTACGACGCGCCGCACGCGTACGACGTCCCCGCCGACTTTCCGCGTGAGTTCGAGCCGAGTTGGAAGCAGGTGGACTACCTCGCACTCGACGCTGACATGGACCCGGAGGCGTTCCAGAACCTCTATCGCAATGCAGTGCGCTGGTCGGACCATCAAGCCGGTCGAGCCATCGACGCCTTGCGCGCGCGGGGACTCTTCGGCACGACCACGATCCTCGTGACCGGCGACCACGGGCAGGAGTTCAACGATCTCGGTCTCGCGTATTGGGGCCACAATTCGAACTTCGCGCGCTATCAATCGCACGTGCCGATGTTCGTGCGCAGGCCGGGACTGGCGCCCAGGGCGATCGATCACACGACGTCGCACTTCGACGTGGCGGCCACGCTGATGTCGGACGTCCTCGGCTGTGCGAATCCGCCCGCGGACCACTGCATCGGTCGCAATCTCTTCGACCCCGAGGACCGCGGCGTCCTCACCCTCGCGATGTACAGCCAATACGCCGCAGTTCGACCCGGCGAACGACACATCGTCGTGGGGCGCGCGGGCGACATCGAGGTGCTCGACGGCGACTATCGTCCGACTCCGTGGGTGCCGAGCGACGTCGAGTTCTTGCGTCGATCGTTCGAGCAACGCGCACGATTTCGGCCGGGCGCGGCCGCCGCTGGACCGTAGGAATTCGTGGTGATCGGGGGCGCGCGTGGCTTCGCGGGGCCCGTTACGCTCTCGCGCATGCTGCTCCCCCGCGCGTTCGTCCTCCTGGCTCTTCTCACAGCCTGCTCTTCGTCCCTACCTGCGCCGCGCGAGACCCGATCGTTCACCGAAGTCCCGCATCCGAGCGTCGCTGCCAACACCGGACGCGCGTTCGAGATCGCGGACATCTACAGGCTCGCGGCTCCAAGCGGACCCGCGCTGTCACCCGACGGGACGCGCGTCGCGTTCGGCGTGCGCCGCACGAATTTCGAGGCGGGGTCGAGCTGGTCCGAGCTGTGGATCGCGGGCCGCGACGGATCGGACGCGCGCGCACTGACTTCCCTGAAGAAGAACGACAGCGGGCCCCAGTTCACTCCCGATGGGTCAGCGCTCTATTTCACGTCGAATCGCGACGGATCGAGCCAGATATGGAAGCTGTCGCTCGTCGGCGGCGACGCGCGCCAGCTGACGAAGTTCGCGCCCGGCCTGTCGGATCCTGTGATGTCGCCCGACGGACGGTGGATCGCGGCCGCGACGGAGTTGTTTCCGGAGTGCGGGATCGAGCCCGAGTGCCACGAGCGCATCCGCAAAGGGCTCGAAGAGGGCAAGACGAAAGTGCGCGCGGCCGACGAGCTCCTCTACCGCCATTGGACCTCTTGGCACCAGGGCAAACGCAGTGCTGTCGTGTTGATCGACGCCGCCAGCGGCGCGGTCGTGCGTGCCCTGACGCCGCTGGACCGAGACGCGCCGACGTTCCAACTCGGCGGGGGACGCGGCTTCACGTTCTCGCCGGATTCCACGGAGTTGTGCTTCGTGCAGAATCGCGACGCGAAGCAAGCCGAGTCCACGAACGCGGACTTGTGGATCGTCCCCGTCTCGGGTGGCGAAGCGCGCTGCGTCACCGGCGAGAACGACGGATGGGACGGCGCTCCGCTGTACTCGCCCGATGGGCGTTGGATCGCGTACGTGAGTCAGGCGACGCCGGCCTACGAAGCCGACTTGCGCCGGTTGACGTTGTTCGATCGACGCAGCGCTGAAGTACGTCACCTCACCGAGCGCGGTGGATTCGACGATTGGGTCGACGACTTTCGCTGGAGCGCGGACTCGCAGCGCATCGTCTTCCAAGCCGACGTGCGCGGTCGCACGCCGCTGTACGAGATCGCCGTCGAGGGTGGTTCACCGCGGGAGCTGCTCGTGCACGGAACGCTCGGCGGATTCGAACTCGCTGCGGACGGCGGCCTCGTCTACGCGGCGCGAACGGTCGGCGAACCGGCGGAACTCTACGCGCACGACGCACGCGCCGCAGAGCCGCGCAAGTTGACGCAGTTGAATCGAGCCGTGGCGGCCGAAGTGGACATCCGTCCTGCGAGTGAGTTCCGCGTCGAGGGTGAGGGGGACTACGAGATCCATGGCTTCCTCGTCACGCCGCACGGCTTCGACCCGCAGAAGAAGTATCCGCTGATCCTCAACGTTCACGGCGGTCCGCAGTCGCAGTGGACCGACGGGTTTCGCGGTGATTGGCAGGTCTATCCGGGAAAGGGATACGTGGTCGCGTTCTGCAACCCGACGGGCTCGACGGGCTACGGCCAGGACTACTGCGACGCGATCCGCGGCGATTGGGGCGGACGCGTGTACCGCGATCTCATGCGCGTGACGGATGCGCTCGCGTCGCTCGCCTACGTCGACGCGAAGCGCATGGGCCTGATGGGTTGGTCCTACGGCGGGTACATGTCGATGTGGGTCGAGGGGCAAACCGATCGCTTCGCCGCGAACGCTGCGATGATGGGCCTCTACGACTTGCGCGCGTTCCACGGAGCTACGGAGGAACTCTGGTTTCCCGAGCACGACATGCGCGGAACGCCGTGGACGTCGGGTGATTACGAGAAGTGGTCGCCGTGCAACTACGTCACGAACTTCAAGACGCCGGCGCTCGTCATCGCGGGCGAACTCGACTATCGCTGCCCGTACACGCAGAGCCTCGCGTACTTCACGGCGCTGCAGAAACAGGGCGTTCCGTCGCGGCTCGTCATCCTGCCCGAAGCGGGTCACTGGCCCGCGTGGCACGAGATGGCCGTTTACTACAACGAGCACTTGGCGTTCTTCCACGAGCACCTCGGCGGCGAGAAGGCGCCGTGGAACGTGAAGGATCACGCGCGCAATCTCCTCTTCGAGAAGAAGCCGTGATGCGGTGCGTCGCGCTGCTCGCCGTGTTCCTCGTTCGTGCGGCGTGCGAGTCGCGGGGAAGCGTGGAACACGTGTACTGGTCGAACGTGATGAACGGGACGAGTCCGGCGCCCGAGAACTCAGCGAAGTGGGAGGGAAGCTCACTCGTCGACTCGGTGCGCGACGCGCACCCACAGCTTGCCTTTGGAGACGAAGCGCTGCTCGGACGCGGCGCGGTCGCGCCGACGATCGGCACACTCGGCGAGCACGCCGATCGGAGCGAACTGACCTTGCGCGCGGCGCAGGCGCTCGAACTCCTCGCTCGCGGAGTCGCGCTGCGTGTCGCGGCGCAACCGGAACTCTACGCCGCGATCGATGCGAACTGCGCGTCGACGGATGCGGCCTGGCGTTTCGGCGAAGAGGCCGCGTTCGCGCGCGTCGTGCTCGCGCTCGTCGTCCGTCCCGACTTCGACGAGCCGGCATTCGAGGCATGGATCGCGCGCCACGAGAGTGCGTACGGCGAGCTCTGCTCGGCCTCGAGTCTGGACACCGCGCTGCTTGCGAAGGTCGCGAACCGTTGGCGCGCTCTCGCCGAACTCGCTGCGCTTTTGGCCGACGACCGCGGCGAGGCGCGGGTCGCCGCGGCACGCGAGCGCGTGCTGCGCGTGCTCGCGTCGACGAGCTGACGCGTCAGTCGGCCTTCCCCGACCGCGGGTGCGCACGCTCGTAGACCTCGCGGAGCCGTTCGATCGACACGTGCGTGTAGATCTGCGTCGTCGTCAGGTGCGCGTGACCGAGCAGGCCCTGGACGGAGCGCAAGTCCGCACCGCGGTCGAGAAGGTGCGTCGCGAAGCTGTGCCGCAACGTGTGCGGCGTCGCCGGACGATGGATCCCGGCGCGCAACACAGCGCGCGACACGATCCGTTGCAGTGAGCGCGTCGTGAGTCGCTTGCCGCTCGGTCCGAGGAATACGGCGTGGACCGCGCTCGCGCTCTGCGGCCGTGGTCGCTCGGGGTCGGCCAGGTACAGCTTCATCGCGCGCACGGCGTGACGACCGAGCGCAGCGAGGCGTTCCTTGCGACCTTTGCCGCGCACGCGCGCCACGCCGCGTCCGAGGTCGAGATCGGCGACGTCGAGGCCGACCGTCTCGGCCGCGCGCGTGCCGGCCGAATAGAGGAGTTCGAGCAGCGCGCGGTCGCGTCGACCGGCATGCGTCGACTCGTCCGTCGAGTCGAGCAGCGCTTCGACTTCCGTGAGCGCCAGCGCTCCGGGCAGGTCGCGCGCGACGCGACGTCGACGCAATCCCGCGGCGGGGGACACGTCGATCGCGCCGTGCTTCAGCAAGTGCTTCAGGAACGAGCGCACGCCCGACAAGCGGCGTTGGATGGACGAGCGCGCGAGTCCGGATTCGTCGAGGTCCGCGAGCCAAGCGCGCAACGTGCGCGGCGTGATCGCGCGCGGCGTGTCGACGCCGTACGTCGTGCACGAGGCGAGGAAGCTCACGAGGTCGCCGCGGTAAGCGCGCAACGTGTGCTCGGACGCGCCGCGCGTCGCGGCCATCTCGACCAAGAACCGGTCCGCGTCGGCCGCGAGAGTCGTTCCTGGCACCGTACCCACGACGCGTCGACTCATCGTTTCCAGTAAGCCAGCCGTTCGTGGCTCTTCAGTCGGTACGTGATGCCCTGCGGCCCCTCGAATCGCACCAGCGCATTCAACATCGGCGGCGTTGCGTCGTCGGCGAACCAGT
>CAZKIY010000007.1:13515-18893 GCA_964552875.1 uncultured Planctomycetaceae bacterium
CGACGGATCCGTCGGGTTTCACGAGCTTCACCTCGCGCGCGCGAACTTTGCCGATGGGGAGATCGAGCTCGCTCGTCTCTCCCGCGACCACTGTGCACCGCACAGGCTCGAACGAGACGGCGTGCGTGTCCTTCTGCATCGGGAGGACCGAGAGCTCGCCGCCCCCTCCGAATCGTACGAAGTCCGACCCGCGCAAGACGAGGGTCAACGCGTCGAAGAAGTTCGTGTCTCCCTCGAGCTTGCCTTCGCGCCGTCCGGCACCCGGGAAGTACACGGAGTCGGACCAACGCAACTTCGAATCGTCACGCCACACCTCCTTGAAGCTCGAACCGCAATCTTCCTGCGTCGACACCGTGAGCTTCAAGGCCGCGAGGTCCGCGACCCGCGTGTAGCTCATCGTCGAGAAGTCGTAGTCGTAGCGCTCGGTCGGCACGCGTTCCGACCAGTGGTGCTTGAACGCCTCGACGCCCTCGTTCGAAGCGGACTTCACGCCGCGTTCGGGATCGACGAGCTCCTTGTTCGTGTACGCGATCGCCTCGTAGCGGCGCTCGACGCCGTAGATCGTGCGCGTTGCTTCGTACACGCACTTCTCCGCGAGACCGTCGTACCACGTGCGATCCGTGCGCCAGGAGTCGGCCGGGGCGATGAGAGTCGAAATCAGGAGTGCGAGGAACATCATTGCTCGATTGTACGGCGGTTCAGCGACCCGTTCGCTCTTCCTTCGCCCAGCCCGCCGGTCGCGGCAACGTCGGTTCGACGAGCGCGAGCACGGTCATCGCCGTTCCGAACGATTCGCTGCGCGGGAACACGCGGTCGTTCCAACCGCCGCTGTCCTCGCGCACCTTCCACAGGAGCGTGTGCAACTTGCCGCGGGATTCAACGCGTTCCGCTTCAGGCAGGAACTCGATCGCTTGCGCGACATAGCGGTGCGCATAGAAGAAGTAGTACGGCGCGATCATGTACGGAGCCACGTGCGTCCCGTTCTGCTTGCGGCGCTTCTCGAGCCACTCCCAATGCTCGAAGAACGCCGCGATCGAGCTACGAATGCGCTCGACGCTGCCTCGGTCGGCGAGGTACAGCGCGACTTCGCACACGGCCATGCGTCCGATCGCGCCGGGCACGTCCTCGAACCCCTTGCCCGTGTGCGAGTCTTTGTCGGATCCGTACTGGAACGCGCCTGTCTCGATGCGTGCGTCCTCGAGCGTGGTCAGCGCGCGTTCGACGACCTTCACGTCGACTTTCTCGCCCTGCTGCCGCGCTTCGAAGAGTGCCAACAACGTCGATGCCGTCATGAAGGTCGAGGCGTCCGATGCGTCGCCGGCCGGTCGTGAGTAGTTCCAACCGCCGCGCTGGCCGATCTCCGTTTCCTGCAGCCGCTCGACGAGCATGTCGACGGCCTGCTCGACGTCCTTCTTGCTCTTCTCCGGCACGAGGCGCGCGGAACGCAGGCGCAGCAGGAACGTCAGCGCGTAGGCATGACCCCAACCGCGCACGTCGTAGCCCTTCTCGAAAGCCGGCCCCATGCGGGGGTCTTCCAACGCTTCGAGCACGAAGTCGAGCCCCCCGAGCACCGCGTCGCGACTCTCACCTTGCGGCGCGCCGCCGGCCGCTTCGACGATCGCGGTTGCGACGATCGACGTACCGCCGATGCGATAGCCGAGCGGGATGTCGCCGTCGACGCGGTAGACGCCCTCGTACGGCCACTCGCGCGGCTCGACGCCGGCCTTCTTCACCGGCTTCTCGCCGCTCTTCGAACGCTTGCCGCCCGTCTCGGAGTACGCCTCGCGCTTCTCGACGAGCATCGGGACAGCGCGCTTCACCGCGTCCTGCACATCGCTCGCGCTGGGCGCTTTCGGGCCGGAATCCCCGAGTGCTGGGACGAGCGCGAGAACGCTGGCGACGACGAGCGGGTTCATGCCCGCATCGTGGCACGACCCCCGCGGCACTGGAAAGAGCCGACCGACGGACGCTGCGTTCGATCAGCGTTGCGCGGTCGACTTCGCCGTGGCCGGCGGGGCCTCGGGGACGACCGGCACGTCACGCTGCGCGGCCACGAGGGCCTCGCGCCAGCCGCGCAAGAGGGCGACACGCGACTCCGGATTGATCCCGAAGGTGAAGCCCTTCTGTTCGACGTCGTCGAGGGCCGCGGCCAGCGCGGCCGCAGCCTTGGACTGCTCCTGCGCGTACCGGGCGTTCTTCTCGACGAGGAGCTTCGTCTCGGCGAGTTCCTTCGCCTGCACCAGGGCGACCCTTTGCAGTGCGGCGACGTCGTTCTCGAGCCCGCCGTTCTGGGCCTCCGCTCGGGCGACGAGGCTGCCCTGATACGCCGAGAGACCCAGTGCGCAAGTGGCGACCGCGGAGAGAAGGCGGGTGGTGCTCATGTTGCGATCCATCGGACGAACCTCGGTCGGGCTTGAATGCTTGCTATCTTCCCAGACTCGATGAGTCCCCCTAGCGAAGCCAGGAAGCCCCGTTCCCCGCTGATTTTCATCTTCCTGACGGTCTTCATCGACCTCCTCGGGTTCGGGATCGTGATTCCGCTCCTCCCCGTGTACTCGGAGGTCTACCGGGCCGATCCGCAGACGATCGGTCTGCTCATGGCGAGTTTCTCGGGCGCGCAATTCCTCTTCGCGCCGTTCTGGGGCCGGCTGTCGGACCGCATCGGACGCAAGCCCGTCCTCGTCGGTGGTCTCGTCGGAACGGCGGTCGCGTACGTGATCTTCGCGAACGCCGACTCGCTCGCGATGCTCTTCGTCGCGCGCATCCTGGCCGGATTCTTCGGCGCGAACGTCTCGACGGCACAGGCTTTCATCGCGGACGTCACGACGCCCGAGAACCGTGCGAAGGGCATGGGTCTCATCGGCGCTGCATTCGGACTCGGCTTCTGTCTCGGACCTCTCCTCGGCGGCGAGCTCACGCACGTCTCCATGGCGGCGCCGGGCTGGTTCGCGGCCGGGTTGTCACTCGCTGCGGCGATCTTCGGCGCGATCACGCTGCGCGAGCCGCCGCGTGCGGCCGGAGCCGAGACGCGCGTCTTCGGTGTGGCGCAGATGCGCTTGGCTTTCGGTGATCCGCGACTCGGAACGCTCTTCGTGATGGGCTTCGCGTTCGTCGCGGCGTTCTCGAGCTTCGAGTCCATGTTCACCGTGTTCGGACTCGCGCGCTTCCCCGAAGTGTTCGGCTTGACGCAGCCGGTCGAGACGGCCAGCGTGGACGAGATCCTGCGCGCTGCACCGATCACGGGCCGCTACTTGGCCGGAATCGGCATCGTTTCCGCGATCATCCAAGGCGGACTCATCCGTCGGCTCGTCCCGCGATTCGGCGAGACCAAGCTCGCCATCGCGGGACCCGCGATCCTCGGGATCGGACTCATCGGACTCGCACTCGCGCCGACGTGGGGCGTCGTCGTCGCCGCGTGCCTCGTCCTGCCCATCGGGTTCGGACTCAACAATCCGTCCGTGTCGTCCTTGCTCTCGCGCGCGTCGCCGAGCGACCAGCAGGGTGCCTACTTGGGCCTCTTCACCTCGACGTCGAGCTTGGCGCGCATGGTCGGGCCGGCCGTCGCGGGCTTCGCGTTCGGACACTTCGGTCCGTCGAGCCCCTTCGTGTTCGGAGCGATCCTCCTCACGCTCTCGACGTTCCTCGCCTGGCGCTACCACCGCCGCTTCGGCGCGAGTTTTCCGCGCGTGGCGCCGCGCGCACGAACGGCGTGAAACGTTTCCGGATGCGACCGCGCGTCTTCCCGATCACGGGGCGCGCGTGCTTCGAAGACCTCTTCGCGCGACTCGCCGGTCGGCGCGGAGTGATCGCGTTGGACAGCGCGGGCGGCGCGCCGCGACGGACGAGCCTGATCGCGTTCGATCCGCTCCGCAAGGTCGACATCAAGGCGTCGATCCACGGGTTGCGCGCGCTGCACGGCGAACTCGAGCCCGAACGCGGAGACGAAGTTCCGGGGCCATTCCACGGCGGTTTCGTCGGTGCACTCGCCTACGACCTCGGCGCGGCGGGGGAGCGTCCCGTCGACGTCGCGCGCGAGCCTTGGAGAACTCCGCTCGTCGTCGGCGGGCTGTACACGGACTTCGTCGTGCTCGACGAGAGGACGTCGCGCGCGTGGCTCGTCCTCGGTGAAGATCCCGGTGACCTTCGGGCCGACGTGGCCACGCGACGCGCCGAGATCGAAGCGTCGCTCGCGGAGAGTGCGGCGACGTTCGAACCCGCGCGCACTGTGGGCCCCGTCGAGCGCGCCACGTCGCCGCAAGATCACCGCGCGCGAGTCGCGGATCTGCGCGAACGCATCGCGCGAGGAGACCTGTACCAAGCGAACCTCGCGCACCGTCTCGAAGTGGGTCTGCTCGGGGACCCACGCGACCTCTACCTGCGCTTGCGTCGCGTGAATCCGGCGCCCTACATGGCTTGGGCGGAGTGGGACGAGTCCATGGTCCCGCGGGGAACACCAGGCGGGCGCGGCGCGCTGCTCTCGGCATCGCCCGAGCTGCTCCTCGAGTTCGACGGTCGCGTCGCGCGCACGCGGCCGATCAAGGGCACGGCGCCGCGCGGAGCGGATCCCGATGCGGATGCCGAGAGCGCAGCACGGCTCCTCGCGAGCGCGAAGGACCTGGCCGAGCTGGCGATGATCGTCGACCTCGCGCGCAACGATCTCGGAGCGGCAGCACTCCCGGGCCAAGTGCGCGTCGAAGCGTTCCCGCGCCTCGAGACGTACGCGACCGTGCACCACCTCGTCGCCGACGTCGCTGCCGTCGTCCGGCCCGGCGTCGACGCGTTCGAGTTGCTCGCGCGACTCTTCCCCGGCGGATCGATCACGGGCGCGCCGAAGCTCGCGGCGATGCACGCGATCGCGGCGCTCGAGCAGAGCGGGCGCGGATTCTTCACGGGATCGCTGGGGTTCGTCGACGTGCGTGGTCACGCCGCTTGGAACATCCTGATCCGCACGCTCGTGTGGCGGCCTCGAGCGATCGGTGGCGAGGTTTCGTTCCACGTCGGCGGAGGCATCACCTGGTCCTCGGACCCCGACGCGGAAGAACGCGAGACCCTGATCAAGGGTGCCGGCCTCCTGCGCGCGTTGGAGGCCTCGTGAGGGAGTCCGCGTTCCCGCGCGTCGACCTCGGACGCGAAGTCGCCGTCGATACGCCGCGCTTCGGCGTGTTCGACACGCTCCTCGCCGAGGACGGCGTCGCCTGGTTCGTCGAGCGACATCTGACTCGCTTGCGGCACACCTGCGCGCACTTCCGGATCGACGCGTTCGACACCTTCGACATCGCGCGCGAGCTCGCGCGGTTCGTCGCGCGTCTCGAAGGCCGGAGAGCACTCGTGCGCACCTCGGTCCAGGGCCTGACGGACCCGTCTCTCACGATCCGCGC
>CAZKIY010000007.1:18993-29763 GCA_964552875.1 uncultured Planctomycetaceae bacterium
CACTCGTGCGCACCTCGGTCCAGGGCCTGACGGACCCGTCTCTCACGATCCGCGCCCGCGCGCCGCGAGTCGTGCCGGCCGAAGGCGTCGAACTGCTCGGGATCGATGCGCTCCCGGCTCCTCGCGGCTCCTGGAAGACCAACGAGCGCGCCGCGCGCGTCCTCCACGGAGGGCAGGCCGAGCGCGCGGGTGCGTTCGACGCCCTGCTCGTGCTCCCGGACGGAGAACTCGTCGAAGCGGCGCGCGCCAACGTGTTCGCGGTCGTCGACGGCGTCCCGGTCACTCCGCCGCTCTCGAGCGGTGCCCTGCCGGGAATCGTGCATGGGCTCCGGATCGAAAGCGTCCGAGCGATCGTCGAGCGGAGGCTCGATCTCGAGAACATGCGCCGCGCCAGCGAGGTCTGGATCACGAGTTCAGGCCTGCGTGTCGCTCCCGTGCGCTCGATCCGCGGCGTTCGGGAGGACCTGCCCGGCCCCCGCGGTAAAGGGACGATCGCGGCGCAGCGGGTGTTGCAAGATCTCGAGACGTCCTACGAGACTGGAGGTCGCCGCGGCTGACGTTCGCCCGGCTCCGCGACGAATCTTGGAAGACTGGTGTCGTGGAGATGTCCAAGCGCGGTACGACGCTTGCGACCGATCCCGCTCGGTGCCGTAATGGCGCGACCGCGACCCGACCCTCGGGCCCGAAGAAGAACCCACGATGCATCGCCATATCCTCCTCGTCCTCCTCGCGATCTCGACGGCTCCGGCTGTCCTTGCGAACGCTCCTGTCCGTCCCGCCGTCGTCGACGAGGTGCCCGACAAGCGGCCCGAGATCGAGGCCTTGTGCGAGGAGATGAAAGGCCACGTCGGCAAGGGTGGTTCCGCGGATCAAGAGGCCGTCGCGGTCGTCGACAAGCTCCTGCAGGAGTTCAAGAATTCGGGGCCCAAGGATCGAGCCGCGATCGTGACCGCGCTCTCGAAGAACTTCGAAGCGAAGCGCCGCGAGAACGAAGCCGGCGTCCGCGACAATCGCATCTTCCGCGCATCCGCGGTGGCGATGGGGCAGATGGGCAGCGACGCGACGAAAGCGATCACGAAGTGGATCGGCGCGAAGGATCACAAGAAGGACCTCCCGGTGCAGAGCGATCTGATCCACGCGCTCGGCAAGACGAAGGACAAGACCGCGGTGCCCGAATTGGTCGGCCTGCTCGAGCACAAGGATGCGCCGCTCGTCGGTGCGGCGGCGGACGCCCTGGGCGAATTCGCGGAGTCCGATCTCGAGACGCGCAAGAAGGCGTTCGAGGGCATGCTCAAGGTCGTGATGTCGGCCAAGGGCGCCAAGGACTCGAACATCAACGACGGCATCGCGCGCGAACGCTACGACACGATCGCGAGCCCGATCATCACCAGCCTGACGCGGCTGTCGAAGCACGACGAGCGCGACCCCGAGGAGTGGCAGCGCTGGTGGAACAAGAACAAGACCAAGAATTGGGACGAGGAGAAGTGACGCGTCCGACTCGGGTGGCTTGGATCGCGATCGTCTGCCTGCCCGTACTGGCGCTCGGTGCGCGCTGGATCCTCGACGCGCGCGAAGAGTCGCGGTTCGCTCGGCCGGAACGCACGCGAGGTGTCGTGGGATCGACGGGCAGTGTCTGGACCGCTGACGGTGAGTTCGCGACTGGAACGCGCGTTCTCGTCCGTATTGCGCCGCTCCACGCAGATCCCGAGCGCCAGCAGTTCGAATCCGGGGCACTGCGCGCACGGCATCCGACGCTCGTGGGGGATCCCTATCTCGTCGTTCTCGAAGTCCGCGGCGAGGCCGGTGGGCGCCTCGATCCGACGGGCTTGACGGTCGTCGATGCGATGGGTACGGCGCTCTTTCCTCCTCGGTTCGTCGACACAGGACGAGGGGACCCCGTGGCGGCACTGCTCGGGACACCGGGAGAGATCGGCGCGGGCGAGCGTGCTTCGTTCGTGCTCTTCGGTCGCGCGCCGGGCGTGGGCGCGCAGTTGGTGCGAGACGGTTCGGCGTCGATCCCGCTCACGAGGTCGAGCAGCTCCGAGAACGAAACCGACCTGCCCGTCGCGCGTGTCGATCGCCGGGCGCGCGCCGAGCCCGAGGGCCCGCGTTGAGCACACGGCGCGCGACCGTTCTCGCGGCCACCTTCGCGGTCGTCCTCGCCGGATGCGACGGCGCGGACGTACAGGCGGTGACCTCGGCGCGCCGCGATCAGCTGCCGGCGGTCGCCGCTCCGGCCTCGGACCTCGCGACGTGCCGCGAGGAACGCGACCGAGCTCTCCTGCGCATCGCGCAGCTCGAGACCGAAGTGCGCCGCGAGCGCGAGGTCCGACTCGACCGCGAGCGCCAGTGGTTGCGCTATACGCAAGGCATGGCGCGGCTCGCGACACTGGCCGGTGCGCCGATTTTCACCGCGGACGTCCCGGCCGAAGAGCGCGAAGCGCGCGCACTCGACAGTACCATCGCGCCGACCGCGGTCGAAGCTCCGGCCCCCGCGATCGACGACGCTCGCACGCTGCAGCGCGCGGCCGAAGACCTCTTGCGCAACGCGCGGCTCGCGCGCGAGGAACGCAGTCGCGCGGTCCACCTCGCGTTGCGCTCGTTGTTCGCGATCGAGCAAGTCAGCGGGCTCGATCTCCTCGAATCGGGACTCGTCCACGACGGCGCTACCGGGCCCGTTGTCTTGCGCGTGATCGACGAGTCCGGTCGGCCGCTCGGCTCGCTCTACGCGGAACGATTGAAGCTCGAAGGCAGTCGCACGGCGCGCACGCTCGCTCTCATCCTGGAGCAGGGTTGGGAACGGCGCGGCGGCGTGAAGACGTCGTTCGAGGGCGCGCCGCCGGATGCCGAAGGTCGCGGCGGCACACGGCGCATCGATCTCGCGCACGTCGATCCGACGCCGTGGTTCGAAGCGGTGCCGGAACTCTTCCGCGAGGACCAGCGCGCGGAAGTCACGCAAGGCGATCCGCGCGAGCTCACGGCGCTGCGCTTCGAATTGAACCGACGCTTTCGCGCGGATTCCTCCGGTCCCGTCTACCGGCTCGAGAGCCTCTCGGCACGCGAAGGTTTGGTCCTGCGCCAGGTCCACGTCGCCGTGCTGACGCCCGACTCCGCTCTCGAGCGCGAGCTGTTCGCCGACCGCATGTCGGTGCTGCGGGCCGAAAAAGGCCTCGAAATCGAGCTCATCGGCGGCTCGCAGATCCGGGGTAACGAGAAGGTCCCGTTCCTCGACGGCCGCTACCGGATCTTCCTGCCACGCGCCGATGCTTCGATCTGGGAGGCTGCGGGGATCCCGGTCGGCGCGCGCGCGGCCACCACGCCGCCGCCCGCGGCCCCCGAACCCGCGAACGTTTCGCCCGGCGGTTGACTTGACCGCTGGATCCGCGACAACGGGGATTCGATGAATCTGTGGAACGAGGCCTGGGACTCCGCGACGCCGATCCAACCGGGGCCGGGACCGCGCACGTGGAAAGTGTCCGAGCTGTCGCGCGAGCTGAAGACTCGCCTCGATGCGATGGGGCGGTTGCAGGTCGAAGGCGAGGTCATCGAGCTCAAGGTCGCGTCGTCCGGGCACATGTACTTCACGCTGCGCGACCTGGACGGGCGCCTCTCGTGCACGATCTGGAAGACGGCGGTCCCGACCGCGATCCGGTTCGATCTGCGCGAGGGCGCGCAGGTCGTCGCGCACGGGAAGCTCGACGTCTACGTCCCGCGCGGAACGTACTCGTTGATCGTCTCGCGCCTCGAGCCCGCGGGGCTCGGCACGAAGTTGGCGCAGCTCGAGGAGCTGAAGAAGAAGCTCGAAGCGCAGGGTTGGTTCGATCGCCATCGGCCGCTGCCGGACCTGCCGCGCGTGATCGGTCTCGTGACGAGCCGTAGCGGTGCCGCGATCCAGGACTTCTTGCGCACGCGTTCGGCGCGTTGGCCCAGCTATCCTGTGCGTTTCATTCACACGTCCGTGCAAGGTCCCGGCGCCGCGGCCGAGATCGCGTCGGCCATCGACCGGCTCGACGCGAGTAGTGTCGACGTGATCTGCGTCGTGCGCGGCGGCGGATCACTCGAGGATTTGTGGTCGTTCAACGAAATGCCGGTGCTCGAGGCCATCCGCCGCGCGAGCGTGCCGGTCGTTTCCGGCGTCGGACACGAGACCGACACGACGCTCGCCGATCTCGTCGCCGACGTGCGCGCGCACACGCCGACGGATGCGGCACAGCGCACGATCCCCGACCGCGCGGCGCGCATCGAGCGTATCGATCGAGCCGAGGGCGAGCTCGCGCGTGCGATGGAGGGCGTGATCGAAGTCCGTGCGCGCCGACTGGAATCCGCGACACGCATCGACCTGCTCGGTCGAGCCGTCGTCGATCGAGCGCGAGCGCGCCTCGATCGTGCCGCGAGCCGCCTCGCGAACCAAGCGCCGCACGCGCGCCTCGCACGGACGCGTGCGGAGCTCGAGCGCGCGGGAAGCCGGCTCGCCGCGGCGATGGACGCCGAACTCGACGCGCGCTCACGGCGTATCGAGCGCGTCGCGCCGAGACTCGCGCTGGCCGGGAGGCGTGAACTCGACTTGCGTGTCCACCGGCTCGCGCTCGCCGCTCGCGCACTCGACTCGATTTCGCCGTTCCGGGTGCTCGAACGCGGCTATTCGATCACGCGCAAGACGAGCGACGGCTCCGCGGTGCGCTCGGGCGCCGAGATCGCGCCGGGTGAGACGGTCGAGACGCTGTTCGCGGCCGGATCGGCGATTTCCCGCGTGGAAAAGAGCTCCAAGTCGCGCCCAGGCGAAAGCGAAACGTGAGCGTGCGCGTCGCAGCCGTGGTGGCGAACTGGAACGGCGGCGAGGAGAACCTCGACTGCCTGCGATCGCTGAGCCGGAACGGCATCGCTCCGGCCGACATCGTGTTCGTCGACAACGGTTCGACGGCCGGTTCGCTCGAACGCGTCGTCGCCGAGTTCCCACGCGCGACCGTGATCCTGAACGCCTCGAACCTCGGTTTCGGCGAGGCGAGCAACCAAGGCGCGCGGCTAGCGCTCGAGCGCGGCGCCGGCGCCGTCTTCTTCGTGAACAACGACGTCGTGCTGCCCGATGGAACGCTCGAACGGCTCGTGCGCGAACTCGAAGCGCATCCGACCGTCGGGATCGTCGGTCCGCGCGTGCTCTACCGCGACGATCCGACGAAGGTGTGGGCGGCGGGCGGGATGCTGACGTGGCGCGAGAATTTGTCGACGCTCGTCGGGCACGGCGAACGCGACGGGCAAGAGTTCCAGACGACGTGCGACGTGGACTACGTCGCCGGCTGCGCGCTGCTCGCACGCCGCGACGCACTGGAGAAGGTCGGGCTCTTCGACGCGCTCTACTTCGCGTACATGGAGGACGTCGATCTGTGCCTGCGCGCGAAGGCCGCTGGATTTTCCGTGCGTCGCGTCGGCGAAGTCGCCGCGCTGCACGCGACGAGTCTCGCGACCGGCGGCGGCTACAACCCGCGGCGCAAGTGGATGATGGGCGTGAACTCGATCTGGTTCCTCCGCCGACACGCGCATGCGGCCCAGTGGGTGCGCTTCTTCGCGTACGACGTCCTGCCGCTGCCGTTCCTCGCACTCGCCGGAGTGTTCCGCGGTCGCGCGAAGGCGGTCATCGCGAAAGGCCTGGGAATCGTGGACGGATTGCGCGGCAAGCGCGTGACGGCCGAGGCAATTCGTGAAGGCGCGAGTTGGCTGTGGTGAAGCGGAGGCCGGTTCATGTCCCTCGGATGCACGTGAGGTCGGAATCCCCTCGGATCCTGAATGCTCATGCGCCGAGCCGACTCGCCTTGAATCAACCGTCCTGCCGTAACTTACGACGTGCTTGACGGCGGGGGGGGGGGGCTAACCTCATCCATCCGGGGCTTTCTCGCACGTCGAGGAAGCGATGGCCGAATCAGACTTCGAGTCTTGTGCGCTCTTCTCCGTTCGCGTGCACGACTCAATTCTCGAGGGTTGTGATCATGAGTTCGCAAAGATGGCTCGCGCTCTTCGGGTTCCTCTTCTTGTTCCTTCCGTCGACATCGACGGCGCAGACGGCATCGTGCCGGGGGACGGGTACGAGCGGCAGCGGTGCGAATACCGCGCTGCTTTGTGCCGGCACGTGCTCCACAGGCTCGTGCGCCGATAGAAACGGGACCGGCAACTACATCGGCTACAAGATCTGCAACTGCGCGCAAGGCGACACGCCCAATGGGTGCTGCGGATTGGCACTAAAGCGTGTGGGCGCCGGAAGCACCGCTACGTTCCAGGTCACGACGGTTGGTGACTGCATCGGCTGCGGCTTCGAGGACAGGGTGTGCACCAAGATGGGCGCAGCCGGGAGCGAGCAGGCCCTCTGCATTGGGACCAGCCCTCCGGTTCCGACCCCGCAATAGTGCGGCCACGGCGTGACAAACTCGCAACGACGATCCACCTCGTCGACGTCGACGAGCTGGACAGAGCGCTCATCCGCTAAAAGGGACCTCGTCTCCCGACTGCGGGCATGGTGGGCAGTACCGCTCTTCGTGGCGGGACTGCTCTACCTTGGGCTCCAGTACGTGCGCGGCACGGAACCCACGGGGCCGGTCACCCCGGCGGAGAGCGACGTCACGGTACACTCGATCCCGACGTCGACGGCACCCTCGAACAGTGTCGTGGAGAGTTCGAGTCGACGCGCCGAGTCGGGCCCCGAGACCACGCTCACCGCATCCGATTCGAGCGGAGGGGTCGTGCTCCGGATTCGCGTCGTCTCGGCGCGCGCAGACGGCCCTGCGATCGCCAACGCCGAGGTGTTCTTGGGTACGGGTCGCGTCGGGTTGACCGACGAGAACGGCGCGCTCACCATCGACCTCGGCATCGACGCCTCGAACCCGATCGTCCTGCGTGTGGGAGCGATCGGTCATGCGCCGGTCGAACTCGAACTCGAACCGCGCGAAGCGCGGATCGGGCCGGTGGTCGTCGTCCTCGCCGCCGAAGCCTTCCTGCACGGCCAGGTCCGACTTGCTTCCGGCGAGGCTACACGCTCGCTCGTTCGCATTGCGTGCAGTCGTTCGGATCGCTGGCCGGATGCAGCAGCCCTGGAAATGGCGTTCGCGGGTGTGCCCACTCCGCGCATCCGCGTCGTTGATGCGGCCGACGATGGAACCTTCACCATCGGAGGGTTGGACCCCGAGCTGAGCTACATGCTCATGCCGTCCGGCTGCGGCTACACGGCGATCGGGGACTTCACGGTGGCTGCTACCGGTGATTCACCCGTTACGTTGACCGTCGCCCCACTCTTCGGGGCGCTCGTCCTCGTGCGGGGGCCAGGAGGCAGCGAACTATCGACTTCGCCGCGACTCCTCGGGGGCGGTCCGGGCTGGGATTCGCAGCTCCCGGGAGGTACCGAACATCTGTTCCCCACGCCTGCGCAGCTCTCGCTGTTCGCCCAACACTGCGCGGGCGAGGCAACCTCTGCCCTGCCTTCGCGTGGTCCTAATAGCTGGACGTCTACGCTGCTGCTCTTTGCTGGCGGGGGCGATGGTCTCGAACTGCAGTCGACCGTCGGCTTCGGCGTTCAAGTTCCTGGGTGCGAACCCGTTAGCGAGCAGATCCCGATCACGTGGCTTGGTGAGGGTTTACGACTGACGACGGTGACGGCCCGTCCACTGACCAATTGCTTCGGGGCGCTCCAGATCGTCAGCCGCCTCGCGATCCCCGGTGGTTGGAAGGCTCCTGGTGTGCTGACGTTGCGCTCCGAGTCGTCCAAGGAGTCGTTCAGTTGCGCGATCGACCTCGCCGACCCGATGAGCCTACGAGTCCAAGGCGTGCCGTGCGGCGAGTACCGCGCGAGCTTCGCCGCTCGGGATTCTCTGTATCGCTGGTCGCGTCCATCGGGCGCGGCACCCATCCGAGTCGTCACGGCCGGAGCGGCGGACATCGGTCCGATCGTGGCACCCGAACTCGGCGCTCTGGAAGTGCACTTCGTGGGCTCGAATGGCGAGGAATATGACGGTTCTGTCCTCTTCTCGCTCGAGTTCGGCGAGGGCGCCTCGACGATCGGAGAGTCCGTCGAGTTCTTCGAAGGTCCGTACCGAATCGCGCTCGTTCAACCCGGCTCCTGGTACGTCCGAGTCATCCTGATGAATGGTGGACTCAGTCCCCTCGAGCCACGCACGCCGGTCGTGGTCGTCGCAGGGGGAACCGTGTCTCGCGCGTTCGTGCCGCTCGCCAAGCCGTAGATCGAAGCCTGTAGGCTTATTGTGGGGTGCGTGTCGCCGGGCATTCCTCGGAAAATGTCGGAGCGCGTTGAGCTGTCGCGCAAAGGCTGTCATCGCGAAAAGCCTGGGAATCGTGGACGGATTGCGCGGCAAGCGCGTGACGGCCGAGGCGATTCGCGAAGGGGCGAGCTGGCTCTGGTAGCGGCCTTCACGGCTGGATCGAACCGTGTGGACGCTTGCATCGCCGCGGTCCGCGAGTCCTGATGTCGCGCGCCTTCGGCGCCCCGACCGACGATTCGCGTCCACACGAGCGACCCACGATGCTTCGATCCTTCCTAGTCCTCTCCGCCGCCATCGCGATGACGAGCTGCAGCAGCGTGAACTCCACGAACGCACCCGCGACCACTTCGACGAATCCGCTGCTCGCTCCGTGGAGCGGCCCTTTTGGCGGAGTTCCGCCGCTCGCGACCGCGCGCGTCGAGCACTTCCGCCCCGCGCTCGAGGCCGCCATGGCCGAGGAACTCGCGGAGATCGACGCCATCGCGTCCTCCAAGGCACAGCCGACGTTCGATAACACCGTCGCGGCGCTCGAGCGCGCGGGGCGCACGCTGTCGCGCGTGCAGACCGTCTACGACATCCACGGCTCGACGATGAGCACGCCGGAGTACCAGGAGATCGAGAACGAGATGGCGCCGAAGCTGGCGGAGCTCGGCGACAAGATCGTGCAGAACGTGAAACTGTTCGCGCGGATCGCGGCGGTCTACGACGCGCGCGAGTCCTCGGGCCTCACCGCGGAACAGAAGCGCGTCGTGTGGCTCATGCATTCGAACTTCGTGCACGCGGGTGCCAAGTTGGGCGGTGCGGCGAAAGCGCGGCTATCCGAGATCAACCAGCGCCTCGCCAGCCTCTTCGCGAACTTCAGTCAGAGCGTGATGGCCGACGAGGGCGCCTACACGCTCGTGCTCGCGAGCGATGCCGATCTCGCCGGCTTGCCCGACTCCGTCCGTGCGGGTGCATCCGCGGCGGCGGAAGCGCGGGGTGAGAAGGGCAAGTGGGTCATCACGAACACGCGCTCGTCCGTCGAGCCGTTCCTCACGTACTCGGATCGTCGCGACCTGCGCGAGAAGGTCTGGCGCTCGTTCACGGCCCGCGGTGACAACCAGAGCGCCAACGACACGAAGCCGATCCTCGCGGAGATCCTGAAGCTGCGCGCCGAGCGGGCGCGCCTCCTCGGCTTCGAGACGCACGCGCACTGGCGGCTCGAGCAGTCCATGGCGAAGACGCCCGCGGCGACGCTCGCCCTGATGGAATCGGTTTGGACTCCGGCCGTCGCGCGCGTGCACGAGGAAGTCCTCGACATGCAGAAGTTCGCCGATGCCGCGGGCGCGAAGATCACGATCGAGGCTTGGGATTACCGCTATTACGCGGAGAAAGTGCGCAAGGAGAAGTACGACCTCGATCAGGGGGCACTCCAGCCGTACTTGCAGCTCGACAAGCTGCGTGACGGCCTCTTCTACACGGCGGATCGACTCTTCGGCCTGAAGTTCACGCCCGTCACGGGCGTGCCGCTGCTCATTCCCGACGAGCTCGTGTACGAGGTCGAGGACAAGGCCGGGAAGCACGTCGGCCTGTGGTACTTCGACGCCTACGCGCGCGCCGGCAAGCGATCGGGCGCGTGGATGAACGCGTATCGCCGACAAGAACGCTTCGACGGCGAAATCACGACGATCGTCTCCAACAACTGCAACTTCGTGAGGGGCGCACCGGGCGAACCGGTGCTCATCAGTTGGGACGACGCGCGCACGCTCTTCCACGAGTTCGGCCACGCGCTGCACGGACTCCTGTCGAACGTCTCCTACCCGTCGGTGTCGGGCACCTCCGTGTTCAACGACTACGTCGAGTTCCCGTCGCAGATCCTCGAGCAGTGGCTCGAGGCGCCCGAGGTCTTGAACCAGTACGCGCTGCACTGGAAGACGGGCCAGCCGATGCCGAAGGAGCTTCTCGAGAAGCTTCGTCGCGCGTCGACGTTCAACCAGGGCTTCGCGACGGTCGAGTACCTCTCGTCGGCGCTCGTCGACATGAAGATGCACCTCGCGGCGACGCCCGACTCGAGCGTCGATCCCGCGTCCTTCGAGCGCGAGACGCTGAAAACGCTGGGAATGCCGAAGGAAATTGTCATGCGCCACCGCCCGACGCAGTTCCTGCACCTCTTCTCGTCCGACGACTACTCGGCCGGCTACTACAGCTACCTGTGGTCCGAGGTTCACTCGGCCGACGCGTGGGAAGCGTTCGTCGAGGCCGGCAGCCCGTGGGATCCGGCGACGGCGAAGAAGCTCGCCGACCACGTGTTCTCGATCGGCAATACGATCGATCCGGCGGACGGCTACCGCGCGTTCCGCGGCCGCGACGCGCAGTCGGACGCGCTGATGCGCGAGCGCGGCTTCGTGACGAAGTAGTTCAGCGCGACTTCTTCAGTCGGGTCGACTTCGCGGGCTTCGAGTCCGCGGGCTTCGAGTCCGCGGGCTTCGAGTCCGCGGTCGTGCGAGCGAGCGCGTACCCGCTCTCCTTGCGC
>CAZKIY010000007.1:29863-31701 GCA_964552875.1 uncultured Planctomycetaceae bacterium
CGCGGGCTTCGAGTCCGCGGTCGTGCGAGCGAGCGCGTACCCGCTCTCCTTGCGCAACCGCGGCAGCTCCTTCTTCACTGCCGCCATGAGCTTCTTCATCAGCTCGTCGCGGCGGTCGTACAGCCGGTAGCCCGCGACATCACGCAGATACCCGCGCGCCGCCGGGTGCTTCTTGAAGAGCGGTTCGCGGCCCATCTTCTCGGCCCACCGCTCGAACCGCGCCTTCTTCGAGAGCAACGCCTTCACGACGAACGGCATGACCATCGAGTAGTCGGCCGGCACGCTCTCCGTCGTCGTCTGGAAGGTGTCCTTGTCGACCTTGCCCCACGTGACCGCTTCGGCGGGCGGACACGACGACAACGATCCGTCCGTCACGGGCGCCGTCGTGATCTGCACGTCGTACGCGTACCCCGAAATGTTCGGCAAACCGAGCACTTGCGACAGCGCCGGCTCGGGCTGCAGGTTGTAGTTCTTCGGCACGCCGCCGCCGAGGATCAGCGTCCCGAGCGCCTTCGTGTCGCTCTCGCGCAGTCCCCACAGGTGGTACGCGCACGACTCGAAGACTTCCTTGTGCAGATCGAGGTCGAAGGCGTACGGCGTGCCGTCGATCTGCGACAGCGCCCACAGCTTCATCGAGTTCAGGAAGACCGACCCGTCGCCCGGCGCACCGACGAAAACGGGGATCGATTTGCGCTGGCACAGCGCGAGCAGGCCTTCGCGCGCCTTGTTCTTCTTTTCTTGCGCCGCATAGCGCCGACCGAGCAACCAGCGCATCTCGGTGCCGGTCATCTTGCGCTGGAACTCCGGTTCTTGGAGTACCGCCGTGATGTACTGGTCCTGACCGAGCAGCACTTCTTCGTCGAAGCCGATGTCCGTGATGCGGATCGTGCGCTCGTCACGCAGTGCTGCATCGGCGCCCGAGATCGGCACGGAATGGAACGGATGTTTCTTCGCGTCGTCGAGGGCGCGGTGCCCGTCGTGGTAGCAGACGGCGTCGGTCGTCGACACGTACGCGAACCAACCCGTGTCGAGCAGCGGGTTCAGCCACGCGTAGTGCTGACCCGACGCCGTGATCGGCCCCGACGCGGCCAGCGTCATCGGCAGACCTTGCCCGACCGCTTCGTCGAGCAGCGTCCACAGCCGTCGCACGTAACCGCCGCCGAAGCTCGGCAGGCAGCTCTCGAGCAGCTCGTCGAACTCGTGGACTTCCGTGACGGGCTTGTGAACGAGCTCGCGCGAGGGGCCGCCTCCCGTGCCGAAACAGCTCGAATTCTGATCCTTCCTGGTGGGCATGGTGGAAGAGTCTAGGGGCATGCGCCTCCCGGTCGAAGAGGGTCGTGTGCGGCATTGCGCGGAACGCGCACTTCGAGGATCCTCCTCGCGCTCGACGAAGACCCCTCATGACGAAACACCCGACCGATCTCTTCAACGCCCAGGCCAAGGCCGCGTACTCGAAGCAGGACTACAAGGCGCGCCGGCGCATCGAAGGGGTCGAGATCGTCGACCTCAAGCGCTTCAACGACGACGGCGGGTCGATGTGCGAGCTCGGCCGCCTGAACGAGGGGCTCCACGCGCAATTGCCCGGATTCGTCGTGCGCCAGGTCAACTACAGCGTGCTCGAGCCGCTGGCGATCAAGGCCTTCCACTTGCACACGCGCCAGACCGACGTCTGGTTCGTGCCGCCGACGGACAAGATCTTGCTCGTTCTGGCTGACGTGCGCGCCGGTTCGCCGACGGAAGGACAAGTCATGCGTTTCCCGCTCGGTGACGGGAATTCGCGCCTCGTGCGCATCCCGCCCGGAGTCGCGCACGGCTGCCGCAATTTGAAGACGGCGCAG
>CAZKIY010000008.1:0-8638 GCA_964552875.1 uncultured Planctomycetaceae bacterium
CGCGAGCGCGCGCGCGCTCGCGGCGCGACCGATCGAGACGTTGCGCGGGTGATCACGGAACGCGTGGTCAGCCGAGGTCGAGCGCAGCGGTCGAATCGGCGAACCGCTCCAGCGGCGTGCCTGTTCCGCGCGCCAGTGCCACGTGCAGGTTCGCGAGCGGCGTCTCCTTGTCCGTGACGACGTAGCGTCCGCCCTTCACACCGCCGCCGAGGAGCAAGATCGGCAAGTCGCCGTGATCGTGGCGGTTGCCGTCGCCGATTCCGGAGCCATACAGCACGTGCGTCGAATCGAGGAGGCGCACGCCCCGTTCGTCCGCTTCGGCGAGGCGCGCCACGAGATGCGCGAAGCACTCGACGTGGAAGCGGTCGATCTTCGCGACCTGCTCGCGCTTCGTCGCGTCGCCGCCGTGATGGCTGACCTCGTGATGTCCTTCGGGAACCCCGATCGAGACGTGGCTCGCGTTGCTGCCCTCGTTCGCCAGCGCGAACGCCGCGATCCGCGTCGAATCCGTGCGCAAGGCCAGCACGAGCACGTCCGCGAGCAGTCGCGCGTGCTCGCCGCGATCTTTCGGGATCCCCGCAGGACGAAGCGTTTCCGACACTTCTCCTCCGCCGTCCGCGGCGCGCGCGAGCCGACGTTCGAGCTCGCGCACGGAGTTCTCGTACTCCTCGAGCTTGCGTGCGTCATCCGTGGAGATGCGCCGGCTGAGCCGCTTCGCGTCCTCGCGCACGAGGTCGAGCACGCTGCGGCGGCGCGCGATACGTGCTGTTCGTTCCTCGGGCGTGTCACCTTCCTCGCCCTCGCGGAACAATCGATCGAACAAGCGGCGCGGATCGACTTCTTTCGGCACCGGCGTCGTCGGCGCGGACCACGACAAGTTGCTCGAGTACGCGCAGGCGTATCCGGAATCGCACTGGCCCGACTGCGCGCCGTCCTCGCAACCGATCTCGAGCGAACGGAACCGCGTCGTCGAGCCGACGCGTCGCGCGACGACTTGGTCGATGCTCGGGCCGACGTGGATCGCACCGTCGGCTTTTCGAGCCTGCGCGCACGTCAGGAAGGCAGCGTTAGCGCGCGCGTGGTCGCCGGGACCATCGCCGTTCGCGCGCGCTGTGTGCAGCGTGAGTCCGCCGAGCACCAGCAGGTCTTCTTTCCACGCCGCGAGCGGTTCGAGGGTCGGAGGCAGGGACGCGAGTGGCCCGACGGTGTCCGGCGTCCACACGTCGCGATTCACACCGTTCGGCGCGTAGACGAACAGCAAGCGACGCGGTGTTTCGTCCTTGTGGGCGCTCGCGTCGCGACCACGGCTCGCATCGCGACTACCGCTCGCATCGCGACCACGGCTCGCGTCGCGGCCTTCAGCACGACCACGGCCCGCCATCGCGTCGAGCAGTGGCAGCGCCATGACCGCACCTGCTCCGCGCAGGATCGTCCGTCGATCGATCGTCACGCTCGCGATCCTCGCATGGGTTCTCTCATCGTGCTCTGAAGGCCGCCGATTCCACGAGTTCTTCGATCAATCCGGCTAGGGAGGGCTCGCGACCCGCGGCCGCGATCGCAGCGTCCATCCACCCTCGGTCAGCGTGCGTCGTTCCGCGACCGAGCGCGTAGATCGCGAGCTGCTCGAACAACGCACGCACGAACGCCGGGTCGTCCGCGAGGATCTGCTTCAGCTCGCGCGGGCCGTCGAACCGCCGTCCGTCAGTCAGTTCGCCGCGTGCATCCACGGCGTGCTTGCCGTCGCGCGTCCGCCAGCGCCCCGTCGCGTCGAACGTCTCGAGCCCGAAGCCGATCGGATCGATCCGCGCGTGACACGAAGCGCAGTTCTCGTCCGTGCGGTGCTGCTCCAATCGCTCGCGCAGCGGGAGATCCACGCCGCCATGCTCGGCGTCGACGAGCACACCGACACCCGGCGGCGGAGGCGGAGGCGGAGTGCCGAGCAACGCTTCGAGAACGAACTTGCCGCGTGACGACGGACTCGTGCGCGTCGGATAGCTCGTCGCCGTGAGCACTGCGGCGAGCCCCAGGATTCCACCGCGCGGGCCTGCGTCGAGCGGCACGCGCCGCATCGCCGAACCCGTGACGCCCGGCACGCCGTAGTGGCGCGCGAGACGCTCGTCGAGGAACGTGAAGCCCGGATCGAGCAGGTTTCGCGCGGGCCGACGCTCGCGCAGCACGGCATCGAAGAGCATCGTCGCCTCGGCCAGCATGGACTCGCGCAATTCCTCGTCGAAGTCGGGGAATCGCGTCGGATCCGGCGCGGCGTTCTCGAGTCGGCCGAGTTGGAGCCATTGCACGGCGAAGCCGTCGGACAGCGCCTGCGAGCGCGGATCCGCGATCATGCGCCGGACTTGTCCACGCAGTCGCAGGTCGCCCGCGTCCGCCAGTTCGGCGAGTTCGCGATCCGGCGTGCTGCTCCACAAGAAGTACGAGAGACGCGCTGCGAGTGCGTGATCTCCGAGCGACGACCCGGCATCGTCGTCGCGGCTCGGTTCGGCGACCTCGGGCCGATACAGGAACTCCGGGCTGGCGAGGGCTGCGATGATCGCGACACGGACGCGCTCCTCGAAACCCTTCGATTTCGAGGCCAAATCGACGATGCGCGTGATCTCGTCCGGGCGCGCGGGACGACGCCAGACTTGGCGCAAGAGGCGCGTCACGACGTCGCGCAGAGTTCCGCGCGTCTTCGGCGCAAGTTCTGCGCGCTGATACTTCGACGGCTCGGGCATGTCGAGCGGACCCTCGACCTCGAGCCATTCGACGACGAGGTTGCGGTCACGCTGCGTCGGATCCGTCTCTTCCGGCGCGAAGAAGTCGTTCAGGAACGCGACGGCGAACTTCGCGCGGCCTCCGGAGAGGCGCACGAACGCCTCGATCGTGCGACCCTCGGGCGCGCGTTCGGGCACCTCGGCGCGCGCGATCTCGCGCTTGTCGACGTTCAGCGCGAGGCGACACGGATCACTTCCGGCTTGATCGCCGTGCGCGCGAACGCGAACGACGTAATCGCCGTCGCGCGGCAACTTCTTCGTGAACGTGACCTCGCCGTTCGAGAACAAGCCGCGGAACTTCCCGCGAGGATTGCTGGACTTGCCTGCGCCCAACTTCGCACCGTCGACGCGCTCCCGCGACGGCTCCTTCGGATCCGGGAGGAGCACCGCACGTTCGGCGACGCGCTCGGCCAAACGCAGGTGGGTCTCGACGAGGAGTTCCGACGTCGAGAGCACCGCACCGATCGTGTCGAAACCGTGCCCGATGTCGTCGGCAGGCAGCTCGTCCGACTCCACCGCCACGCCGAAGAGATCACGGATCGTGTTCGCGTACTCGCGACGATTCAGGCGGCGCAGCACGCTGCCGGCGGGCGGTTCCACGACGAGTTCCGCCGGCAACACGTCGTCGAGCCATGCCAGCAACGCGTCTCGGTCGTCGTTCGCGAGGGGCGCCTTGTTCTTGGGTGGCATGTCGCCCGCACGAACGCGCTTCCTCACGGCGCTCCAAGCAGCGAGATCGGCCGAGTCTCGCGGCTCCAACAGAACCAGATCCAGGTCGCCCTCCGGGTCGTCGCCGGAGTGACATTCGTGACAGCGCGCTTCGAGCACCGGACGTATGCGCGCATCGAACGCCGCATCGAGCGCGGACGCTTGCGGCAGGAGCAGGATGAGCACCGGGAACATCGCGGAACGCGAGACTAACCGGATGCGGCGGCTCAGGTCGCTGCGCGGAATCGGAACTCGGGGTACGGTGAGCAAGAATTCTCAAGGCCCCCCGGAGCACTTCATGAGCCCCCGTTTCGCCCTCGTCCTCGCAACCCTCCTCGTCCCGTGCGCCCCGGCGTTCGCGCAAGGCGCCGACCTCTGCGCCAGCGCGCAGGCGATCGCCGGCAGCGGCGTCTTCGCGTTCGACAACTCCGCGGCGACGACCGACGGCGTCCCCGACGCGCTGTGCAACTTCTTCGCGCAAACGGACATCACGAGCGACGTGTGGTTCGCGTGGACCGCTACGGCGACGGGTTCGTTCACGATCTCGACGTGCGGCGCGACCACGGTCGACTCGAAGATCGCGGTCCTGTCCGGATCGTGCGGCGGAACCGTGCTCGCTTGCAACGACGACGCGTGCGCACTGCAGACGTCCCTCGACGTCTCGGTGACGAACGGCAACGTCTACTACTTGCGCGTCGGTTGCTATCCGGGCGCGCCGGGCGGAACCGGCAACGTCAGCATTTCAGTCGTCCCGCCGCCGACCCCGCTCGACACGCGCGTCAACCCGGCGAACGGCCACACGTACCACCTGCTCACGGGCGGTTCGTGGACCGCGGCGGAGGCAGCGGCTGTCGCACTCGGCGGCCACCTCGTGACGATCGACGATCAGGCCGAGCACGATTGGGTCCTAGCGCAGTACCACAACTGGCAAGGCATCGACGTCGATCTGTGGATCGGACTCAACGACACCGCGGTCGAGGGCTCGTTCGCGTGGGTCGACGGAACTCCGGTCGGGTACTCGAACTGGGACCTGAACGAGCCCAACGACGGAGCGGGCGGCGAGGACTACACCGCGATGCGCAAGAACAACCCGGCCGCGTTCTGGAACGATCTTGCGAACGCGCCGGTCGGCTATCACGCGAATCCTCTCGGCGTCGTCGAGATCGGCGGCTCGGCGGGAACGCCGACGTGCGCGGGCGACGGATCGGGCGTGGCCTGTCCGTGCGCTAACAACAGCGGACTGGGCGCGAACGAAGGCTGCCTGAACTCGTTCGCGACGGGCGGCAAGCTCGACGCGAGCGGAGCGGCGAGCGTTTCGTCGGACACGCTCGTCCTGCAGGGTTCGCAGATGCCGAACAGCAGCGCGCTCTACTTCCAGGGCACGCAAGCGATCGCGGCGGGTGCGGGTGTCGCGTTCGGTGACGGTCTGCGCTGCTCAGGCGGCACGGTGATCCGGCTCGGAACGAAGACGAACGTCGCCGGCGCTTCGCAGTACCCGGTCGGAGCGGACCAAGTCGTTTCGGTTCGCGGCTCGTGCGCGCCGGGGAATGTACGCACCTATCAGGTCTGGTACCGCAACGCGGCCGCGTTCTGCACGGCCAGCACGTTCAACCTGACGAACGGTTTGACCGTGACTTGGAACCCGTGAGGCGCGATCAAGCGCTCACGCGCTCGACGAACCAGTAGAGGCCGAGCCCCGCGACGAAGACCGAAGCGACTCGACCGAAGATGCGCGGCGCGCGTCCCTCCGAGGAGGGGCCGCGCCGCGTGCCTTTCGTCAGGAGCTCGAGCAGTGCGAAGAGCGCGAGCGACGCGATGACGATCGCGAGCCGACCCGCTTCGACGCCGAGGTTGAAGCCCAGGATCGCCGTGACTTCGCGCAGTTCCGAAGCCGGGTCCGCGCGTCGACGCGATCGCCCAGGGCCTCGATCCGCGTGCTGCTGACCGACATCGGGTGCGCCGCGGTGGCGATCAGGAGGCTCGCGAGGATCATCCTCGGTATCTTCGCAATCACGCGGCTCATCGGATGGCGCAGATCGGGCGAGACCGCCGGATTCGTGCAGGCTGTCCGCCTTGAAACGCCGAACAACACCAGATGTCCGCCTCCCGCTCCCAGAACTCACGCGCCGGCATCGACCTCGGCGGTACGAAGATCCAGGCAGCCATCGTCGGCGACGCGGGGACCGTGCTCGGTTCCGCGCGCTGCGCGACTCCGGTCGAGGGCGGTCCGGCGTCCATCGTCACCGCGTTGGCGGAGATGGTGCGCGAGGCGGCCAAGTCCGCGGGAACTCCGATCCCCGCGCGCGTCGGCATCGGAACGCCCGGATCCGTGGACGCGCGGCGTGAAGGCGTCACGGGTGCGCGCAACCTCTCTGGTTTCGATGGTGTCGTGCCGCTCGCAACACTCCTCGCAGCCGAGCTGCGCTCGCGCGACGATGCGCGACATCAAGTCGTGCTCGGCAACGACGTCGGCGTCGCGCTCGACGCCGAAGCACGTTTCGGAGCCGGAGCCGACCTCGGATCCTTCATCGGGATCTGGTGGGGCACCGGCGTCGGCGGCGGAGTCGTCTTGCGCGGCGAACGTTGGTCGGGCCGCGGCGCGGCTGGCGAGATCGGACACGTCGTGGTCGCGATGGGCGGTCGACTGTGCCCGTGCGGCCGCAAGGGATGCGTCGAGGCCTACGCCGGCCGTCGCGCACTCGAGGAACGCGCGCGTCGACTGCGCGACCGCGGCGCGCGGACGAAGCTCTTCAAGATCGCCGCGAAGAAGGACAAGACACGTCTGACGAGCGGCGTGTGGGCCGACGCGCTCGAGGACGGTGACGAACTCGCCGAGCGCCTCATCGGCCGCGCCGTGCATGCCCTCGCGGCGGGAGCAGCGTCCGCAGTGAACTTGCTCGACGTCGAGGGCGTGGTGATCGGCGGCGGACTGGGCACGCGACTCGGCGAGCCCTATGCCGAGCGAATCGCCGCAGCGATGCAGCCGCACTTGTTCCGCGACGAGCGGCCGCCCGTGGTGCGTGTGTCGAAGCTCGGCGACTTCGGCGGCGCGATCGGCGCCGCGATGCTCTGAAACGGCTCGTCCCGCGCGGCTCGAACCTGCGTAGGATCGCGCCAGCCATGAGCGCGCCGAACTTCGTACCCCACCGCGACCGCTACGTTCCGAGCCTTCCGACCGAGGACGCGGCGCGCGCGTTCTCCGACGTGATGGCGAAACGCCGCACCGTGCGCGAGTTCAGCGATTCTCCGGTCTCGCTCGCGACCATCGAATGGCTCGTGCGCTGCGCCGGCGGCGCGCCCAGCGGCGCGAACAAGCAGCCGTGGCGGTTCGTTGCTGTGCAGAATCCGGCGGTGAAACGCGCGATCCGCGTGGCGGCCGAGAACGAAGAGCGCGAGTTCTATGCGCACCGTGCGACGGAGGAATGGCTCGCCGACTTGGCGCCGCTCGGCACGGATGCCTCGAAGCCGTTCCTCGAGATCGCGCCGTGGCTCGTCGTCGTGTTCAAGCTGACGCGCGGCGACGACGACTCGCAGCATTACTACGTGAACGAGTCGGTCGGCATCGCGGTCGGATTGTTCCTCGCGGCGGCGCACCATGCGGGGCTCGCGACGTTGACGCACACGCCGAGCCCGATGGGGTTCTTGCAGGAAGTCCTCGGTCGACCGAAGCACGAGAAGCCCTTCGTGCTGATCCCGGTCGGGTATCCCGCGGACGATTGCCTCGTGCCCGAAGCGGCGCTCGTGAAGAAATCGCTGGCGGAGATTCTGACGGTCGTGTGAGTGGGACGTCGTCCTCGATCTCGATCGACAGTCGTCTCGCCGTAGAGACGATCCGTCCTCGAGGACCTCGGAGATCCAGCACCGCGCGACGAACGGGCGGAACGTGGCTTGGTCGCGGCGGGGAGGCCCGCGTCACCGGCCAGGAAATCCTAACGTGGCGTGTTAGGATTTCCTGTCTCGATGGCCACCGCCCCGATCCTCCGATCCGACCTCGTAGCCACGATTCGTGCACGTTTGCGCGAGTTTCCGGTCGTCGCGCTCATCGGCGCGCGCCAAGTCGGCAAGACGACGCTCGCTCGGCAAGTTCAAGAGTCGTGGAAGGGCGCGACGCACCTCTACGACCTCGAGGATCCCATCCAGCGACGCGAGCTGGCCGAGCCGATGGCGGCGTTGCGCGAACTGCGCGGGCTCGTCGTGCTCGACGAGATCCAAAGGTCGGTCGACCTCTTCCCCGTCCTGCGCGTGCTCGCGGACCGACGACCCGTGCGAGCTCGCTTCCTCCTCCTCGGCAGCGCGTCACCCGAACTCCTCCAGCAGTCGTCCGAATCGCTCGCCGGCCGCATCTCCTTCCTGCAGATCGACGGGTTCGGGCTCGACGAGATCGGCGCGGAACGCTGGAAGCAGCTCTGGATCCGCGGCGGGATGCCGCGCTCGTTCCTCGCGCCGACGGAGGCGCAAAGCCTGCGCTGGCGGCAAGAGTTCGTGCGCACGTACCTGGAGCGCGACTTGCCGCGCCTCGGAGTAGCGATCGGCAGCGACGTGCTCGACCGGTTCTGGCGGATGCTCGGTCACTACCACGGGCAGATCTGGAACGGCGCTGAGTTCGCGCGCTCGTTCGGCGTGTCGTTGCCGACGGTGAGGCGCTATCTCGACGTGCTGTGCGCCACGTTCGTCGCGCGACGACTGCGCCCGTGGCACGAGAACCTCGGCAAGCGGCAGGTGAAGGCGAGCCGGGTCTACGTGTCCGATTCAGGGCTGCTACACGCGCTGCTCGAGGTCGCGGACGAGCGTGCGCTGCGGCGTCATCCGCGCAGCGGAGCTTCGTTCGAGGGCTTCGCGATCGGCGAAATCGCTCGGCATCTCGGTGCGCGTCCGGAGGAGTGCTACTTCTGGCGAGCGCACACGGGCGCGGAACTCGATCTGCTCGTCGTGCGTGGAACTCAGCGACGCGGGTTCGAGATCAAGCTGACGGCGGAGCCGGACGTGACGGCGTCGATGCGGTCGGCAATGAATGACCTGGGCCTCGAGACGATCGATGTGGTCCACGCGGGGGATTCGACGTTCCCGTTGGCGTCCGACATCCGAGCGGTTGCGGTGCATCGTGTGCTCGAGGACATCAAGGCATTGCGCTGACCCGCAGCTCGCCTCACTGCCCCCGCGGC
>CAZKIY010000008.1:8738-27745 GCA_964552875.1 uncultured Planctomycetaceae bacterium
TAGATCGCCAGCGCCCGCTTCCGCCCCGCCTCCGTCTTCACCAGCTCCCGATACAGCGGTTCGAGGAACTTCCTCCGCCCGACATCCGTCAAGAAGCGCTCGAGCGCGGCATCCAGAGCCGCGTACCCGTGCTGGATCGCGAGCCGCAGCCACACGCACAGGATCTCCGCGTTCCCCGACTCCGTGAGTTGGAACCGACGGTCCAGCTCGGCCATTGCCCGCGCATCCAACGCCGGGTTCGCCGCCTCCAGGAAATGCAGCCACTCTTGCGTGCTCCAACCGGCAGTCCCGAGCGCGTCCACGGATCGAGTCGCGACCCAGCGAGCCAGTTCGACGTCGACGGCCGCGAGCAGCGGCGAGCGCGGATTCGGCGCGTCGGGCGGCATGCCCGGGTCATCGAGCCAGCGATCGACGTCGAGCCGGCCCGCGACCTCGGGCAGTTGCTCGTCGAGGCAGCGGCGGAACTCGGCGGTCGTCACGCTCTGGAACGCGTGCTCGTCGAACCAACGGCGGAGGAACATGTCGAAGCGCGCGCGGCCGACCACGGCTTCGATCGCTTGCAGGAACAAGGCGCCTTTCGTGTACGGAACCTCGCTGAAGCCGTCGTCGGGGTGATGACCTTCGAGATCGAGGTGCAGCACCGTCTGCCACGGTTCCAGATTGGCCATGTCGCGTTCGACGCTGGCGCGCGCGAGCTGCATCTCCATCACGGCGCGTTCGGCGCCGAAGACGCGCTCCATGATCCGGTTCTCGAAATAGACGGTGAAACCCTCGTTGAGCCAGAAGTCGCGCCACGTCGCGTTCGTCACGAGGTTGCCGGACCACGAGTGCGCCAGCTCGTGCGCGACCAAGGACACGAGCGACTTGTCCCCCGCGATCACCGTCGGTGTCGCGAAAGTGAGGCACGGATTCTCCATCCCGCCGAACGGGAAGGCCGGCGGCAGCACGAGCACGTCGTAGCGGCCCCAGCGGTACGGACCGAACAGGTCCTCGGCCGCGCGGATCATCGATTCGGTGTCCTCGAACTCGGCGTGCGCGCGCTCGACCATCGCCGGTTCGGCCCAGATGCCGCAGCGCGCCGAAATTGGGCGGAACGCGAGGTCACCGCACGCGAGCGCGATCAAGTACGACGGGATCGGCCGGTTCATCCGGAAGCGGAAGGCGCCTTCGGAGTCCTCGCCGAGCTGCTCGGCGCTCATCAGTGCCGTCAGGCCTTTCGGAGCACGAATCCGCGCCGAGTACGTCACGCGGACACCGGGCGAATCCTGCAGCGGGATCCACGTCCGCGTCAGGGTTGCTTGGCCCTGCGTGAAGAGAAACGGGGACTTTCCACCGGCAGTTTGGCCCGGTTCGAGCCACTGGACGGCGTCGGCGTTCGCGGTGGTCCCGTACTCGACGCGCACGGATGTGTCCGCTCGGGCGAGGTGGATCGTCAGGGGTCCGCCGAGCCCGTCGTGCTCGGGCCCCAGCTCGAACTTGCGGGGCGAGCCGTCGGCGCCCAGCACGCGCTCGATCGCGAGGCCTTGCGCGTCCAGGACGAGCGGCGCGCCCGGCTCCCGGCGCTCGAGGTCGAGCCGAACGCCGCCGCGGATCGACCGCGCGCCGAAATCGAGCTCGAGGTCCAGGTCGACGTGCGTGACCCGCACGCGCTCGGGTTCGGCGTGACTGTGGGGATCCATCTTCGGGGCCTCGTGCGTACGAGTCGTGGAACAGGCCGCCACCGCACTGGACAGAAGGACGGGAAGGAGGCTTCGGATCGCGGGGCGCTTCATCGAGGACCCGAGCGTCCCCTCCCGCCCCGGACCAAGCAAGGGCAACGCGACCTGGAAAGTCCTTCCCACTTCGGATGGGAAGCCTCTTCTCGATCGCATCGACCTCCGATCTTCCGTCCCATAGCGCCCCGCTCGCCCCCATGCCCCTGAACTCCGTTCCCTGGAGTTTCTCGAAGAAGCTCGCCGTCTCCGGTGTCGCTCTCGCCGCCGCCTTGTCCGCGTGCGAATGGGCACTGCGTTCCAAAGGCTTCGAGCATCCGCGGGGCGTCGATCGCCGGATCGTGTGGAGCGAATCGCGCGATGCCGAGCTGCGTCGAGCGAACGGGCTGTACCGATTCGATCCCATCTGTCTCTGGAGTCCACGTCCGGGAGCGGAGATCCCGTGGACGGACGGCGCGCGCATCAACCCGGACGGATTCCGCGGGCCCCAACTCGCGCTCGAGCGCACGCCCGGCGTCCTCCGTATCGCGACGATCGGCGGCGCCGTGACCCTCGGTGTCGGCGTTCGTTGGGAGGACACGTACAGCGCGCGCATCGTGCAGATCCTCGAAGAGCGCGGCATCCGCGCCGAGGTCTTGTGCGCGGGCGCCGAGGAACACTCGATCGTGCAGGCGCTCGAGCGTTGGCGGCACGTCGTGCGTCATTGGCGGCCGGACGTCGTGATCTGCACGCACCTCGGAACGCGCAGCATGGACCAAGCGCCGCAGGGACGTCCGGACGACCAACGGATCGCGGAGATGCGCATCACGCCACGGGGCGAGCGCGCAAGCTTGCGCGACTCGTCGAAGCTCCTCCACGTGGCGAGCTGGTTGCGCGACGTCGCTTCAGGCGTCTATTGGGAAGAACGCGATCTGGCCTTCACCGAGCGACGATTGGACGCGGGGTTGAGCCAATTGGATTGGCCGGGCCAACGGCGCGTGCCCTACGACACCTACGTGAAGTTCATGGAGCAGTTCCTCGAAGAGGTGCGCGCGGAATCGGCTGTTCCCGTCCTCCTCTCCATCCCTCGTTCCACCCACACGGTCGATCCCGTCGCCGAGGTCTACGCGCAGGGAGCTCTCACCGTCGCGGGTTGGTCGAACACGCTGGTGATCGACGGGAGATCCGCGCTCGCACAGTCCGTCGGGGAAGAGAGCACGCTTTCGGCGGAACTCTTCCTCGACGACTCGATGCTCTCCGAGTGCGGGCACGTGGCACTGGCCCAGGGCATCGTGAGCCAGATGCACGCGCGCCGCATGGGTCCACGATGACCGTCCCCGTGCGAAGTCGTCGAGAGAATCTGCGCGAGGGACTCGCGTCGATCGTCGTGCAGTGCGTGCTGCTCGTTGCGTTCTTCTGGACGCCCATTTCGCGCTACCACGAGGTGCACTACTCCGCGGCCGACCTCACGCAGGCGATGAGCTTGACTCGCATGGAGCCGGGTCACCGACCCGGGAATCAGCTCCAGTCGGACGCGGTCACGCAGATGCAGCCGTGGCTCTTGTTCAATCGGCAAGAGCTCGCGGAGGGCCGTTTTCCGCTGTGGAACCCGCTGAACGCGGCCGGCGCGCCACATTTCGCCAACTACCAGTCGGCAGTGCTGTCCCCATTCTCGGTTCCGTTCTACGTCCTCGACTTCAAGCTCGCCCTGCTCGTCAGCGCGAGCTTGAAACTCCTCGTGCTCGGGTTCTTCACCTACCTCTTCCTGCGCGAGATCGGCTTGGGATGGATCGGAGCGACGCTCGGAGGAATTGCGTTCCAATTCGCCGGGCACAACAGCCTGCTCCTCTACTTCCCGCACGTCGGCGCGATGTGCGCGCTGCTGGCGGCGATGTTCTTCGTCGAGCGCGCCTTTCGACGCACGCGAGAGGCGCTTTCCGAGGGACGCTGCGCGCGGCTTGCCGCGCCACTCGCGGGACTCGTTGCGAGCTTGGTCGCAGGACTGCTCGCCGGGAATCCCGAGCCCTTCTACTTCGCCTGTTGGGTGATCGGCGCTTGGATCGTCGCGCGCACGGTGAACCTGTATCGCGAGCACCGGACGCGTGCTGCCCGCAACGAGCTGGGTAGGACTGCACTCAAGATCATCCTGGCGCTCGCGATCTCGTTCGGCTTGGCCGCATTCCAAGTCCTACCGTTCCTCGAGTACCTCGAGCAGAGCCGCGTCCTGGAGCAGCGCAGTCTGCGCCAAACGCCCCTCTCGCTCGACTGGTGGGCGCTCCTCGCCTTCCCGGACGTGGTCGGCAATCCATCGAGCATCTACCGGATCACCGACTCGATTCCGGCTCCCAACTACGAGCTCGTCAACATGAGCTACGTGGGCGCGTTCACGTTGCTGCTCGCAGGTCTGTGCCCGTTCGTGGCGCGCCAGAGACGAGGTCGCTGGTTCTTCCCGGTGTTCGCGCTCGTCTGGTTCGTCTACGCGCACGACATCTTCGGCGCCTACGACTGGCTCGCTCGGATCCCGACTCTCGATCTGGCCCCGATGAACCGCAGCCAAGGGGTGTGGAACTTCGTGGTCGCGTGCTCTGCGTCGGTGTCGCTCGACGCTCTCCTCCGTCGCGACCGACCGCGCGCGTGGTTCGCCGCGGGATGGTGGTGGATGGCCTCCCTTATCGCGATGGTCGCCGCACTCATCGGCGCGACTCGCGTCATGGATTCGTACCAGCACGTTTCGAGCCCCTTCCACCGCTGGTTCCTCCGCGTCGTGCCGCCGCACATCGAAACGATGCTCATCACGACGCTGGTCGGAATCGCGGCGATTTCTCTGCTTTTCGTGCTGCGACAGCGTCATGTTCGCGCTGTCCTCGGATCCGTTGCCCTCGTCGTCGTCTTCGCTCAGACGGGCTGGCTACTGGCGGACTACAACCCGGTCAGCCCCGACGCGTTCGTGTTCCCCCGCACGGAAGCGATCAGCGCGTTGAAGAGGGAGATCGGGGACGAGCGCGTGGCCATCCTGGGCCGAGATGGACTGCCGCCCGACAGCAACGTCGTCTACGGCATCTCGCAGCTCGCGAGCTACGACGGGATGTGGGTCAAGGACCTCGACTACCTCTATCGCGACCAATTCGGCGACGGCGACAACTGGCGTCCGATCCTGCGCGGATCCCATCGATCGCTCAGGCTCTTCGGAACGAGGTACGTCCTCGCCAAGTGGGACTGGAACTTCCTCGACAGCGGCCTCCGTGACTTCGGCAAGAACTTGTCGCTCGCGCCGCAACGCATCGATCTCCTGCCCGGCGCCCCGGCGACGCAGACGTTCCATTGCTACAACGGCGAACTCGATTCCGTGATGGTGTTCCTCTCCACGGCGGCGCTCGGGCGCGACTGTGAGTTCCAGTTCCGGCTCGAGGATCCCGCCACGAACGCAATCCTCGTCGATCGAAAGATGAGCAGTCGCGAGGTCCGGTCAACGGTCTACACCTCGAAGCACATCGCTTTCCCCGGTGATTGGAACGTGAATCCCGCGGGCCGTCCCGTCGTGATCCGCTTCCCGCCGATCCCGAAGTCGGCCGACCGCCAGTTCCGCATCGTGCTGGAATGCGCGAATGGTCTCGCGGGCGACACCATCTTCGCGTGGCACATGCCGGTCCTCGGATACGGCCACGGAGTCGCGCACCATGGACAGCGCGCGCTCCCCGGTGAGCTGATCTTCGATTGGAGTTGTGGCGAGGGCACTCGCTTCGAGCGCGTGCGGGCGATCGGCGATTTCACGCTGTTTCGCTTGCGCGACGCGGCGCCCGTGTACTCGATCTCGGGCGGATCGGTCATCGCGAAGACGGACGAGGACGCGTTCGCTCTCGTCCGAAGTTTCACGTTCGATCCGCGCCGGCTCGTCGTCTTGAGCCGTGGCGACGCGGCGACGCAGGAAGCCATCGTGGAAGCCGCCGAAGCCGCTGGTCGGCGCACGATCCTGCAGTTCTCGGACTCGGACTGGTGCTACCTCGTCAGCGAGGATGGGCGACGACTCGCGCACATCGACGACGAAGCGACGTTCCTCGCCAATCGATTCCAGTGGCGCCAGATCCAGAGAGTCCCGGACACGGAGCGCGCGAAGTACGAGTTCGTGCCGGACAGCGACCTCGACGGGAAACGCGCCGTGGGTCTGCGACTCGCGATCGCGCCCGCCGGCGGCGACTCCGCCCCCGAGATCCTGGAGGAGACGCCGAGCCGCGTGCGTCTGCGCATCGCGCGCCGTCTCCCGGGCTACTTGGTCATCGCGAACACCTACGACCCCGGTTGGAAGGCCACGCTTTCGGGAGAGGACGTCCCCGTGCTACGCGCGAACTACGCGTTCCAAGCGATCGAAATCCCGCCGGGCACATGGGAAGTCGAACTCCGCTACTGGCCGGACACGCTCGTCCTCGGTCTGTGGATCGGCGCTGGATCGCTGGTCCTCGCGATCGGCGCGTGCATCTACTCGCGCCGCCGCGCGCGTGTCGTCGGCTGAACTCGGAGCCCGCCCCCTCCCCACGATCGCCGACGACCGACTATGCTGGAGTGGAAACGCGATTCTTCCGAAGACCTAGAGCAAACATGAGGGGCGACGAACAGCCAACAGCGACACGAGGGAGCCACCTCGACCAGCTCACGATGGTGCTGGACGAGTCTTGGCTCCCAATCCACACCATTTCCGTGCGGCACGCGCTGCGCTTGCTCGCGACCGGTGCCGCGCGTGGGATCGTTCCCGAATCGAACGAGACCCTCGACTTCATGTCGTGGATGTTGCTCGAGGTCGGCACGGGCGAAGACGGCATCCGATCCGTGCGCAAGAACGTGCGCATTCCCGAGGTCGTCGTGCTGACGCGCTATCGCGGCGTGCCGCTGCGCACGCCGAGTTTCAGCCGCCGGAACTTGATTCGTCGCGATCGTCACCAGTGCCAGTATTGCGGAGCGAGACCGGGGATCCACGAGCTGTCCATCGATCACGTCATGCCGCGGTCGCGCGGCGGGCGCAGCTCGTGGGAAAACTGCGTGCTGGCCTGTCGCCGGTGCAATCGGAAGAAGCGCAACCGGACGCCGGTGCAGGCCGGGATGTTGCTCCTTCACGAGCCGCGTGCACCGCGTTGGTCGCCGTTCGTCGAGGTGCCGCGGACGCATCTCCGCGCGAGTTGGGAACGGTTCGTCGACGTGAAGGTGTGGCAGAGCGCGATCGCGATCTGAAAGTCCATGAAGGGATCGAGCCCACGGGGCCTCGCACACGAATTGCGCCGATCCGTGGCCTCCTCGAGCTCGAGACTTGTTCCCGGGAGCCGACGACCCGCGAGCTCGGGTCGCACGAATTCCTCGTCCGATCCGCCGGCCGCGCGAGCCAGAGACCTCGCAGTGCGGCGAGTCGTCGCTACCCTCTGCCGCCGTGAAACCCGCGCCCCCCATCGCCCACAAGTTCGGCGGCACGAGCGTCGCCGACGCGGAACGCATCGCGCGGGTCGCCGACATCCTGCTCGCGCGCGACGAGCGCCAAGTCGTCGTCGTGTCCGCGATGTCGGGCGTCACGGATGCGCTCATCGCGCTGGTGCGACAGGCGGCGGCGCGCGACGCCGGGTGGAGCGCTGCCTTCGCGAAGCTGTGCGACAAGCACCGCGCGGCGGCGCGCGAGCTGCTCGTGAGCAGCGCCGAGCCTGTACTCACCGTGCTCGAAGCGGAGTTCGTGTCGCTGCACGACATCCTCCACGCGCAAGCGCTCGTCGGTCACGTGTCCGACGACCTCCAGGACATCGTCCAAGGTCTCGGCGAGGTCTGGTCGTCGCTGCTCCTCGACGCGGCGCTCTGCGCGCGCGGCGCACGGAGCCTGCGCATCGACGCGCGCGAAGTCCTCGTCGTCGAGCCGGGCGAGCTGGGCGCGGTCGTCGATTGGGAAGCGTCGCGTGCGCGCCTCGCGGTCGTCGCTCCGAATCCGCCCGAGCGCGTCGTCGTCACCGGCTTCGTCGCGCGCACGACCGCGGGCCGCGTCACGACGCTCGGTCGGAACGGCAGTGATTTTTCCGGTGCGATCTTCGCGTCGCTGTTCGACGCATCCGAGGTCCACATCTGGACGGACGTCGACGGTGTGCTCTCAGCCGACCCGCGCCTCGTTCAAGAAGCCGTGCTCGTGCAGGAACTCTCGTACGCGGAGGCGTGCGAGCTCTCGTACTTCGGCGCGAAGGTCATCCATCCGCAGACGATGTCGCCGGCGATCGCGCGCGGCATCCCCATCGTCATCCGCAACTCGTTTCGTCCGGAACATCCGGGCACGCGCATCACGGCACGGTCGTCGGGTACGCCGCCGGTGAAAGGCGTGACGACGTTCAGCGGGCTCGCGCTGCTCGACATCGAAGGCGCCGGCATGATCGGCGTGCCCGGCACGGCCGAGCGCGCATTCCAGGCGTTGAAGCTCGCCGGCGTGTCGGTCGTGATGATCTCGCAAGGCAGTTCCGAGCACTCGATTTGCTGCGTCATCAAGGAGAAGGACGGCGCGGCGGCGGAGCGCGCCGTGCGTTACGCGTTCACGCGCGAACTCGAAGTCGGCCAGCTCGAAGACGTCTCCGTGCGCGGCGGCATCGCGGCGCTCGCGGTCGTCGGCGACGGCATGGCCGGGACGCCGGGCACAGCGGCGCGCCTCTTCACGGCGCTCGGCCGCGCGCGCATCAACGTCCGCGCGATCGCGCAAGGCGCATCGGAGCGCAACATCTCGGTCGCGATCGATTCCGCCGACTCGGTGCGAGCCTTGCGCGCTGTTCACGCGGGTTTCTACCTGTCGGCGCAGACGATTTCGATCGGTCTAGTCGGTCCGGGCAACGTCGGCTCGGCGTTCGTCCGACAACTCGCCGCGGCGCGTGAGCGCCTGCTACGCGACGCGAACGTCGACTTGCGGCTGCGCGCGATCGCTTCGAGTCGCTCGATGTGGCTCGGCGAATCCGCGGTCCAGCCGCTGGCCGCGCTGCAAGGCTTCGCGAACGCGCCCATCCCTCTCGACATGGCGCGCTTCGTCGATCACGTGCAAGCGGACCACGTGCCGCACGCCGCTATCCTCGATTGTTCCGCGAGCGGCGCCGTCGCCGATCAGTACGCCAGTTGGCTCGCACGCGGCATCCACGTCGCCATCGCGAACAAGCAGGCCGGCGCGGGTTCGTTCGAGCGTTACGACGCGATCCGGCGCGCGGCGACGCACGGTCGTGTCCGTTGGCGCTACGAAGCCACGGTCGGAGCAGGATTGCCGATCCTCGGGACGCTGCGCGATCTCGTGGACACCGGCGACCTGATCCACGCGGTCGAAGGGATCCTCTCGGGCACGTTGGCGTGGCTCTTCAACGAGTACGACGGCCAGAAGCCGTTCTCGGAGCTCGTACGCCGCGCGAAGGCCGAGGGTTACACGGAGCCCGATCCGCGCGACGACCTTTCGGGTCTCGACGTCGCACGCAAGCTCGTGATCCTCGCGCGCGAAATCGGCTGGAGCACGCAGCTCGACGACGTGTCGGTCGAGGGGCTCGTGCCCGCTTCGCTCGCGGAAGTGTCGGTACCGGAGTTCCTCGACCGCCTCACGGAGCTCGACGGTCCGATCGGCGCGCGCTTCGAGAGCGCGCGTGCTCGAGGACACGTGTTGCGCTACGTCGCGCGCGTCGGCGCGGACGGGTCGGCGCGTGTGGGACTCGCGGAATTGCCGCGGAATCACGCGTTCGCGAACGGGCGGCTGACCGACAACATCGTGCAGTTCACGACGGCGCGCTATCGCGCGAACCCGCTCGTCGTGCAGGGTCCGGGCGCCGGACCCGAGGTCACCGCCGCGGGAGTCTTCGCGGATCTCTTGCGCATCGCGTCGGGCGTGGGGAACGCACCGTGACGAGCACCGTCACTCCGACCTGGGCGCGGGCGTTCGCGCCGGCTTCCGTCGGCAACGTCGGCGTGGGCTTCGACGTGCTCGGTCATGCGCTCGACGGTGCGGGCGACCGCGCGACGGTGCGACGCAACGAGTCGGGTGTCGTGCGCGTCGTCGCTGTGCGAGGTCTGGTGACGGACTTGCCGCTCGAATCGGCGAAGAACACGGCGGGGCGCGCGCTGATGTCGTTGCTCGAGCACGCGCCGCGCGGCACGGGCTTCGACCTCGAACTCGACAAAGGCATCGCACTCGGTTCGGGCATGGGCGGTTCGGCGTCGTCGGCCGTCGCGGCACTGGTCGCCGCGAACGCGACGCTCGCACGGCCCGTCGCGAATGAGGTGCTGTACGAATGCGCGCTCGACGGCGAGGCCGTCGCCTCGGGCAGTCGTCACGGCGACAACGTCGCGCCGATCCTCTACGGTGGACTCGTCATCGCGCCGGCGAAGGGCGCACCGGTGCGCGTGCCCGTTCCGAAGGACTTGGTCTGCGCCCTCGTGCATCCGCACTTCGTCCTGGAGACGCGGCGCGCGCGCGCAGCCCTCGCGGGGCACTACGAATTGCACGAATTCGTCGTGCAAAGCGAGCATTTGGCGCTCGTACTCGCCGGATGTTTCAGCGGCGACCTCGAACTCGTGCGCCGCGGACTCTCCGACGTGCTCGTCGAACCGCGCCGTGCGCCACTCGTGCCTGGATTCTCCGCGGTGAAACGCGCGGCGCTGGAAGCCGGCGCACTCGGCGCGAGCATCTCCGGTGCCGGGCCGAGCGTCTTCGCATGGTGCGCCGGACGCGCGACGGCCGAGCGCGCGGCGAACGCGATGCGCGTTGCGTTCCGCACCGTGGACCTCGATTCCGACGTATTCATGTCACCCGTCGACGTCCCAGGCGCGAGGATCGAAGCATGCGGGTGAAAAGTACACGCGGTGGCGAAACCGCGAGCCTTGTCGAGTCGATCCAGGCCGGACTCCCACGCGACGGCGGGCTCTACTTGCCCGAGCGTCCGCTGCCGCAGATCACGGGCGAACCGGCGTCGCGTTCCGTTTCCGACGTCGCGCGTTGGTTGCTCGCACCGTGGTTCGCTGGCGAAGCGCTCGAGCGCGAGCTCGACGCGATCTGCGCCGACGCGTTCACTTTCGACGCGCCGACCTATTGGACGAGCGAACGCAACGGCCAACTCGAGCTCTTCCACGGTCCGACTGCCGCGTTCAAGGACTTCGGCGCGCGCTTCCTGGCCGAGTGTCTCGCGCGGACTCCGTCGACGCATGCAACGCGCACGATCCTGGTCGCGACGTCGGGTGACACAGGCGCCGCGGTCGCCGCCGCATTCCACGGACGACCGGGCTTCCGGGTCGTCGTTCTCTACCCCGACGGTCGCGTTTCGCCGCGCCAAGCGCACCAACTCGGCGCGTTCGGCGGCAACGTCACGACGTATCGCGTCGCCGGGACATTCGACGATTGCCAACGGATGGTGAAGGCCGCTTTCGCCGACGCGAGCTCGAGCGAACGCGTCGGACTCTCCTCCGCGAACAGCATCAGCCTCGGCCGCTTGTTGCCGCAGGCCGCGTACTGGGCCAAAGCCGCGCTCGAAGCGCGTGATGCCGGCCGCGACCCGGTCACGGTCGTCGTGCCGACGGGCAACCTCGGCAACGCGTTCGCCGCGATCCTCGCGCGCGAGATGGGACTGCCGATCGCGCGGATCGTGCTCGCGACGAATGCGAACCGCGTGCTGCCCGACTTCCTCGAGACCGGTCACTACGAACCGCGCGCGAGCCTGGCGACGCTCGCGAACGCGATGGACGTCGGCGCGCCGAGCAACATCGAGCGCCTGCGCGCGTGGTGGCCCGACGTGGGCGATTTGCACGAGTTCCTCGAGGCCGACTCGGTCGACGACAAGGCGATTCGCGCCCGCATTCGCTCGACGTACTCCGCGCAAGGAGTCGTCGTGTGCCCGCACACGGCGTGCGGACAGGAAGTCGCGGCCCGCCTGCGCTCACGCGGCGAACGCGGTCCGATCGTCGTGGCCGCGACCGCGCACCCGGCGAAGTTCGAGAGCGTCGTCGAACCGCTCGTGAAGCGCGTCGTCGAGGCGCCGGAGTCGCTCGCCGCGATCCTCGCGCGCCCATCGTCGGCGATCCCCCTGCCCGCACGCGAGGACGCTCTCGCCGCGGTCCTGCGCGAGGCTCTCTGAACCAGCTCAGTGGAATGATGCCGCATTTCGCGACATAACTGACTGGAGGAACGTGAACACGTCGCGCGCGATGCAGATCCGGACGAGTCCCCGCTCGTCGAACTCGACGACGACGTAGACGTCGCGCCGCGCGCCCATCCAGCCGTAGTCGCGGCGCTCTGGGATCGTGCCGCGCGCGGACCGCAGTCCGAACCTGGTGGCCGCGACCGCGCACCCAGCGAAGTTCGACAGCGTCGTCGAGGCGCCGCAGTCGCCGGCGGAACGGCTCGCGCGTGCCGTCGCAGTCTCTCGGGACAAGACGTTGGCCGCAGGGCGCATGCCCTACGGCCAGTTCGTCACAGCCAGGCTGAGAACCCGTCGACAAAAGTTGACGGGTCCACGCGCCTCACGGAGTCCAGCTGATCGCTGTGCCGTTCGTCAGGTTGAACGTCGACGCCGTGCAGAACGACGCCGCGTTGCGGTACCAAGCCTGGTAAGTGCGATTCCCGCCGCCCGCTCCGACGGCGCCCTGGACCGAGATCGGGAAATCGGTGCCGATGGGATAGCTCGACGTGCCTGCTGCGTTGCTCTTGATCCCAAGACGCGTGACGGATCCGCCGGCGCATCGCAGTCCGTCTCCGAACGCCGTTCCGGCGAGTTGCGTCGTGCCCTGGAAGTAGAGGCAAGCCGAGTTCGGCATTCCGCTGCCGGTGAGCACGACGGAGTCGGCCGAGACGCTCGCGGTACCAGTCGCGCCGAGATACGCGCCCGCGGCGATCACCGAGTTCGCGCAACCGCTGCCGGGCGCACCGGAGTTACCGCACGGGCACGCCACGCCCGATCCGTCACCGAAGCAGAAGTCGATGCCCGGCAGGTGGTCGCCGACGCGGATCGAGAGCGAGTCGTCGGACGTGTCGAGCTCGGGCAGGCTGCCGGCGCTCGGCGTGAACCCGATGTCGATGACGTCGCCCGGCCCGACCACCATGTCGAAGGTCCAGGGCGACTCCCAGCCCGACCAGCAGCGGCAGCCCCACGCGGCCACGTAGTTGCCGGAGCAATACGCATTGTTGTTCACGTACAGCCCGTTCGACTCCTCGTACCAGACGTTGCAATTGTTTTCGGGGCAACCCGCCGTCGGGAAGCACGCGATGATCTCCGCCACGCCGGCCACGGCGTTGAGAGTTTTGGCGAGGAACGGCATCCCATTCAGCGAGACCACGACATCCACGCCCAGGTTCGTCGGGACTGGCGCGTTCGGCCCGCTCATCAGCGCGAGGTCGAAGGAGACTCGCGCGAACCCGGGCGGCGTGCCCGGAGGGTGGACGATGTGGATGTCGCTGATGCGACGATCCCACTCGGGACCTTGTGCGGACGCGCGGTCCGAGACGAAAACGAGGGCGGCGAGCGCGAGGACGGCGGAGGCGAGTTTCGAAAACATGGAATTCCTGCCTTTGGACTGCGGTGTTCGAGCGGGCGCCGCATCGGAGCTGCTGCCCTTCACTCCGGACTTGGCCCGGCGAACCGTGCAGTGGACACGGATCCATGGATTCGGGCGGAAACCGCGAGTCCGGATCGCTCGCGACCTGAGGGGGCGGACGTGGTCGCTCGCCTTGCACTGGCGGCGGAGTGCGCGGCACATCTACGGTTGGATAGCGAAGAATCACGCCGAAACCGTTGCGACCGTACAGCTTCGGCTGCGTCCACTGGAGGTAGTGCCGTGATTCGACGACCCGCGACGCGCTGCGACGCACAAACCAGAATCCTCCGCGCGATCCTGGGGGCACGACTCCAAGCCATGCACGACGCGGTATCCACGCCCGACCCGGACCCGCCGCAGTCGAGCATCGTCCTCTACCCGACCGAGGGCGGCCGAACGCGCATGCAGTGCCGCTTGGAGGCTGAGACGAACGGGTTGACGCAGGCGCTGATCGCCGAGCCGTTCCAGAAAGACGTCCGTACGATCAACGAGCACCTCGTCAACGTCTTCGAGGAGGGCGAGCTGACCCGTGAGGCACCTATCCGGAAATTCCGGATAGGTCGCCGTGAAGCGGCCTGCGGGGTCGCCCGCGAGATCGAGCGCTACAGCCTCCCCGCGATCTTGGCCGTCGTCTACCGAGTCCGTAGCCCGCGCGGCACCCAGTTCCGCGAGTGGGCGACCGCGCGCTGGAGCGACGGCGAGCGCCTGAAGAACACGCTGGTCAAGGGCACACGGACTACTTCGACGAGCTGCTCGAGCGTATCCGCGACATCCGCGCGAGCGAGCGGCGTGTGTGCTCATTCAGAAGTACCTCTACCAGCACCACGCGGTCGCCTGACGAGGCCCGGTTGACGGCAGTCGAAGTTCGGTCACCACGCAAGCGGTTTGGATCGCGCTATTCGGGAGACCAAGCCCTGCAGTTCCTGCGAGGGTCGCGCGCGAGCGAGATGGAGTGCCCCTCAGCCGCCCGTGTACCCGCAGACGCCCATGCGCGGCGAGTTGACGACCGGCAGATACGCGCCTTCTATAACGTGCTCGTGTGCGCGAGCGTGCGCGGTGCAAAGCACGCAGTGATCGTGCTTCACGCAGAACGGGCCGACGAACAGCGCGGGCTTCGAGCACTTCACGCACTTCCAGGTCGGTGCATCGTTCCGCGCCAGCAGTCGGACGGCGGCACGACCCGGCGCGCCGAGACGCGTGCCGACGATCTGCGCGCGCAGGGTCGTCGTCGAGCCGAAGTCGTACTCGTAGTACAGGGGCTGGCGGCCGGCACGCGTGAGAAAGTCGACCTCGGAACCCATCGGGACTTCGTCGCGCCCCAAGTGGAACGCGCTCATGTGGCCGCAGCATTCCAGCCAGACCTCGCGCAGAAGCGCGTCCAACTTCTCGAGCTTCGCCTTCGTGCGAACTTCGAGCAGAAGCCAGTACCGCGGATCCAACTCGTCTTCGAAACGCATCCGGCTCAAGAGCTGCGTAGCACCCTTGCCGTCGTGGGCCGGCGCGCAGGTGTCCAGGTGAGCTGACATTCGCGTCGCGGTCTCGCGCTGGCCGCACAATTGACAAGTACCGCTCCGGATCGATTGCTTCGTGCTCATGGTCATCGCGGTGGCGATGTCGTCATCTTAGAGGACGAGCTGTGTCTGGCCCAGCCAACCCGATCGACGCCGGTAGATGTGGCCCATGACTCGCCACTCAGGAACGCCATTCGAGCGACTCGCCACCCTAGATTGGCGCAACGTTCATTCTGGAATTCACCATTGCTGGCGACGGGGCGCTGCGCCCGACGCCGGCGTCTGATCGATCGCGCCGAGCGCGATCAGGTCCCCGCAGCCGTCGCCGGTGCGAGCACGATCGGGATCGGCTCGACCTCGACGCGCCAGTCCCAACCGGGCTGCAAATGCAGATCACCGGTCGGCAAGTCGACGAACGACGTGTAGCTGCTGTCGGGACAGAATCCGGCGCCGAGCAAGGAGCGCAGGTCGACGCGCTGCTCGCGCTCGATGTCGCCGCGCGCATTGCGAATCACGACGCGCACACGGGCGCCGTTCGTCGTCCCCGACGTCGTGTTCACCCAGGTGAAGAGCGTGTGGAAGTGCTCCAGACCGAGTCGCCCGCCGAGCTCGGCCTCGTGGATCACGAGCGTTCCGATCCCCGGGTAGTCGAGCCTCACCGGCATCGCATTGCGCGCCAGGAACTCGGCCTGACTGGCCAGGAACTCGGACTGCGCGCGGTCGTGACGTTCGCCGAGTTCCTGGATCTCGCGACGCTCCTGTTCACGGGATCCGGCGCAGGCGACGGTCGAGGCGCCGAGCACGAGGGACAAGAAGAGAGTGCGGCGGGGTGAGGGGAGCATGAGTGGTGGGCGACGCCTCCGCCGCATATCTTCCCACGAGCGCTCGAGTGACCGCGCCGAGCGGTGGTCTTTCTCGGAAAGTCCGAAGCCAGACTCCGAGTCCCGTGCACCCTTGGGATCACGTCCGAGGCGATGGAGGAATCGCTCCAGTGCGTAGAGCGCGAGCAGCGTCTGGTAATCGTCGCCGCGCGTTTTCGCTCGGTTCGAGATGCGCGCCAGGACGGACACGCCGGGAGATTCTCTTTCCGCGCCTTCAAGCGATCGAATCCAGGTAGGGCTGCATGACGCGGCTCATGCGACAGATGCGCGCGAATCGCACGAGCTCGTTCGCGCCGCCACGATGACGTCGCGTGTAGTCACGGAGCGCCTCGACGGCCACGTCGAGGCCGATCCGGTTCCGGTACTTGAAGCAGTCGGCCACCGTCTTCGCGGCCGAGTACACGCGTACGTTCACTCCTTCGATCTCGTGAACTTCGATGCCCTCCGAGAGCGCCTCACCGGAAGAACGGGCCACGGCGAGGCGCGGGTAGTCGAGCTTGGGCTTCCGCGCCTTCTCCGACAGCATGATCCAGACCTCGGAAGGTGCCTGCGTAGTCAGGTCGTGGAATCGGAGCGCCGAGAGCAGGCAGAGGACGGAACCGGGCACCCGGCGGGCGACCTGAGCGAGGACGTGCTGCGTGCTGTACTCGTGGTCCGCGAGCACATAGAGGCCGCGGGCCTGCCGCTCGATCCGTCCCTTCCGGACGAGGCGGTAGAGCGCGGCGCGCGGAATGCCCATGTCCGCCAGGTCGGACGGACGCAGCAGCCCCCGCCTCTGGACGGCGGTGAGAGTTCGCATCTCGAGCGGGGAGGTCGGAGGGTCAGGAGACATAACGTCGGGGATTTTATCGACTCCCCGACGTTTTGTACCCAACAGCGAGCCCACATCGCCCGCTCGGGACCTCGGGAGGTCCAGTCCCCGCGGGTCCCTGGTCGACGCACGAGACATCCCGGAAGCGCCCACACTCGACCTCGTTGCTATCCTCCCCCGCCTAGAAGACCGGGACGCGCCCCCCAACGCTTCCAGGCCACATTTCGACGCCCACCATGCGCGACCCGGAACCGACCCCGAACCCCGCCAGCCTGGCCTTCGCCGAGGACCTTTTCGTGTCCTGGCAGCAGGACCCCGCCTCGGTCTCGCCCGATTGGCGAGCCTATTTCGAGAGCCTGCCCGGCTCCCGCAAGGACACGGCGCGCCAGGGACCGAGCTTCCGCCCGGCGTCGATCTTCAACCCGCCCGAGATCCAGCGCGCGGGCACGAACGGGAACGGGAAGTCGCACGCGATGCTCGCGCCGGGCGAGGTCGCGGCACAGCAGGACAAGGTCGATCAGCTCGTCCGCGCGTTCCGCACGCGCGGTCACCTCGTCGCGAAGATCGATCCGCTCGAACGACCGCGACCGGAGTTGTCCGAGCTCGACCCCAAGTCGTACGGCTTCAGCGACGCTGACCTCGACCGCCGCTTCTCGACCAGCGAGCTCTTCGGTCCGCCGACGATGACGCTGCGCCAGATCCTGGAGAAGCTGCGCGCGACGTATTGCCGTTCGATCGGCGTGCAGTACATGCACATCGACGACATGGTGCGCTCGAACTGGTTGCGCGAGCGCCTGGAGGGGTCGGAGAACCGCCTCGAGATGTCGCGCGAGGAACAGCTGCGCATCCTGACGAAGCTGACCGAGTCGACGCTCTTCGAGGAGTTCATCCAGAAGAAGTTCCTCGGCGCGAAGAGCTTCTCGCTCGAGGGCGCGGAGAGCTTGATCCCGCTGCTCGATCGCGCGATCGAGCGCGCGGCCGGACAAGGCATCACCGACGTCGTGATCGGCATGGCGCACCGCGGGCGCCTCAACGTGCTCGCGAACGTCCTCCACAAAGGCGCGCGGCAGATCTTCCGCGAGTTCGCCGACGTCGACCACACGCTCTACCGCATGGGCGGCGACGTGAAGTACCACATGGGGTACTCGAGCGAGTACGAGACCGCTTCAGGCGCAAAGCTCGCGATCTCCTTGTGCTTCAACCCGAGTCACCTGGAGTTCGTCGACCCCGTGGCGATGGGCCGCGTGCGCGCGCGCGACGACGTCGAACGGGTGCGCGAGGGCGGCGTGCCCTCCAGCTTGACGCTGTTGATCCACGGCGACGCGGCGTTCGCAGGACAGGGCGTCGTGCAAGAGACGCTCAACATGTCGCAACTGCCGGGCTACAACGTCGGCGGCACGATCCACGTCATCGTGAACAACCAAGTCGGGTTCACGACGGATCCGCAGGACGGACGCAGCACGACGTATGCGACGGACGTCGCGCGCATGCTGCAGTGCCCGATCCTGCACGTGAACGGTGAGGACCCCGAGGCGGTCGCGCAGACGATTCGCCTCGCGATGGACTTCCGCAAGACGTGGCGCAGCGACGTCATCGTCGACATGTACGCCTACAGGCGTCGCGGTCACAACGAGGGCGACGAGCCGAGCTTCACGCAGCCCTTGATGTACGAGACGATCCGTGCGCGCAAGACGGTGCGCGAAGGTTACCTCGACCACTTGCTGCAGCTCGGCGGCGTGACGCGCGCCGACGCGGACGCGATCGAGGAGCAGTGCCGCGCCCGACTCGAGGCCGAACTCGACGCTTCGAAGTCGAAGGACTACGTCTACCAGAGCTCGAAGCTCGGGCCCGAATGGTCGACCTACAAGGGCGGTCGCGACGCGGACGCGCCCGATGCGCCGACGGTTTTCCCGAAGGAGCGCCTGCAGAAGCTCCTCATGGCGACGACGCAGTTTCCCGCGGGTTTCACGGTGCATCCGAAGCTCGTCTCGATCCTCGAGCGTCGCGCGGAGATGGCGCGCGGTGAGAAGCCGCTCGATTGGGCCGCTGGTGAAGCCGCCGCGTTCGCGACGCTCGCGGTGGAAGGCGCACGCGTGCGACTCTCGGGTCAGGACACGGAGCGCGGCACGTTCAGCCATCGGCACGCCGTCCTGCACGACGTCGCGAACGGCAAGACCTACATGCCGCTCGCGCACCTCGACCAGGCGCAGGCGCCCATCGAGATCTGGAACAGCCCGCTGTCCGAGACGGGTGTGATGGGCTTCGAGTACGGCTACACGCTCGAAGCGCCCGGCGCGCTCGTCCTGTGGGAAGCGCAGTTCGGCGACTTCGTGAACGCGGCGCAGGTCATCGTCGATCAGTTCCTCGTGAGTGCCGAGGACAAGTGGAAGCGACTCTCGGGACTCGTGCTGCTGCTCCCCCACGCTTTCGAGGGCCAAGGTCCGGAACACTCGAGCGCGCGCCTCGAACGATTCCTGCAACTGTGCGCCGACGACAACATCCAAGTCGCGAACGTCACGACGCCCGCGCAGCTCTTCCACATGCTGCGGCGCCAAGTGCT
>CAZKIY010000008.1:27845-29335 GCA_964552875.1 uncultured Planctomycetaceae bacterium
CAGCTCCATCCGCTGCAAGAGCGCGACGTCGAGGCGGCGCTCAGCACCTACGGCAAGGATGTGCCCGTGATCTGGGTGCAAGAAGAGCCGGCGAACATGGGCGCGTGGCACCATCTTCTCGTGCGCTTCGGCGGAAGAATCGCCGGGCGTCCGTTCAGCGCGTCGACGCGCGCCGCCGCCGCGTCGCCCGCGACGGGCTCGCCCACGAGCCACAAAATCGAACAACAAGAAGTCCTCGACCGCGCCTTCGGGCGCGCGTGATCCCGCACACGAAGGAACGCAGCATGGCCGTCACCGAACTCAAGGTCCCCTCCGTCGGCGAATCGATCACCGAAGTGCAAATCGGCGACTGGCTGGTCGGCGAAGGAGCGAGCGCGGGTAAGGATGCCGCGCTCGTCGTCATCGAGACCGACAAAGTGACGGTCGAGTTGCCCGCGCCCATCGCGGGCAAGGTGACGAAGATCCTCAAGAAGAAGGGCGAAAAGGCCCTGGTCGGTGAGGTCATCGGTCACATGGAAGCCGGTGCCGCGTCGTCGAGCACGCAGCCGGCCGCGCCGCCGAAGGGCGATGGGAAGTCGGCCGCGCCGAAGTCTGCGCCCGAGACGGTCGAAGCCGCTCCGGTCGCGGCGAAGTCCGCGTCTGCCGCTCGCGAAACCGTGGTCATGCCCGCCGCCGCGCGCGCACTCGCGACCGGAGGCGTCGACCCCGCGGCCGTGACGCCGACGGGTCCGGGCGGACGCATGCTCAAGGAAGACGTGCAACGCACGGCCAGCGCGCCGAAAGCGGCCGCACCTGCTCCGACCGCCGCGAAGTCGACCGGCGGCGCGCGCGAAGAAGAGATCGTCCCGATGACGCCGCTGCGCCGTCGGATCGCCGAGCGACTCGTCGAAGCGCAGACCAACGCCGCGCTGCTCACGACGTTCAACGAGATCGACATGACCGCGGTCATGGCGCTGCGCAACGAGCACAAGGACGCCTTCCTCGAGAAGCACGGCACGAAGCTCGGCTTCATGTCGTTCTTCGTGAAGGCCTCGATCGAAGCGCTGAAGCTGATCCCGGGCGTGAATGCCGAACTGCGCGGCGACGCGATCGTCTACCGCAACTACTACGACATCGGCGTCGCGGTCGGCGGCGGCAAGGGTCTCGTCGTGCCGATCCTGAGGAACGCCGAGCGCATGAGTTTCGCCGAAATCGAGGCCGGGATCGGCGAACTCGCGAAGCGCGCGCAAGCGAACAAGCTGACGCTCGAGGAACTCACCGGCGGCACGTTCACGATCAGCAACGGCGGGATCTACGGCTCGCTGCTCAGCACGCCAATCGTGAACCCGCCGCAATCCGGCATCCTCGGCCTGCACGCGATCCAGGATCGCCCGGTCGCGCGCGACGGTCAGGTCGTGATTCGCCCGATGATGTACGTCGCGGTGACGTACGACCACCGCCTGGTCGACGGCCGCGAAGCCGTGACGTTCCTGAAGCGCATCAAGGAGTGC
>CAZKIY010000008.1:29435-31073 GCA_964552875.1 uncultured Planctomycetaceae bacterium
ACACGATCCGGCTCCATCGCGTCCTCACGGCTCCGCCCGAGCGCGTCTATCGCGCCTTCATCGACCCTGCCGCTATGGTGAAGTGGCTGCCGCCGCACGGGTTCACCGGCACGATCCACGCGATGGACGGGCGCGTCGGCGGCGGCTATCGCATGTCGTTCACGAACTTCGCCAACGGCGGTTCGCACTCGTTCGGCGGCAAGTACGTCGAGATGGTGCCGGGTGAGCGTCTACGCTACACGGACGAGTTCGAGGACCCGAACCTGCCGGGCGAGATGAGTGTCACGATCGTGCTGAAGAAGGTCTCGGTCGGCACGGACATCTCGATCGTGCAAGAAGGCGTGCCGGGCGTCATCCCCGCCGAAGCCTGCTACCTCGGTTGGCAGGAGTCGCTCGGGATGCTCGCGAACCTCGTCGAAGCCGACATCCCTGCTGGGACCTGATGGAAGAGCGTTCGCCGCGCCGAGATCGCGCTCGATCATGGCCACAGGACGACGGACACGGAATCCGTCCGCCCGGCGTCGTTCAGCGGCGAACTCCGGGTCGCGGGCATGCATCCGCCGGCCGCGAACTACGCTTCGGACACCGTCCCCGTCTTGCGCCGACGAACCCGCTGACGATCACGTGGTTCATCTGATCTGCACGCACCAGTCGACCCACGTCGACGTCCTGGCGCGCTATCCACTCGCTGCGTCGCGACTACGGACAGGACGCCGCATTCACGTTCCGACGCCAATCCCGCACCACGAGGTACTCGACGCGCGGCACGCGCACGAAGTGGTAGGGCTGCGTGATGACGAAGAGCACGTTGCACCCAGCACCCGGCGCGTTCTCGAGCGTGGAGACGTCGAGCGCGGCGACGGACAAATCGAGCCCGCGAATCACGACGTGGTGTCCACCGGTGGACCGCGAGCCCGCGAACACGGCCACGACCATTTCCTGGCTGAAATCGACGGTCGGCAACGGCGTGCGGGGAATGGCGCCGTCGTGCAAGTCCCACAGGGCGGCCCACTGCGCGGCGTCGCGCGCGATCTCGATGCCGCCCTCGTTCGTCCATCCCAGCGGGTGGCTGCTGTAGACGCCGCTCTCGATCGTCGACGCGCCGAGTAGCGGCTCGGGCGGGCCGAACACCACTTGGATCGCGTCGGTCAAGTCGAAGCTCGCGCCCGAGCGGAACCAGAACTGGTACGTCCAAGCGGAGCCGGGCGTGATCATGCTCGCGGCGCTCCCTGCGTCGGTGTAGTCGAGCGCGAGCGACGCCTGTCCGGCGACGGACGTGACCGCGCCGAGCCGGAAGATCGGCCCCGCCACGCAGCGGAAACCCTGACCGAAAGGGATCGCCGGCGTGATTCCGGAGCCCATGAGGAACACACCCGTCGCGCCGGTCGGAACGTTCGTCGCGCGCAGCACGAAGTCGCCCATTCCGCTCTGCGCGGTGAAGCTCGCGCTGCCCGAGGCGGAGAGTCGAGCACCGGCCGCACCGGGCGTGCAGTAGTGGAGCACTCCTCCCTGCGCGGATGCGGTCGCGGAGAGAGTGAGAGTGGCGAGGAGCAAGCGGGCTGCGATCATGACGGTCTCCGTGTTCGAGCAGTGGATCGGACACCTCGCGCTCAGCAAGGCACGTTCCATCCTGCCGCG